>JBARDN010000241.1:0-48145 GCA_049795175.1 Binataceae bacterium (SeqCode) | reverse complement strand
GATTTGCCGCCGGCTCAGGCGCGGCGCCATTTGTTCAATTGCTTTTTCGACTTCCTTGCTCGAATCGCTTCGGAACGATCGACTCTGATGATCCTCGAGGACCTTCACTGGGCCGACGATTCGACCTTGTCGCTGCTCGATCACCTTACGCAGCGCCTATCCTATTTGCCGCTGATGGTGATCGGCACCTACCGCGACGCTGAGCTCAATGTCACTCGCCCGCTGGCAGAGACGCTGGAAGATTTGCTCCGGGGGCGCATCGCGACTCGGGTGAGACTGAAAGGCTTACCGCGCGACGGGGTGGCCGCGATGCTCGATAGCTTGAGCGGGAAATCGGCGCCCGCGGTGGTGGTTGGCGAGGTATTCGCCGAGACCGAAGGCAATCCTTTCTTCGTTGAGGAACTGTTCCGCCATCTGGAAGAGGAAAATCTCCTGTACGATTCGGCGGGACAGTTTCGCTCCGAGCTCCAGATTGCCGAGCTGGACGCGCCGCCGAGTGTGCGGCTGGTCGTCGCTCGACGAGTGACGCGGCTAAGCGAACTAACACAGAAAATGCTCGCGACGGCGGCCGTGATCGGACGCTTCTTCAGTTTTGAAATTCTTCAGTCTGCGATCGAAGCCGATGCGGATTCGATTCTGGAGCAAGTCGAGGAAGCCGAAAAGGCCGGGTTGGTTTTCTCGATCGCAGCGAATCCCAACGTCCGGTTTGCGTTCTCCCACGAGCTTATTCGACAGGCGGTATTGGCCAGCCTGTCGGCGGCGCGCCGCCAGAGGCTTCATCTCGAAGTAGCCGAAGCGATCGAGCGAATTTGGCCAGCCGCACGCGAATCGAAATATAAGAAGAGCATCGGCGACCATGCCGCTGAACTGGCGCATCACTACGCGCGCGGAGGCAATCCGGCCAGGGCGGTGGAATATTGCTCGCGCGCGATAGTGCGGTTCGCTGACCTCGGCTCCAATGCCGAGGTGCTTTCGCAGTTCGAAAGCGGACTCGAATTGCTGCAGCAGCTACCCGACGATGACCGGCGTGCCGAACTGGAATTAGATCTCAGGAACGCAGCCGGAGGAACGCTGGGGGATAGCAAGGGCTTCGCCTCACCTGAAGCCGCGCAGTCGTCCACGCGCGCAATGCTGCTTGGCAGGAGGCCCGGAATCTCGTGGCACAGGACGTGGAACGCGCTCTATGCAGATTTGTTCGTCCACCTGACCCGTCCCGATCTGCCGAAGGCGTGCGAAATAGCCACCGAGCTGGTTGCACTCGCGGAGGAACACCGGAGCACAGAACATCTTGCGGATGCGAGGACCTATTGGGCATTGGCAAGAATGTACTCGGGGGATTTCGAGCTCGCCGCCCAGGACTTCGATCAGGCCTGGATGCTGCTGGAATCCATGGCGGAGCCTGGAGCCGGTCCACCGCCGCATCGCACCGGGCAAATGCTCCAAGCCCGCACGATGCTGTGGCGGCACGGCCCCCGACAAAACAATCGCGCGCTCTCGGGATGGAACCTCTGGTTCCTGGGTTATCCCGATCGCGCATTGGAGCGAATAAATATCGCGACCGCGATCGCGCAATCCGGGCTGAAGACGATGCTGGCAGATATTCATGGATACGCCACCTACATTTTCGAGCTCCGACGCGAACCTGATCGGATGAGAGCGAGAGCGGAAGCAAGATTGGGCCTGTCGACCGAATCAGGCTACGCCGCTGGCCGCGCTCTTAGCGAGATCTATCTCGGCTGGGCGGATGCGCTGGACGGTGATCTCGATTGCGGTATCGTGCGGATGAGACAGAATCTGTCGCAGCTCAGAGCGGCTGGCTTCGAGGTTGCGGCCGCCTATCATCTAGCCCTGACAGCAACCGCTCTGGGGAAGGCAGGGCATTTTGACGAAGCTCTTCGCACAATCGAAGAGTCATTTCCGATCATCAACCGAACCGGCCAACGGCATTTTGAGGCGGAGGTGCACCGGCTGAAGGGCGAACTACTACTCGCGCAGCGCGCATCGAATGTCGCCGATGCGGAGAGATATTTCCGCACCGCGATCGAAATTGCACGCAAGCAGCATGCGAAGTCGTGGGAACTGCGCGCCACTACGAGTCTTGCCCGCGTGCTTAAGAAGCAGCGCAAACGTGACAAGGCGCGCGCGATGCTCGCGGAGATCTACGGATGGTTCACTGAGGGCTTCGACACCGCCGACCTGAAGGACGCCAAAGCGCTGCTCGAAGAATTAGCTGACTAGATGGTCAAGCGTAGGAAAAATTCGTGGTACGAAATGCGGGACAAATAATCTGAGGGCGCGAGGTTCTCCAGCGCGGAAAACTATGCCAACCAATATAAAGATTTATCGAAGCGCCAGTCTGGCGGTACTTTCGTTTGTACTATCGATCGCGCTCGCAACCGCTGCCCGCACCGAAAACATAGCGGTACCGGGATGGGATCCCGCCGTGTTTCGCGATGCGAGCACTATCAAGGTAATGACCACGGAACCTGACGTCGGGGAGCATTGGTCAAACTTGTGGGTGGTCGTCATCGATGGGCAGCCGTACGTCCGACTTGGCGATCGCGCATACGGACGCATTCAGAAGAACTCCACCAGACCTTACGTGAAATTGAAGGTGGCTGACCAGAAATTTGACAAGGTGAAGGTGGAGGAGGTCCCAGATATGAAGGAAAAAATCGCCGCCGCGATGGCCGACAAGTACTGGATGGACGTGCTCGTCCGGTACGAGTCGCATCCGATGGTCGCGCGCTTAGTTCCAGAGGCCACTCCACCCGAGACATCTTCACATTAGCTACGCTGCCAGACTCCCGCACCAGGTTTTCGGAATCGGGAAGGTTCTGCGATCGCTGCGCCTCAGACTCCGGCCGCATGAACGATCGCGTAGTATGCCGAAGCAAGTTTTGCTGTGCGGCCAAAGGAAGCGCCGCGATTCGCCCGTTCAGCCTGACTTCTGGCAAGAGGGCCCGACGTACTTCCAGACCGAACGACCCGGACCAGACGAGCGGACCATTGTTCCGCTCAAGATCCTGCCGTCGGGCGAGATTTTGAAGTCCCCATGCATCGTCCGGAGGCGCAACTGAATCCGAGTTCCATCGACCGAACCGCCTCCGTGACTCATCACGTCGTCAGATTCGGGAAAGTAGTTCGTTACTTCGAGCTTCGATCCAACCTGATTGATAAAATGACATCCGCCCACGGCGTCGCGCCACGCCCCGGTAAGAATTCGCGGATTGCCGCGCTTCGTCGAAGTGCGGGGCGCCGCAGACGCTGATAATCCGAGCCCGGAGTGACTTTCATCCGGAGCAGCCGATGCAGGTTCCTCAGCAAGTGGTGCCGGAGCGCTGACTTCTGCGTTTCTATTGCTCTCGTGATATCCGATGACGCCGAACTGATTGAGTATTCCTACGAGCGCAGCGACAACAGTGGCGAGAGCCGCAGCTCCAGCGAGCAGGCCGCCAGACATGCCGTGGTTTCCTTTTCCGGGAGCATCAGCCATCGAGGGTCTCTTTGGTAGCCGTTGCGGATTCTGCTTCAACCACATATCTGGCAAAGCAGAGAGTCGGGCGCCCGATCTCTGCAATACCCAAAGGCGCAACCTCTGATCAAATTACCGTTCTATCTTGAAAACGATTTTTACACCTCGAGTAGTGCCTGCGATGTAAGTGTCTGAAAAGTTTAGTTTACGGCCGGCGAATTTTCCTTCAGATATTTGGCTAGAAAATCGAGCGTAACCGTCCATGCGTCCTGCGTATCGCCTGCATCGTAGGCATTCGAGCCCTGGAAGTTGAACGCGTGCTCTGCGTCGGGATAGAGCTTCAGTTGATGCGGCCGTCCCGCGCCGGTGAGCATTTGATCGAGCTCTTTCGACTGCTTAGCAAGTACCAGACGATCTTTTCCTCCGTGAATGATCAAGGTTGGCGGCATGGCAGCGGCTTTTTCCTTTACCGATGGAGGCACTGGTCCGTAGTAATCGACTACCGCCGCGACCTGGTCCGAATAGCGTGCCCCTAAAGACAGCGCCAACATTGCCCCCAGGGAATAACCCATCACACCGATACGCTTGGGATCGACCGCCGGGTTCTTACCAAGCGCGCCCAGGCCGTCGTGAAGTTTCTTGACCCACCCGGCAAACGATTGGCGAACTTTCTCGCGCTCCCCTGGCACGACCTCTTCTCCCGGCGCGTAGTATTCGATCATCTCAGCGTAGTAGCCCTGCGCCGCAAGATCGCCGCAGACCTGCTCCATGTCGTGATAGCCGGCGCCATGAACCTCGGCGCCATGGATAAGTATTACGGCTGGAAGCGGTTGCTTCGAGTCGGGCGCGCAGGCGTACACCTCGACCGGTTGGCCGCTGGACACGTACTCGCTCTTGGTCCAGGCAGCGCCGGCTGGCCCAGCGCCAATCAAAAGCGTGACGGCGGCCGAGAGAAGCAAGATTTGTCTGATAGCTTTGACTTGCACTTACACCCCGAATCGCGGACCAGAGTTTCATGAACGTCACTTGAGTTGCAAACGCGCACTGCGCTCGTGGCAGGACAGATATTTGCTCTTCTGGCGGCCCCGTACACATCGCTCGAATAGCAAGCGGTACCGAAATGAGAGGTTGCGGAGCGGCACCCGCGAACGAGTTCTGCTCAGTAGAATCATCTGCTGACAAGGAGGTTATTTTCGGGCTCGAGGCTCGCCAGTGACTTCAGACGGAATCGCGTGATCGCGAGAAGCTTGATCAGAAACTCGACCACCGAGCGTTCGGGTATCACTGTGCGACAGGCCGCCTTCTCCCAGTGCGCTCATCCGCCCGGATTAGGTCGCGAGGAACCACCAGACTTCCAGCAATCACAATACCGGGGTAGCATCGTCCAACCGAATCGGAAGAGGAGGAAAGCCCATGAACGCGACGAACAATCACATTCAGCCTGGCTATACGACGATTACACCGTATCTTTACGCGAAGCTTGACCTTGCGGATTTCATCAAGAATGCTTTCGGTGCAGAAGTGACGCATGCTCCGACGCCCGATGCGAAGGGGCTATTTCATGCCGAGGCTAAGATCGGCGACGCGCATGTGCTGTTTGGCAATGGCTATTTTTCCGACCCGTCGATGGCAGCCGCGATCTATATCTATGTTCCTGACGTCGATGCGACTTACCGACGCGCGCTGAGTCTTGGTGCCAAGGCGATTAGAGAGCCAGCCGATATGACTTGGGGCGATCGCGTCGGAGGGGTAAAGGATTCTTCAGGCAACACGTGGTGGATAGCGACAAATAAGAAGTGAACCGATTGGCCGATGAGACATTCGTCACCTGTATGACGATTCCGAATCCCGCGATAGGGCGGATTGCGCGAAAGCGGTCTCGAGTAATCTGGACGAGCGCGAGTGAAATAATAAAGACTTACGAGGTCGATGACATCATCGCACTCGTGCGGGTGAACTATGCGCTACGGCTATACTCCCGGAGTCTGATTCGTGCGGGTCCATACGCGGCGTGGACGGGTCGTGCTCGCCTCTGATGTTTCCGCGCGTACGAAATCACCAATTGCAAGAATTATAACCGCCGTGTTGCACCAAATTTCGAGCATCCGCGCGATCTCTCGGATGCTCTTGCCCGGCCTGCTCAAAGCCCGGATCTCGACCGCTCGCTCCACCACCAGCATGAGGCTCTCCGCCAAGGACTACCTCACGTCGGGGTGGGTCAGTATTCAATCGGCGACCCTGGGGCACTTTCGCACCGGCGGCTACAGCGTTCGCGAGCGACTATTGGAACGGTGGCGGTTCCAGCCCATTCACGCAGCTCGTATCTGGGGAGGTGGGATTCTCGAGAAAAGACTTGAACACGGTCTGGGCGCAGTCGGACTGCGGCGTGACGAGATGGCCTATGCCCGGAATGATGATGGTAGTCGAGTTGGACAGAGTTTTAGCTACGTATGTCGCCCACATCGGCGAGGTCTTCGCGTCGAAAGTGCCGTCTATCACCAGAGTCGGGATGCTGCTTGTCGTGACATCTCTGATCGAGGCGGGCGCCTTGGGAACGTCCCAGACCGCGCAATCTTCAGTTGCGAACGGAAGTTGCGGCGCCTGCGAGAGAACTGAGTCCGGATAGTCAGGAAACGCGATCAGGCCCTTCGCAAGTATTTCTGATTGCGGCTCAAAGGGTATCCATTCGCTGCAAAACACCCCGTAGGTCAAGCCGTAACCCTGTGTGCTTTCGGTCGCCGGATTTGCCAGCGCGGCGCGGTTGGCAGCAATCTGAACGGGGTTACCATTGACCAACTCCTGGATCGCCGAAGGTACCGACGAGAAAAGTGAGCGGCCGCCTGATACAAACCAGTTCACGAGCGCACCGCCGTCGAGCACGACTTTGACCGGCGGACCACCGGGCGTGTACGTGCTCGTGGTTGTCAGCGGGTCAGCCTCGAGCTGCTGGACCTGACTTGTGAACTTGCTCCTTACGTCTCCATACTTAGCGGCACAGGAAGGCTGCGCGGCACACGCATCAAACAGATTGTTGAAGCCTTCGCCAACGCTGCTCCAGGTCCATCCAAGGCTCACCACGCTGGGGGGCGTGATGGAGTCGATGGTCACGGTCACCAGGTTCTTCGGATGCAGGCGCATCAGGGTGAGCGCAACATAAGTGCCGTAGGAAGTTCCAAAGATGCTCCACTTGGACACCTTCAGAAGCCTGCGCAAATCCATGAAGTCCTGGATGTTCTCGAACGTGTTGTAGGCGCTCAGATCAATTCCCTCCGAGACCAATCGATCGTGACATGCTTTGGTTGCCGCGACGTGCAGGGTCCCGGTCGATGGTGCATCGTAGACGAGACTCACCGCCTCGGCGTTGAATGCGTCGATTTCGGGGCACAGAAGCGCCGGCGTGGCGTCCAAGGTTCCGCGCTGGGCTGAGACAATGAGATCTTGAGTCTGATTTAATATTGGAACTAGAAATTCTGCGTCTCCCATCGCGTCGCCGCCGGGACCGCCTGCTATGTAGAAAATAGGTTCATGCTGCGGGGGTTGGGTTATCGAAGGAATTATGGCGACGGAAATGCTAATAGTTTTTCCGTTCGGCTTGTGACGATTCTCCGGCACTATCAATTGTCCACATTGCGCATTGGCGAAGGCTGGAGACGAAGCTACCCGCGAAGGGCAGGGCCCGGGCTCGAATTTGGCCGAGGCGACTCCCGGCGCCGAGTTGCCACCTGAAGATCCTCCGCACGCAGCCACAAACAGAACCAAAACGGCCGTCACTAGTCCGACGCGGACTCTCTGCATCGATCGCACGAAACCCCTCATGCCTGTCTCCAAATGGGGACGCGGCACCGCCCGCCTTTCCCCCAGTCAGCCGAAATACCTGTCTCGATCGGTGCGTTGGTGACTCTCAACTCCGGATTCATCGTTTTGTGGAATTTGTTACTACCGGGTTCCGGATGATCAGTTAAAAGGCACGTCAGTCAAACCCGCAACACAACTGGTGTCTGGGTCAATCGGATTCGAGAGGAACGATGCCACGACGCCCTGTATGCATGCCCTTGCCGGAAAATCAGGCGGCAATTGGATCAGGAACAGCGCTCCATGCCCGGAGCTCGGAACGGTAACCGTCGTCGAATTCTGGAGAGTGCCGGCTGCATAGATGCCCCACTGCGGGGCGCTTTTCCCGTCGAAGCTTCCGTTCAGCACAAGGGTGGGGATTGAGCTAACCGTGACCTGACGCACAGACCCAGAGGCTGACGGAACGTCCCACACCGCGCAATCTTCGGTCATAAACGGCAATCCCGGCGGCTGGGTCAGGACGCTCTGTGGATAGGCTGGGAAAGCCAGTTGTCCCTGCACCAGAATTTGAGAGGGAGGCTCAAATGGCACCCACTCACTGCAGATCACACCATAAAAAAGGCCGTAGCCGACTGCTCCTATCACGGCAGGGTTCGCGGCGACGGCCCGCGCCTCGGCGATTTGTGTCGGCTGGCCCTTTACCAACTCGGAGATCGCCGCCGGAATGGAGGCTATTGGCACCACGGGATCTGGAAGCGATCCTATCCAATTGAGTATCGCGCCGCCGTCGAGCACCACCGGCGTAGTCGTCTCGGTTCCCGGGATCGTCACCGTTAACGTCACGGGATTGGCTTCGAGTTGCTGGACCTGCGCCGTGAATTGCGCGCTCAGATCGCCATACTCGGTCGCGCAGGCTGGCTGATTGGCACACGCGCGGAAGATGTTGTTGATGGCCTCATTCTCGTTGGTCCACGTCCATCCCAGACTCACCGCGCTGGGAGGCAGGACCGCATCGATGATCACACTGCGGATGCCTTCCGGATGATCGCGCATCAGGCTGAGCGCGAGAGCGGTGCCATAGGACAAACCGTACACGTCCCACTGCTTGATCTTGAGGGCCTTGCGCAGGTCGGCGAAGTCGGCTTCGTTTTCAGCGGTGTTGAAGTTGCTCAGATCGATTCCCTGACCTACGAGACGATCGTGGCATGCCTTGGTCGCCGCGACGTGCAGAGTCTCGTGGTCCGGCGAATCGTAAGGCAGTCCAACAGCGGTGGCAAAGGCCATATCGATTTCGGGACACGCCAAATTGGGCACGGTGTAGGCAACCCCGCGCTGATTCATGATGATGAGGTTGCGCTTCTGGTTGAGGCCTACGTTGACGAGATCTTGTGCCTGCCCGATGGCGTTGGCTCCCGGACCGCCCGCCATGTAAACGACCGGATCCGACTGCGCCGGCTGATTCTGCGAAGGAATGATCGCGACCGGCAGTTGAACTTTGCCTTCACTCCGCTCGCTGCGATTTTCGGGAGCCGTCAGCGTCCCGCAACTCGCGTTGAGTTTCGCCAATGCGTCTGCTTCAGGAGCGGGACAGGGCCCTGGCTTGAAAGTGGCCGACGTCCCGCCACCTCCAGAGGAACCGCCCGAAGAGCTCGAGCCGCCGCAGGCGGCGCATCCGATGGTCAGCAAGAGGGCGAACACCCCCAACCTCATCCTTATAGAACCTTTCACCGGAATTTTCTCCAAACGGCGAACTTCTTCTCTGGAGTTGCCTGAAACACAATTTGTAGAGTTTCGCCATAATGGTGGGAGCTTTCGCCCTAGTCAAGAGGAAATTCACTTCTCTGTGAGAAATCGTGATCGCGGCCGCGCGAAGAATCTGAAAGAGCCACGAGGCCATACCGCGGCAGATGAAATCCGGCACCAGGCACGATCGCATTGGCCGTTTTGCATGGCTCTCACAACCGCGATGGCAGTGTCGTTGGCGGGATGCGGAGGATCTTCCTCGGCCAACGCCGGCACCTCTTCGGACGGACTGCTGCCCCGACGATGGCTCGCAACTGGCGACCACAAGAAAGCCCAGGAAAACTGCTGACCCCCGCTTTTAGCCACCTCGCTGGGCTAGCTGTGGTGTTGCAATAGGTTGTCCCTCCGGGAAGACGCTGGGAAGGTGAAAGGTGCGTACTCAACACCGACTCAGAGGTCACTCCGGATGGGCATTCATCAGAATGCGCGCACCACTCCGCTTAGTCGAGCCGGCCAAGTCATGCGGGTGAGAGCGGGCGAATTGTCCCCTGTCGGGTTGCAACAGGTTGTCCTTGGGAAGCGACTTTCATCCATCATGGTGCGCGCAGCGCATGACGACTCACCCGGGCGCGTCACCCGGGGGGAGAGGGTATGTAAGAATCTCTTCTTTGTGGCTTTGTGGCCGGCTGTTCCGCGTCAGCTCACTTGCTTGGTGTACATCGCGAGGTCGAAGTAGTCGCGCCACAATGCGATTTTGCCGGCTCGGACCTCGAAGACGCCCGCGACCGGCAGCTCGATCTTTTTGCCGTTGCCGAGGTCGAAAATATCCAGGCGCTCGTTCATTACCGTGTTGCCGTTGGCGGCGGCGCGCAGGACTTTGAACTCGATCGATTTGGCCATCGGCCAGAACGTGTCGATTACTGCCTTGACCGCCGCTTTGCCTTTGGCGCCGGGCCCCGTCGGGACGTTATGATACTCGGCGTCGTCGGTGAAGAACGCCATCACTTCGTCGAGGTTGTGATGCTTCCACGCATTGCAAAAGCGCTCGACGACTTCGTAGCTTGATTCCGCCATGGTTTGGATCCTCCTCTAATGCGCGCGCGGCGCGCCTATTCGTGATCGAGATAGAACCGGTCCTCGTCCTTGTTATAGCCGAACAGCTCGGCAAAGCGACCCCAGTTGACGATGGTCTGGAACATCCGCTGCGGCGGTTCGCTTGGCAGGAGCATCGCCAGATGCTCGAGCACGACTTCCTTGGCGAGCGATCGATCCTCCTGTCCGCGTAGCAGGCGCACCAGGTAGCTGAACAGGGGATGCTTCTTCAGTTGCTCGCGGATCAAGAGCTTGCGCTGGTTCACGTCGCTGTCGAGGAACTGCTTGCCGAGCGGTTCGAGCACAACGTCGCCGGCGGGAGTCGAGACCAGGCCGAGGATTTCGGCGGCCTTCATCACCTTGAGCAGATCGCCAAATTTGAATTGCAGGTCGCGCGCGATCTTGTAGCCGTCCTCGCGGCCGCCGCGGTCTTCGAGCAATTCGAGCAGGCCAAAGACCCAGGTGAGCTGGCAATCGGGAATCGGGATAATATTTGGCGCCGCCATCAGCTGCGCTCCTCGATCAGCGAGAAGACTTTATCGGTCCACGCGTTGAAGGGCTCTGAGCGGCGGTCGCGCGGACGCGGCAGATCGACTTTGAGATCGGCGGCCAAGTGGCCGGGACTTGAGCCGAGGACGATAATCCGGTCGGCGAGCTCGATCGCTTCTTCGATAATGTGCGTGACCATGATGATCGTCTTGACCGACATGTCGGGCGCCTGCCAGATATCGAGCAATTCCTCGCGCAAGGTGATCGCGGTCAGGGCGTCGAGCGCGGAGAACGGCTCGTCCATCAGGAGCACGCGCGGCTCGACGGCGAGCGCGCGGGCGAAGCCGACGCGCTGTTTCATTCCGCCGGAGAGCTCGCGCGGGTAGGCTTCTTCGAAGCCGTCGAGGCCGACCTTGTCGATATATATACTGGCGCGTTTTTCGCGTTCTTCGAGGCCGAGTCCGCGCGCTTCGAGCCCCATCTCGACGTTGGCTTTCACCGATAGCCACGGCAGCAGCGCGAAGGATTGGAACACGAGCGCGGATTCGAGATTGATCCCGTCCACCTGCTTGCCGCGATAGAGCACCTGTCCGGAGCTGAGCGGGATGATCCCATTGATCAGACGCAGGAGCGTGGATTTGCCGCATCCCGAGGGTCCGACCAGAGCGACGAACTCGCCTTCCTCGACGGTGAAGGAGATATCGTTGAGCACGAGCAAGGTCCCCTTGGGGATGGAGAAGCTTTTGGAAACGTTGCGGAGCTCGAGGAGAGGCATTGGTCTGCGGGGTCAGCGTCTTCGCACATCGGATTTTTCCGGCGCCAGTCAGTAATCCAGCCGGTAGCGTTCGGTTGCAACGTTATATAGCCGCCGCCAGATGAGTCGATTCAAGACTAACACGACGGCGACCATCGAAAGCAGGCTCAAAAGAATCATCGTGCCGTTGCCGGTTTGATAAGTTGCCACGTCGAGCAGCGCGCCGAGCCCATTCACCTTATAAACATGCCCCTGGTAGAGGAAATACTCGGAGAGAATAAGTGCGTTCCATCCACCGCCCCAGGCGGTCAGGCTGCCGGTGATGAGCGAGGGCAGCGATGCGGGCAAAATCAATTTGCGCCAGGTGGCGACGCGCGACAGTCCGAACACGCGCGCGGCCTCTTTCAAATCCTCGGGCACCTGGTTGACGCCGGCCAAAAGGTTGAACAGGAGATACCATTGCATCCCGGTGAGGATCAGCAGAATCGAGGCGAGATTCATTCCGCCGGTCACGCGGATCACGAAGATTACGATCAGTGGGAACAGCGCGGTGGCGGGAATCGAGCCGATGATCTCGGCGGCAGGCGCGAGAATCCGGTTGAAGCGGGGGCTTTCGCTGGCGGCCAATGCGCACGGCACCGTCCACGCAAGCGAGATCGCATATGCGATGACCATGCGCATCACCGACGCGACGGTCGCGGCTGGAATCTCGCGAACTTCGTGTGGCCACGGCCTGAGCAGAGTACGGCCGAGCGCGAACAGTCCTACGCCGATCGCGTACGCGATGAATACAATCAGCGATCCGATAAGAAAGGTCCGCACGAGGCGGCCCGCGCGGCGCGCCGCGGGATTCGAGGCGATCGTCACGCGCGGCATCGCGGAGGTGACGCGCACGATTGCGCGGTAGGGCGGCACCAGCACGAAGCGCAGCGCGCGCGTCATCGCAGGTCCGATCCCGCCCAGCGCGTCGAGCATCCCGAGCGAGCGCACGGTCTGCGAGGAGGCCGCGAATTCGAAGCGGAACTTGTCGGCCCAGATCGTGAGCGGCTGCCACACGATCGCGTCCATCAGAACGATCACCGCAAGCAGGGTCAGGAGGCCGGCGGCGAGATCGAGCTTCGAGCCATGATCGGCGGCGTCCATCAGAAAGCTGCCGAGGCCGGGCAGCCGGTAGTTTGCCGGGCCGACCGTGATGATCTCGCACGCGATCAGGTAGTACCATCCCGCGACCCACGACAGGATCGAGTTGTAAACCAGCTTAGGCACACACGCCGGCATCAGCAGGCGCTTGAAGCGCAGCCATCCGGAAACGCCGAACGCCTCGAGCGCTTCTTTCGAGTCGCCGGGAAGAGTCTTGACCGCCTCGAACACGCCGAGCGTCATGTTCCACGCCTGGCTGGTGAAGATGAGAAAGATCGCCGCCATCTCGACGCCGATCTGATGGCCGTGCGCCAGCGCGACGAAAAAGAAAATCGCGGCGGGAAAGAAACCGACTACCGGCACCGACTGCGCGATATCGACCGTCGGGATCAGCACCCGCTCCCAGATTCCGCCACGCGCCGCCAGCATCCCGTATCCGATCGAAAAAAACAGCGCGAGGACGTAAGCGGCAAGCATCCGGTAGAACGAGCAGAAGGCGTAGTAGGGCAGATGCTCGATCGAGGTCGAGAATTTCGGCGGATGAATCGGCAGAGCGGCGCGCTCGCGATAGGCGAAGAATAGCGCGATGATCGCCGCCAACGCGAGGAATGACACGGTCGCGCCAAACAGGCGCCGGACCGGAGTGATCTTGCCGTCTGCCATCGCAACCGTCCCGAAAGACTCAAGCATAACCGTGCGGACGTGTCGCACAAGCATGAAAGAGATTTTTCATCGCATGGTAACTTCCGCATCCGCCGCTGAAATGTCATTCCCGCGCGCGCTTCGGCAGGCTCAGGGCAGGCTCCGGCTGCCGCGCGCGAGGAATCTCGGGCAAAAGGGAAGCATGCAGGAGATGCGCGATTATCGGCATGCAAAAACGGGCGCGTCGCGAACGCGCCCCTACGGAATTGGATCCTTCTTCCTGGGGGCGGCTCGCGAGCAGCCGGTTTCTCGCACCTCTACTGGTCCTGCTGGGTGTCAGACAATGAGAATCCAGGCAACATCCGATGGCGGCGTTGACACGGGGGGCGGAGGAACATAGCGATTTGCATCGATGCCTAACGACGAACATCGCGGGCCTGACGACTGGCGGCTGGGAATCGATCCGCACCAAGCCGTCGCGCGGCCCGAGCCTGCGGCGGTGCAACCGCCCGCGCCGGCGCCGCAGTACGGCGGCGTTCGCAGCGCGCGCAGGCTCGAGCATCCGCTGTTCGTGGTCACGGCGGAGCATCTCGGTTGGATCCTGGTTGCGGCGTACACGATCCTGACGCGGGTTGCCGCGCTCAGCACGCGCCCGATGTTTCCGGGCGAGGCGTCGCGGGCGCTGGGCGAATATGCGCTCGCTGTCGGCATTCCATATCCGGCCGCGGCGGCCCGCGCGCTCGGATGGATCGGGTTTGCGCAGATCGGAATCTTTCACGCGATTGGCGCGTCGGATATGAGCGCGCGCGGCGTCGCCGCGCTTGGCGCATTACTGATGCTGTGCGCGGCATTCGCGCTGCGCGGCGCGATCGGACGCGCAGGGGCGCTCGCTCTGGCCGCGATGTTCGCGATCTCGCCGACACTGCTTTACGTTTCGAGTTTCGGGACGACCGCGAGCGCCGCGATCGGATTGGTGATGATCGCGGTCGCGATCGCGATGGCGATGGTCCCGCGGCCGACGGCGACGCGTGCAGCAGCTCTTGCGATCGTACTCGCGCTCGCAATCAGCGCCGGACCGGTGGGCGCGATCGATGTGCTGACCGCGATCCTCGCGCTCGGGATCGTCGGCGTAATCAATGCGATCGCCGGCGGCAACACGGTCCTGCGCATCCGGGTGTGGTGGACTCGGCGCGGATGGCTGCTGGTTGCGGGCGCGATCGCGTTCATCGCGGTATGGATTGTCCTGGTCGAGATACTCAGCGCCGACGGGTTGCGGGTTCCGTTCGCCGCGATGTTTGCTCCGCTGGACAATGCGATGAGATGGTCCGCGCCTTCGACGCCGCGATCGTATCTCGCGATTGCGGGTTTCTATGAATTCGCGATCGTGCTGGCGGCGCTGGCGGGGGTGATCGCAATCATCGCGCGGCGGATCAAGTCGTACTTCGCCGGATGGTGCCTCGTCTGGATGCTCGTGAGTATCGCGGTGTGGACGATCGCGCGGGCGTATCGGGCCGAGTTCGCGCTCGGATTCCTCGTGCCGATGGCGCTCTTGGGCGCTTGGGGAATCCAGTGGCTGCACGAGCTCGAAGGATGGGAGATCGTCCGCTATCCGGCGACCGCGATCGCGATACTCGCGATATACGCGCAGTTTGTGACCAGCGCGGTGATCGCAGCGCCCAACGCGAGCCAAGCGCAGTGGGAGCGGCGCGCGTCGCTTCTGTGGAATGGTCCCGCGACGACGATTCAGACCGATGCGGAATGCGCGCGCGCGATAAAAATGGCAGGCCCCGGCGCGACCACCGCGATTCCGGGCGACGCGCCGGCAATTGCGTGGTATTTGCGCGCGCTCGCGCCGGCAGCCGAACCCGCCAACGCAACCATCGTCGCGACGCGGCTTGCTTCCGCCGCAGCGGCCGATTTGGAAAGCAGTTTTCAGTTTGGAATCGAAGAAAGCTGGACGCCAGATTTCAGCAAGCTCACGCCAGCGGCCGCCGCGCGTTTCATGCTGACCGCGCATGCGTGGAGCGCGGTCGAGATTCACGATCTCGCGATCGAGGTGCGCCAACCGCCGAGCGCCGCTGCGACGCCCGCGGCGGCATCCGCGCCTTCACCGACAGCATCCGCGACGCCGATGCCCACCCCGACAGCCGTCACGACGCCGAGTGCGTCGCCGACGCCGAGCGCGTCGGAGAGTGCATCGCCGTCGGCTCTGCCTTCACCGAAATGAGGCGCGGGTTTCGTTTTTTCTTCGATTTGCGATCTGATAGGCGTTCCGACGATATCAATCGAATTGCCTGAACGGGCTGGCTCTGCGATATAAGTTGGGTCGCGTAATGCGCCGCTCGAGCGCTTCGAGCGCCCGCTTTTCAGGAGACCCCGATGGCAAACGTTCTCGCTTGGCTCACATCCATGCAGCTTCATCCGGTGGTCGATCATTTTTCGATCGCGCTCATCATCGTTGGGGTGATTGTCGATCTCGTTGCGAGCCTGGTGCCGAGTCGCATCTGGCCGCGCTACATGGCGCTCACGCTGATGATCCTCGGTGCGATCGCGGCGGCGGGTTCATGGGTGACGGGCGGGAAGCTGCAGCCGGAATGGGTTTGGAAGACCATTCCCCTGGCGGCGAAGCCGGTGATGCATCGGCATGCAGAGCTCGGCGAGATCCTGATGTACGCCGCCGCAGTCCTGGCGCTTTGGCGGATTCTGCTCCAAGGCTTGGCTGGGATGGCTCGAACCCGCGCGGTCTATCTGATCGTTGCCGTGATCGCGGTCTTTGCAATCTGTTACCAGGGACATCTTGGCGGCGAGTTGGTTTATACTTATGGAGTCGGGACCGCGCCGCAGAGAGCTGAAGCCGCGCCGAGTCCGGGTGCGCTGGTGAGCCCGACGCCGATTCCGAGCGTTGCGGTGCCGACGGTGCTTCCAAGCGCTGCCGCTTCCCCGGCCGCGTCGGCGGCGGCTTCAGCAGCGGTGATGACGCCGTGGCCGACATCGACCGTGACTGCAACTCCGACCGTAAAGTGAGCGGGAAATTCCATTCGAGACAAAACCATGAAGCTGAAGCCATCGGAACAGGAATCGCTCGAGGTCGCCGCCAAGCTATTCAAGGCGATCGAGCAGGGCAATGTCGCCGCGGTTCGCAACCTCTACGCGCCGCAAATAAAAATCTGGCACAACTTCGACGGCGCCACGCAGACGATCGAGGAAAACCTGGCGCTGCTCGAATGGATGGTCGGCAATATCGCGGAAATCGCGTACACCGATATCAAGCGTCAGCCGACGCCTACAGGATTCGTGCAACAGCACGTGCTGCACGGAACGGCGAAGTCGTCGGGCAAAAAAGTTGCAGTCGCGGGATGCATGGTGGGGATCGTCGAGGGCGGACAGATCACGCGGCTCGACGAATATCTGGATAGCGCTCAAATCGCTGCGATGCGCGGCTAGCCTCGGCAGCCAACGCATGCGCGGCTCGTATAAACGAATCAGCAAGGAGTTCCTGCGATGACTAAACGGCTTGGCTTCGGCGCTTTTCTTGCGCCGCATCACCCGATTGGCGAGCACCCGACGCTACAGTTCCAGCGCGATCTGGAATTGGCGCAGTGGCTCGACCAACTTCACTACGACGAATTCTGGGTCGGGGAGCATCACTCGGCCGGATGGGAGACGATCGCGTCGCCCGAGATGTTCCTGGTCGCGGCGGCCGAACGGACCAAGCGAATCATGCTCGGAACCGGCGTCGTTTCGATTCCGTATCATCATCCGTTCAACGTTGCGCAGCGGATCGTGATGCTCGATCATCTGAGCCATGGGCGTGCGATGCTGGGCGTCGGTCCGGGGGCGTTGCCGTCGGACGCGGTAATGCTCGGGATCGATCCGATGACGCAGCGCGAGCGGATGGACGAAGGTCTGGGCGTGATCCTGCGCCTGCTCACCACCGACGAGCCGTTCAGCTACAAGGGTTCGTGGTTCGAGCTGAACAACGCGGCGCTGCAGATTCGTCCGCTGCAGGAGCGGATTCCGGTTGCGACCGCCTCGACGATTTCGCCGTCGGGAATGAAATGCGCGGGCAAGTACGGAATCGGAGTGTTGTCGGTCGCGTCGTATTCCGAAGAGGGGCTGATGGCGCTGCCGACGCAGTGGAACTTCGGCGAGACCTCGGCGCGCGAGCATGGGCAGCATATCGATCGCAGCAACTGGCGAATCGTGATGCCGTTTCATCTGGCCGATTCCAAAGAACAGGCGCTGCGCGAGGTCGCCGACGGGCTCAAGAAATGGCAGAACGAATATATCGTCGGGATTCTCGGCACGCCGCAGCGTCCGCGCTTCGACGACGGCTACGCCGCAGCCAAGCGGATGTCCGACTATGGCGGCGCGATTATCGGCACGCCGGAGGACGCGCTTGAGCGGATTGCGCGGCTGCAGGAGCTCTCGGGCGGCTTCGGCACGATTTTGTGCTTCGCGCACGATTGGACCTCGCGTGAGCAGGCGTTGCGGACCTATGAAATGATCGCACGCTACGTGATGCCGCGGTGCCAGGGACTGATCAAGCCGATCGAAGCGTCGGCGGCGCGCGTCACCGCGAACCAGGGCGAGCTGATGGAAAAGGCCAGCGGCGCAATCTTGAAAGCGATTCGCGACTACAACGCGACCCATCCGCGCGAGCATTAGGCGTTTCGATTTCGACGCGGAGATGGCGCGCGCCATGGTTGTTCACTCAAGCATGCGTATCGGCCTTAGGCAGCGGCCTCATTGTGCAGCGCACTTGGATGATTGCGGCGAATGCGCTCCATTTCGTCGTGCTCTGCGCGTTCACGCACCATTTTCGATTCGCCGAGTGGGACCGTGTCCATCAAGCTGGTCGCATTGTAAATTGCGGCAAACGAGCCGTAGGCCGCGATCAGGCCACAGATGAGCGACGCGATTCCACCGAGCAATGTCAAAACCGCCACTCCAGTGAACATCGCGATGCCGATGAGTCCAAACGAGATCCAGAGAAATAGCAGCGCCAGGTTGAATGCGGTGAATTCATAGAACGAGGCGATCCACAAATAGAGCGTGACGACGCCGCTTACGATAAACACCATCGCCAAGCTGTCAATCATCGGAGCCGTCGCGGCATGAAGTCCCAGAACGCTCACGTGGGCCATTCCCCACCATAGAAAAAACACTCCCAGAAATGAAAATGCGGTTGCCGCCAGCGGATCGCCGAAGGGGAACGACCACATCCCGGCCAGCAACTCGACCAATCCGCCAAACAACAGCGCCTGCAGAATGTATGGTCGCCAGACCGTCGCGGGCTGGAAGATCAGTGCAGCTCCAAGCAAAAATGTGGTGGTCGCGAGCGCGGCCAATCCCAACGGAATGGGTGTGGCAAGCCCTTGTCTCTTCCCGGTCGTAACATAAAGACCTCCATTGCGCGGCGAACCCGCAAAGGGACGGCGCATCGCCACGCTCAATTTTTGGTTGAAAAAACTGGCGCCGCTCGGTTGCGCCGAAAGACCGGACGGTTACACAATCTAAACTACACGTTTTAGACGTCCACTGCTGGATGTTCTATTCATCGCCGATACGCCGATCTGCGAGCCCAGCCGCCTGCAATTGCTCTTGGCTAATCAACGGTGACAAACGGTTAGCACATTTCGATTTTTTATCGCCTGCGGGTGCGTCCACTCTCGCGCTCGGCGTTTAGCCATTTTCTGTCGCACAACCCGGCGTTGCGCCGCGCCGCCCGGCTCGTGTAACACTCAATATTGATCGGCGCGGCCTTGAGTCGTGCGCAGGAGGCTGGAGATGGCGCAAAAGCAGATTGGCGTGCTCGCCGCGATTTGGCGGCATCCGGTGAAATCGATGCTGGGCGAGCAGCTCGCGCAGGTCGAGATTACCGAGCGCGGCGCGGTAGGAGATCGTGCGTGGGCGCTGCGCGAGACGGCGACGCGGCGAATCGCGAGCGCAAAAAAATTCGCGAGGTTGTACGACTTTCGCGCCAAGTACGATGATCCGCTCGAGGCCGGAAACGGCTCGCCGATCACAATCCGCATGCCGGACGGGAGCGCGATTCATCCGAGCGATCCGGGAGCTGCGGAGCAAATCAGCGCCGCGCTGGGCCGCAAGGTCACGCTCGAGCGCGCAGAGAGCGCGGTCCGCGAACGCGCGGGAATCGATCCGAAAACGGTTTTCGCCGACGTGCCGATCGAGCAGGTTATACCCGGACTCTCGGCGGAAACCCTGCCGTCGGAATTCTCGCTTTCGCCGGGATCGTTTTTCGATACCGCCGTGATGCATGTGATCGCGACCGGCACGCTGCGTCATCTGGCGAAACTCGCGGGATCGAAATCGATCTTCGATCCGCGCCGCTTCCGGCCGACGCTGTTCGTGGATAGCGGACCGGGTGACGATCGGTTTGTGGAAGACGAATGGGAGGGCGGCGAACTGCTGGTGGGATCGAGCGTGAAAGTCACCGCGATGGTGCCGGCGCTGCGCTGTGTGATGACTACGCATCCGCAAGACGATCTTCCGCGCGACTACGACGTGCTGCGCACCTCGTCCAAACATCATCGCACCAACGTTGGCGTGTTCGCTGCGATCGGCGCGGGCGGCACGGTGCATATCGGCGATCCGGTTTACCTGTTGAAGTAGGGATTCGCCGTGCCTTGGCTGCGATGACAACCGCTGACGGTGGTTGTGGATACTGCCGGGGCGCCCTCTTGCTCCCGGATGCGCTTGCGGCGAACTATCGGTAAGCGGCCTGCGTGCCGCTTCCGATGCCTGATTCGCGAAAGATAATCACCTCGACTCGCGCTGCCGAACGGATTGCGGCTGCGCGCGAATGGCTGCGTGCGCTCGAGCCGGGCGCCGAGGCGATCGTGATCGCACCCACGCGGGCGGGCGCCGACGATTTGGTCCGCGCGCTCGCGGTCGAACGTGGAGCGCTCGCGGGGATTCATCGCCTGACTTTCAATCGCCTTGCCGGGTTGCTGGCCGCGGAGCAGATGGCCGCGCTCGGCCTTGCGCCCGCTTCCGCACTGGCAACGCGCGCGGTCGCGGCGCGTGCGGTGTTTCATCTGCGGCCAGCGGCACAACTTCCGTACTTCGCGCCGGTTCTCGATCAGCCTGGTTTCGCGGGTGCGCTGGCGCGCACCCTCGAAGAGCTGCGCCTGGCCGATATATCCGCCACCGAGCTCGCGCGGCTCGGCGCATCCGGCGCGGAACTGGGGGCGATGCTCGTGCGGTTCGAGGAGGAACTGGCGCAGGCGAAGCTTGCCGATCGCGCGATGATCATCGCGCTCGCGGTCGAGGCGGTAGGCGCCGATACCGCGCCGCGCTTTGCCGCGATTGCGACGTTGTTGCTCGACGTGCCGCTCGAAACCCGCCGCGAGGGAGCGCTGATTGCGGCGCTCGCCGCGCGCGCGCCAAATTTCTTCGCAACCGTTCCCGCCGGCGACGAGCGCACGGCCCGGATGCTTTCCGAAGCGCTTGGCGTTGCGGTCCGTTGCGCTTCCGCGAGCAGCGGTGGCGACCCGACCTCTCTGGCGCGGATGCAGGATCATCTGTTCGGCGACCTGACTCCTGTTCCGCGCGAGCTTGATGAAACCGTCGCGATAAATTCGGCGCCGGGCGAGATGCACGAGTGCGTCGAGATCGCGCGGCGAATCGATCGGGAGGCGCGCGGCGGCGTGCGCTTCGATCGGATCGCGGTGCTGCTGCATGACCCGGTGCGCTACCTGCCGTGCTTGCAGGAGGCTCTCGATCGCGCCGAAATTCCCGCGTACTTCGCGCTTGGGGCGCGGCGGCCGCGGCCCGGAGGGCGCGCGCTGCTCGCGTTGCTCGCCTGCGCGGCCGAAAATCTTTCGGCGCGGCGCTACGCCGAATATCTGTCGCTCGGCCAGGTGCCCGCGCGCGTACGCGCAGACGCGTCGCGCGACGCCGCGCTTGATTCTGAATTGTCCGCGAGCTCGCTCGGCCGCGATCTGCGTGATGTGCCTGTGCCGCCGCATGCACCTGGGGCTGAAGATCGCGCACGCGCGCCGCGGCGATGGGAACAGATAATCGTCGATGCGGCGGTGATCGGAAGCGCGGAACGATGGGCGCGGCGCCTGGACGGATTGGAGCATGAGCTGGCGCATCGCCGCGCCGAGCTCGACGACGACACCGCGCAAGCCGCGGCGCTCGAGCATAAAATCGGCGACCTGCGGCATCTTCGGGAAACCGCGCTGCCGCATATCGCGATGCTGGCGGCGCTGCCGGGGCGCGCGCTGTGGGGCGAATGGCTCGCGCGGATTCGCGCGATCACCGCGGCAGCGATTCGCGATCGCGACGAAATTCTCGCGGCGCTCGGCGAGCTCGATGCGATGGCGCCGGTCGGGCCGGTCGGCCTGGACGAGGTGCGCCACGTTCTGGCCGAGCGGCTGGCGAAGCTCGAGGATCCGCCTGCGCCGCGCCGCTACGGCGCGGTCTTCGTCGCGGCGCCGCATCGCGCGCGCGCGATGTCGTTCGAGGTCGTGATCGTTCCGGGACTGGCGGAGCGAATTTTTCCGCAGAAGGTGACCGAGGATCCGATCCTGCTCGATGCGTCGCGCGCGGCGCTGGGCGTCGATTTGATCCGCAACGAAGATCGCGTCGCGAGTGAACGGCTTGCGCTGCGAATCGCGGCGGGTGCGGCGGAAAAGCGCGTGATGTTTTCTTATCCGCGGGTTGATTTGGATCAGGGCCGTCCGCGCGTGCCGTCGTTCTACGCGCTGGAAGTTCTGCGCGCCGCCGAAGGGCGGTTACCCGGCTTCGACGAGCTGGCGCGGCGCGCGTCGGGGCCGGTTACGGCCGGGCCGGGCTGGCCCACACCGTCGGATCCGGCCGAAGCGATCGACGATGCGGAATTCGATCTCGCGGTTTTGGAAAAACTTGCCGGCCGCGATCCGGAAACCACCCGCGGCGCCGCGCATTATCTGCTTGGCGCAAACGAATATCTTGGGCGCGCGCTGCGCACGCGGGCGCGCAGATGGCTCAGGCGCTGGACCACGGCGGATGGCCTGGTCGATCCGGAGCCGGCGGCGCTGGCCGCGCTGGGGCGGCATCAGCTTGCCGCGCGTTCGTATTCACCCACGTCGCTGCAGCATTTCGCGGAGTGTCCGTACCGATTTTTTCTGCAGGCGATTCATCGGCTCGAACCGCGTGACGAAGCGGTCGCGATCGAGGTGATCGATCCGCTGACGCGCGGCGGTTTGTTCGCCGAAGTTCAGTACGAAATTCTTTCGCGGCTGCGCGCTGCCGACGCGCTGCCGGTTTCAGCCGCGACGCTCGCGGCGGCAAGCGCGCTGCTCGACGACACGCTCGACGAAGTCGCGGCCGGGTGGCGCGAGGAGTTGGCGCCCGCGATCGAGCGCGTGTGGCTCGACGGAATCGAATCGATCCGTGCCGATCTGCGGGAATGGCTCAGGCGCGCGGCCGAGGATCCCGAACGCTGGCGGCCCGAACGCTTCGAGCTGGCCTTTGGGCTGGCCGATCGCGCGCAAGCCGATCCCGCCAGCTCGCCTGCGCCCAGCGCGCTCGATGGTGGACTAATGCTGCGCGGGTCGATCGATCTGATCGAGCGCGCGCCCGACGGCCGTCTGCGCGTGACCGATCACAAAACCGGCCGGGTCCGCGCCGCGGACGATTTCGTGATCGGCGGCGGAAAATATCTTCAGCCCGTGCTTTATGCGCTTGCGGCCGAACGCGTGCTGGGCGAATCGATCGGGCTCGGCAGGCTTTATTACTGCACCGCCACCGGCGGATACGAGGAGCGGATCGTCGCGGTTGATGACGCAGCGCGCGCGGCCGAGCGCGAGTTCGCCGCGATCGTCGGGCAGGCGCTGAGCGATGGCTTTCTGCCCGCCGCGCCGGCCGAACGCGAATGCGAATGGTGCGATTACCGGCGCGTCTGCGGCCCGTACGAAGAGCGCCGGGTCAAAGACGTCAAGCCGCACGCGCGGCTCGAGGCGCTGGCGCGCCTGCGCAAAATGAAATGAGCACGAACGGAAAAGTTGCCGATCAGGACGCGCGCGACGCGATTGCGCGCGAGCTCGACGCGACGCTCGTGGTCGAGGCCGCGGCCGGCACCGGCAAGACCACGGCGCTGGTCAGCAGAATCGTCGCGGTGATCGCTTCCGGCCGTGGGACGCTGGCGCGTATCGCCGCAGTGACGTTCACCGAAAAAGCGGCGGGCGAGCTCAAGCTCAGGCTGCGCGCCGAGATCGAGCGGGCGCGCAATGACCCGTCGCTCGACAACGAATCGCGCGAGCGTTTGAGCGGCGCGCTGCGCGAACTCGAGCAGTCGAGTATCGGGACAATCCATTCATTCTGCGCCGATCTGTTGCGCGAGCGGCCGGTGCAGGCGCGGGTCGATCCGATGTTCGAAGTCGCGGCAGAGGACACCGCAGACGCGATCCTTGATCTGGCGTTCGCCCGATGGTTCGAGCGCGCGCTGGCGAATCCGGGCGAAGGGATGCGCCGGTTGCTGCGCCGGCGCGAATCGGTCAGCCGCGACGGGCCGCGCGCGATCGCGCGGCGTGCGGCCGAAGAGCTGCTCGCGTGGCGCGACTTTACGGCCAGGTGGGAGCCGCAAGCGTTCGCGCGCGACCGCGAGATCGACGTGATCGTCACCGAGGTCGCCGCACTGGCGAACCTCGCGCGCGACGGCGAGCCCGGCGACTGGCTCGCCAAGAGCCTCGAGGAAATTGCGCGGCCGGTTCTCGAAGCGATGCGCCTGGAGGCGGTGCGCGGCCGCGATTACGACGCGCTCGAGGCGGTGCTGCTGCCGCTCGGCAGCGGCAGGCGCTGGGACTGGAAAGGTTTTGGCGGCGGTATGGCGGGCGTCGAGCGCGAGGAAGTTTTCCGCCGCCGCGGCGAGTTGCGCGAGCGGCTGTTACGGATGCGGCGCGACGCCGGGGCAAATCTGGCGCCGCTCCTGCGCGAAGAACTGTGGCCGATCGTCGAGGTCTACGACGAGATCAAGCGGCGCGAAGGTCAACTGGACTTCCTCGATCTGTTGTTGGTCGCGCGCGACCTGGTCCGCGACAATGCGGTCGTGCGCGGCGAGCTGCAGAACCGTTTCACGCATATTTTTATCGACGAGTTTCAGGATACCGATCCGCTGCAGGCCGAAATTCTGCTGCTGCTCGCCGCCGACGATCCCGCAAGCCACGACTGGCGCGCGGCGCGTCCGATCCCCGGCAAACTGTTTATCGTCGGCGACCCCAAGCAATCGATCTACCGCTTTCGCCGCGCCGACGTCGCGCTCTATCAGGAGGTCAAGCGCAACCTCGTAGCCAAGGGCGCGCGCCTGCTGTACCTGACGGTGAGTTTCCGCGCGACGCCCGAGCTGCACGCGATGATCAACGCCGCGTTCGCGCCGCTGATGCCGGCCGATTCGCCGACGCAGCCGGGATATGCGCCGCTGGTTTCGACGCGGCCGGACCCGCAGGCGCAGCCTTCGATCGTCGCGCTGCCGGTGCCTGATCCATACGGCGACTACGGCCGCGTGACCGATTGGAGGATCGAGGAATCGCTGCCCGACGCGATCGCGGCGTTCGCGAAATGGATGGTGAAGGAAAGCGGATGGACGGTGACCGAGCGTGAGGCGCCCGAGCGCCGCGTCGCGATCGCGCCGCGCCACATCTGTATTCTGTTTCGCCGCCTGAACTCGTACGGACGCGACGTGACGCGTCCGTATTTGCGCGCGCTCGAAGCGCGGCATTTGCCGCATGTGCTGGTGAAGGGCGGCTCGTTCAACGACCGCGAGGAAGTTACCTCGGTGCGCAACGTGCTCGCGGCGATCGAGCGTCCCGATGACGAGCTGGCGGTGTTCGCGACGTTGCGGGGCGCGTTCTTTTCGCTCGGCGACGATCTGTTGCTCGAATATCGCGAGGCCGCCGGCGGCTTCAGCCTGTGGCGTAATCCGCCCGCCGATGCGGACGGAAGGCTGCGCGCGGTGCTCGGCGCGCGCGAGATAATTCTCGAGCTGCATCGCGAACGTAATCGCCGTCCGATCGCGCAGACGCTGGCGCGGGCGCTCGCGCAGACGCGCGCGCATGCGGGGGTCGCGATCTGGCCGACGGGAGATCAGGCGCTCGCCAATATCATGCGGCTGATGGATCAGGCGCGGCGCTATGAGACGCGCAACCGGCCGACCTCGTTTCGCGGCTTCGTCGATGAACTCGAAGCTCGCGCCGAACGCGACGAGGCGAGCGAGACTCCACTGGCCGAAGAAGGAACCGAAGGTATCCGCATCATGACGGTGCATCGTGCGAAGGGACTGGAATTTCCGGTCGTGATCCTGGCCGACCTGACCTGCAACGAAACCCGCGGCGAGGCGACGCGTTATATCGATGCCGAGCGCGGACTCGCGGCGCTGCAAATTGCAGGCTGCGCTCCGCGCGAGCTGCTGGAGCATCAGGAGGAAGAGCATCGCCGCGATATCGAGGAGGCGATTCGGCTGCTCTACGTCGCTACCACTCGCGCGCGTGACCTGCTGGTGGTTCCCGCGCTCGGTGACGGCGCATATGACGGATGGCTCGCGCGGCTCAACCCCGTCATCTATCCGGAGCAGAAGGATCGCCGTGCGCCGCTCAGCCGCAAGCCCGCGGGATGCCCCGAATTTGGCGAGGATTCCGTGCGCGTTCGGCCGACGCGAGCGCCTGCGCCGACGCGCTCGGTCGCGCCGGGATCATATCGCGCGCAGACCGGAGCGCATCGCGTCGTATGGTGGGATCCGAGCAAGCTGGTCCTCGACGTGAAAGAGGCGATGGGCCTCAGGCAAAGCGTTTTGCTCGAAGCCGATCAGAATGGCGAAATCTCGAAACGCGGCGATGAGGCGCATCATGCGTGGAGCGAGGCGCACGCCGCGGCGCTCGCGAGCGGAGCCGCGCCGACGCTCAGAGTGATCAGCGCGACTGCGGCCGCGGAGTCGGGCGCGATGCCCGGCGGCGACGGCGAGATTCGTATCGAGGAGGTCGCGCGCGACCGGTCGCGCCCACGGCTTAAGCTCTTCGGCACGCTGGTGCACGAAACGATGCTGCGAATCCGCTTCGATGCGCCGCGCGTGGAGATCGAGCGGGTCGTATCGAGCGTCGCGCGGATGATCGGCGCGGGGGCCGACGACGCTGCCGCCGCGGCCGACGCGGTCGCGAATGCGCTGGGCTCGGCGGTGATTCGCGCGGCGTCGAGCGCGAGCGAAGTCCGCCGCGAGTATCCGGTCCTCGCGACGCTTGACGACGGCACCGCGGCCGAGGGAATCGCCGACCTGGCGTTTCGCTCCGAAACCGGCGGGGCGGCGAGCTGGACGATCGTCGATTTCAAAACCGACGCCGACTTGTCCGCGCGGCTTGCGGAGTATCGCGCGCAGGTCGCGATCTATCTGCGCGCGGTCCGCGCGGCCACCGGGAGTTCCGCAAGCGGCGTGATACTCTGGGTATGACCGGCGCGGCGCAGGCGCTAAAATAATCGCGGTTCGAGAGCGAATCAGGGAGACCTTAGATGGCTGATACTCCAATCAATTTGCTTTACGGCGAACGCGTGACGGCCGGCGTTCCGGCCGACATTCGCGGCGCGGCGGTATGGCTTCGCGCTGAAGACCTGGAACGCGCGACCGGATGGGTGTTCAAGCCCGAGGGTTTCTGCAAGGGCGAGGTTTGCGTTCCGGCGCCGCCCGCGCGCGCCAGCGAGTTCGCGTCGGGAGATCGCTGCAACCTTAGCGCGATTGCAGAGTTGCTCGGACAGCCGATCGCCGCCGACGAGGAGCATCACACCTGGTGCTTCGGAGAGGCTGCGGCCGAGCGCGCGCGCACGCTCAAGTCGCTCGACGCGCCGGATTTCTCGTTGCCGGACCTCGCGGGCCGGGTGCATTCGCTGTCGGAATATCGCGGCAAGAAAATTCTGCTCGTCTCCTGGGCCTCATGGTGAGGCTGCCGGATGGACCTGCCCGTGTGGCAGGCGATGTACGACGAACTGGGGCCGAAAGGATTTCTTCCGATCGCGGTGGCGTTCGACAGCGCGGGTAAAGCCGCGGTTGAGCCGTGGATCACCGCCGCGAAACCGACTTATCCCTGCGTGATCGATATGCGCCATATTGTCGCGGAACTCTACGACATGGTGAACGTGCCGACCGCAGTGTGGATCGATGAGCGCGGACGGATCGTGCGGCCGAGCGAGGCGGCCGGTTCGACCGATGCGTTCCGTACGCTCGATCGCAAGACCTTCGCGATGCCCGAAGAATCGATGAAAGAGATGCAGGCCAAGCGGCTGGCTTATCAGGACGCGATCCGCGATTGGGTCGCCAAGGGCGCCGCGAGCAAGTTCGCGCTCAGCGAGGCCGAGGTTCTGCGCCGGATGCATACGCCGGGCGACGACGACGTGCGGGCGGCCGCGAATTTCCGGCTTGGCGAATATCTGAACGAATGCGGATATGCGGAAGCGGCGCAGAAATATTTCGCGATCGCGCGCGCATTGCGTCCCGAGAGCTGGAACTACAAGCGGCAAGCAATGTCGCTTAAGGATCCGACCAATCCGATGAGCGCATCAGGCCCCGAATTCTGGAACGCGGTGGACGACCTCGGCGACAACAAATATTATCCGCCGGTCGAAGATATTTGAGAAGATATTTGAGTGGAGCCTAACGCGCGCCTGGTCGTGCTCGGCTACGGATCGCTGCTGAGCGGTTACGGCCTGATGGCCGAGCGGCGCGGCGGATCAAGCCGCCTGGCCGCGATCGACGCCGAACCCGCGGTCGTCGCCAACGCGCGGCGCGGACTCGCAAAGCCTTCGAGTCACGGCAGTTATCTGGCGATGGATATTGAGCCCGTCGATCGCGCCGCGCCGATCACAGCGCGCGCGGGCCGCGGACGCGGTGGCAAAAACGAATTCGGCGCGCTGATCCTGACCTTTGATCGCACCCAGGCGGCAATGATCGCGCGGCGCGAGGAATACGATCCGGCGATCTTTGAGCGCCTGATCGCGCTTGCGGACGACGCCGGCGCCCGGCTCGGCGATTTCCTGATGCGCATCGCCGAGCGCACGCGCTTCGACCTGCTCGAGTACCGCCGCGCGCTGCGCGAGCTCGTCGGCTATACTTCGCCTGGCTATGTATTTCATCCGGTGCCGATTTCGGACGGGCGCGTCGCGATTGCCGCGATCGGCTCGGGCTTCGAGGGCAGCGGCGACGACGCCGTGGTCTCGCGCCGGCGCGAATTCGGAATCGATCGGATGCATTCGCTCGGCGCCGCGCTTGCGGTCACGGCGCTCAAAATCGATCGCGCAGGGCAGATTGGCTACTACGCGGAATGCCTGATGGGCGGATTGCACGGACTCGCGGTGGGCGATCTGATGACGGAGTTCGACCCGGATTCCGATTGGGCGCGCGAGCTTGGCGGATGCCTTCGCGCCGCCGCGGCCGGCGAGGCCGAACGTTTCGCCGCCGCCACCGCGCTCGGCGCGCGCGATTATCACGCGCGATTCGGCGCGGCCGGGATTGACCAGTCGCTTGCGCCGATCCTCGCGCTTCTCACCCGCACGCGCGTCGGATAAGACTCGGGACATGCCGACCCAGTTCTCGATTCACGTCGCCAAGGAGAACCTCAAGTTCTCGGCCGCGCATTTTATCGCCTATCCCGGTTTTCGCGAGCCGCTGCACGGGCATAACTACCAGGTCGAAGTGCGCGTCGAGGGACGGCTTTTGGGAACCGGCTACGTAATCGATTTCGGATTGATCAAAAAACTCACCAAGGAAATTCTCGAGCGCCTGGATGAGCACACGATCATCCCGGAAAAGAGCGATTGCCTGAAGATCGATCGCCTGCCGAGCGGACAGATTCGCGTGGTCTATGAGCGCGACGAATTTATGTTTCCCGCCGCCGACGTGTTCCTCGCGCCGATAGTTCATAGCTCGGCCGAGGAGCTTGCGCGTTATATCTGGAATGAACTGCACGGCGCGCTCGCATCGCGCGGTGCGCTATCGGGCGCCACCACGCTCGAGATCTCGGTTGCGGAAGGACCGGGGCAGGCGGCGACCTATCGCCAGGAAATCGCCCAGCCGTAGTTATGCGCGCGATCGTGCGCTCTTCTTCGCATCCATTAGTTAACTACTTGTCAACTATGCGCCGCGCGTGACAGAATTTCTTTCTGTGCCATGACGCCCGGCCCGAGGGCGGCGTCAGAAGGAAAAGGGGTGGCTTCACGAGCCAACATAGCCGAGCAGGGCCAGACGCGCGCGCTCGAGCAGGTGCTGATCGGATCGCATCCGACGATCGTCAAGTTGCGTGCGCTGGTCGAGCGCGTGGCGCCCACCGACGCGACCGTGCTGATAACCGGCGAGAGCGGCACTGGCAAAGAGGTGGTCGCGCAGGCGATACATGCGCGCGCGCCACGCCGCACGCGCGCTTTTGTTCCGGTAAACTGTGCGGCGATACCGCACGATCTGCTCGAATCCGAGATGTTCGGACATGAGCGCGGCGCGTTTACCGGCGCGGCAGGATCACGCCACGGACTGTTCAGCAGCGCCGACGGCGGCACGATTTTCTTAGACGAGATCGGCGAGATGCCGATCGCGCTGCAGGCCAAGCTTCTGCGCGTGCTCGAAGACGGAATCGTGCGGCCGGTAGGCTCCGACCGCGGAATCCGGATCGACGCGCGTCTGATCGCAGCCAGCAACAGCGACTTGGCGGGCGCGGTGAAACGCGGCACATTTCGCGAGGATCTCTTCTACCGGCTGCAGGTGGTTCCGATAGTGATCGCGCCGCTGCGCGAGCGCCGCGCGGATATCCCGCTTTTGATCGAACACTTTCTCGAGCGGATTCGCTCGCGTACTTCCGGCCGCGAACTCAGCGTCAGCCGCGCGGCGATGGTTCATCTGTGGTCATATGACTGGCCGGGAAATGTGCGCGAACTCGAAAACCTGGTCGAGCGGCTGGCGATTCTGTGCGACGGGCCGGTGATCGACGTAGGTATTTTGCCGCCCGCGATGCTCTCGAAGCCGCGTCCGGAAATGCCCGCGATTCCCGAATCGCTGGCCAATGGGGGCGTCAATCTTCCCGCTCTGGTACGGGAATTGGAAGGTAGACTGATCAATGAGGCGCTAAAACAGACCGGTGGTAACAAGCAGGCTGCCGCAAAACTGCTCGGCCTTAAACGGACGACATTTGCGGCCAAGCTGCGGCGCTGCGGAGTGATAGCGCACGCCTCTTCAGACGAAATTGAAGAAATCGAGGGGGCCTAGGACGAAAATGGACGAATCGAATCAGCTGCCCCAGATTCTCGTGGTCGACGACGACCCGGACACCGTCACAATTCTGGCGCGTCATCTCGAACGCGAGGGATTCGTGCCGCTCGAGGCCAGTTCCGGTCCCGAGTGTCTCAAAATGGTACTCGAGAAAGACGTCGATGTGATCCTGCTCGACCTGATGATGCCGGGAATGGACGGTTTTCAGGTATGCGAGGCGCTTAAGAATAATCCCGACACGGCGGAGATTCCGATCATCATGATTACCGCGCGCGACGACCTGGACGCGCGGGCAGAAGGAATCCGTCTGGGGGTCAGCGATTTTCTGGCCAAGCCGGTTTTTCGGCATCAGTTGGCAAATCGCATCCGCACCCAACTTGAAGCGGTCGCGACCGGGCGGCACACCGACGCGACGCTGACGCGGTTCGAAGAGTCGATGGGCAAGCACAGAAAGTAAGGCGCGAATTCTTTGCGCGGCCGCTGCGCAGGCATCACTCCGCGCTAGGAAGTGACTCTCCGTTAACCTGATCTTTCGGGAGCGCTGGTGACCTGCCCCCAAGTTATAGTCCACCCGTAATGAGAGGGTGGACCATAACTCGGGGGCAGGCCAGGATCGGATCAGAAGATCAGATTTTGAGCGCGTGCGAGGGGCAGGCGGCTACGGTTGCTCGGACCTTTGATTCTTCGGCGGCGGAGGTGTCGATCACGAATTTGCCGTTTTCGACTTTGAATACCTGCGGCAGGGTTTTCACGCAGTTTCCTGAATGGATACAGATCTTGCGGTCATAGGTGACTTCTATCGCCATCGCGCAATCGTCCTCCTGGCAGAGATATTCTGATTCATCGCACCAGGGCGCGCTGCCATCAAGAGGCTGCATCGCACGATTGCGTTGCACGCGCCGCTTTGAGTACACATACTCGTCTCAAGCGGTTACTGCGAGAATTCTTCGGGGGCGGCGAGTTCGCAAGGAGGATTGGCGATGAGTGGGGAAGCATACCGGCAACCGAATAACGTAATTGCGGCGGTCACCTATCTGGGCTTCTTTGTGACCGGAATTATCTTCCTGTACCTGGAGCCGTACAGCCAGGATGACTACGTGCGCTTCCACGCGCGCCAATCGATCGGATTCTCGGTGTTGTGGTTCGCGGTCGAGATCGTGTTCGGCGTATTTATCGCCGTGCTGCCGCATCCGTTGGGCGTATTTCTGGCGGTGATCCTGGATCTGATTAATGTCGCGTTCGCGATCTTCTGGCTGTTCCTGATCTACAAGGCGTACAGCGGCGAGCGCTATCGAATTCCCGAACTGGCCGATATCGTCGATAACGTATTCAACCAGACCGCGGCGCACTGAGTCTTCTCAGGTTTTTGCACCCGGCGTTTTCGCTGCCGCCGCGGCTGCCCGTGCGGCGTCAGCGTCGTCAGGACGCTCGGCGGCCGCCGCGATCGCTTTCACGACGCCGTCGCCATCCGCGCCCGCGTCCGGGATCACCGCCTCTTCGTGATCGGTAACCTCGATTGGCTGGATATTCGGAACTCCGGGCGCGACCAGTTTCAGCGCCGGCTCGCGGCGAATTGCGTCGAGCACACGGCGCGTGACTTCGTCGGCCACTTGCGATGAAGTGCGCACGCCGGCCGGATAGCGGATGATCATCTCAAGGCCATTGGAGGCCAGCGTCATCCGCGAGGTCGGGCGTGGAATGTCGAGCAGCACGTGCAGGTCGGATTCGAGATGGCGGAAATCGCCCTGTACCTTGTCGCGGTAACGCGCGAAAACTTCATCGACCGCGTCCATCAGGCGCTTTTCCGCGAGCCGATAGTCGCAGTCCGGCGCCAGGGTCAGGCGCACCTCGTTCCAGACGAAGCTCATCCCGGGGGCCTGCTTGAAGAAGTTGCCGTTGGGCTGAAACACGATCGCGTTGGAATAAACCACCACGCGGCCGGTCGGCTGGCGGTCCGAGCCGGCCAGCTCCATCAGGGTGAGCTTTACCAGCCCGATACTGATCACGTCGCCGGTGACGGTGCCTAGCTGCACGCGGTCGCCGGCGCGGATACCGAAGCGTCCGATCAAAAAGAAATATCCCGCCACCGAAAGGATCACGTTCTGCAGCGCGACCGCGATCCCGGCCGCGGCGAAGCCCATGATGGTGGCGAAGGAACTTATCTGGCTGGCGAAATTCAGCAGGATTACGAAAACGATCAGCACCCACATCACCAGCCGGCGTGCTGCCAAAAGCTGATGGCGGCGGCGGGGGTCGGCGACAAACCGCACCGTCAAGGAGCGCCACAAATATGCGCCGCCCGCGATAAGCCCCAGGATCGCGAGCAATCCAACCAAGCGCACGAAGAGGCTGCGAAGCTCCTGGCTCGCACGCCGATCGACCGACCCGCGCCATCGCGACAGATTGTCGCGATAGAGCGCCAGCAACACCTGCTGCTTGCTGAGCGGCACCAGAGTAGCGGTGATCTGCTTGTGGGTTTCGATCAGATACTGGTAACTCGTGCGGCGCTGGCGAAAATCGTTCAGGTCGCCGGTCTTGCCCGGATTGGCAAGCTCGACGCCGCGTTTATCCAGCTTTTGGAGCACCGCGATTAGCGGCGCGCGCATCGCATTGACGCGCTGCAGGAACCCGGTGGTAAGCGCGATCGTCGTCGCAAGCGATTCGGATTGATTCTGCAGGTCGAACAGATTCGAGATCATCCCGATGATTCCACCGATTCCGGGCTGTTCAGCCACTTGCGGTGGGACAATCTTGGTGGCGCTGTTTATCTGCGGAACCGACTGCTCGAGTTCGTCGATTTGCGCCGGAAGCCCGGTACCGCCTCCAGCGGATTTCGAGCTGCCCTGGACGAACTCGGCCATCGCGGACAACGCATCGGCGCGCGCCTGCGCAAGCTCGACCTCGCTCTGTACCGACGCGATCTGCGAGTTAAGCGTTGCGCGGTTGCTCGCTGAAGCTTTGGCCAAGCCGGCCTGCAGATCCTTCAGACGCTTTTTCGCGGCTGCCACGGCAGCATTGGCCTGCGCGGATTTCTGACTCAGATCGCTCAGGCCGAGCGAGCCGGCGTGCGCGGCTGGTTGCGCCGCCACAGGTTCGATTTTTGTGTTGTAGGCGACCTGCGCGCGTGCATACACGAACGCGAGCGAGATGATCTGATTCGCGGTCTGTACGTCGTTCGAATAGAAGAGCGTCTCTTCCGGCTCGCGGATGAGCTGCGCTTCCACGGCGAGATGCCGATACCAGCTTATGACGCTGCTCAGGTAGGCGATGATCTCCGTCGCGTCTGCCGGAACGGGCGTCGCCCCGGCCGACGGCACCGCAGTTTGCGATCCGGCCGCGGTGACCGCCTTGAGCGCGCTCGCAATGGAAGGCTGCGCATTGGGCATCGCGGAGGCCTGCGCGCGCACGGCGGCTTCGTTATGCGCGGGAGGGGTGCCACGCGCGGGAGTCGGCGACGCGGCACGGATCGAGCGGGCCGGAATAATCGCGAGGGCGAGCGCCGCGACGATCAGCGCGAGCAGAGCCGCCACCCGCGGCATCGGCGAAAATCGTGAGTGGAAATTCTTCGAGTCCATTACAGGGATAGTCGCGGGCATGTGAGCATCGGCGCAGGTCGCGCTTCCACGAAGAAAAATCCTATCATGCGACGTGTCGTGGTTCGATCAGGAATCCCGCGACAGGCCGCGCTTCAAGCGGCGGTCGTCATTGGCGTCGGTTAAGAGATCAGAAAGGTCGAGAGCACACTTAGCCACGCGTCAGGAATCACCGCCAAGCAACTTCTGAAAATCCTGGACCTCGAGTCGGGGCATCGCGAATCAGCCGCCTCAGCAAGCCCGGCTTGAGCGTTCGATGATCCGGCACGGTGAGTGGTGGCTTTGGAGGGATCGACTGGATGGCGCAGCCGGCGCGTTGCTCAGTCCAGCGCGAGTTCCACTGATTCTACGCGGACGCCTGCAGGCTCGAAGCGGACTATTAGTTGGCAGCCGCTGGTTTTCACCGTCAACGCGTATGCGCCGGGAGCGCGGAGCGCGGCGGTCAGTTCTTCAACCGTGTCGCCCTTGAGCTTTGCGAGTGCGCGATTGAGTTCGCGAAGCGAGGTTGCGATTTCGCGGCCGCGCGGAGTTTTTTGGAAGAGTGCGTTTAGCGATAGCTCGGCGCCGGGACCGAACAGCCTTCTTATCCGCCCGCTCTGGAGCGCTACTTCGACGATCGCGCCCAGGCGCGCCTGCAAGCCGGGCGGCGCGATCTCCATCGCTTCGACCGCGGTCTTCAACGTGACATAGACTTCGCGCGCGGCGGGATCGGCGGTGGCGTCGATAAATGCCTGGATTTGCGGAAGCAGGATATCGCGCTGCAGCGCGTCGAGCGTAAGCGGTTCGTCGCTTGGCGCGGGCGCGTCGTCGCTCGGCGTCATCAGACTCCGTCGCCGTCGCCGGTCATCTCGCGATGACCCAGCAGAGCCGCAAGCTCGTGCTCGAAGCCGCCGGTCTCGATCGAGCAGTGCATCCCGCATTCCTTGGGCGCACCTGTCTCCCACCACCATCGTCCGGAACGCGGATCTTGTCCCTCGCCGACCGCGCGGGTGCACGGTGCGCATCCGATGGACTTGAAGCCCTTGTCGTAGAGCGAGTTGTAGGGAACGTCGTGGGCGCGGATATAGTCCCAGACCTCTTCTTCGGTCCAATCGGCCAGCGGCGCGACTTTAACGATCCCGCCGTGGTCGTGATCGATTTCGAGCTTGCGGATATTTGAGCGCGTCGCCCACTGGTCGCGGCGCAATCCGGTGATCCATCCGCTGTAGTTCATGAGCGCTTTGCGCAGCGGCAGCACCTTGCGCACCTGGCAACAGAGCAGGCGCAGATTAACGTCGCGATAGAAAAGATTGTTGCCGTGCTTCGTGACCATCTGCTGCGCGACGCTGGTGTCGGGCATGAAGGTCTCGACTTTGATTCCATAGCGCTCGCGCACTTGGTCGATCAGGTCGTAGGTTTCCTGCGGCGTGCGTCCGGTATCGATCGTGAACACGCGAATACCCGGATCGATGCGATGCGCCATGTCGATCAGAACGCAGCCTTCGGCTTGAAAGCTCGAGCAGATCGCGATCTCGCGTCCGAAGCGCTCGATCGTCCATGCCAGCACTTCCTGCGGCTCGCGGTCGTCGAGGTCGACGGCGACTTCGCCCGCCTCGAGTTCGTCCATCACGATGGTCGGTTTGGGAAATTCGGTTTCGTGTTCCACGGCTGTGCTCGCTTGTAACATGTGCGTTCAGGCGGCGGCTTCGGCGGCACCGGGTTGAATAGTTCCCTGTGCAATCGCGGTCAGGTCCGCGTCGGTGGTGCGTACGCAAAAATGGGTGAAGGATTCGCCGCCGGTGCGATGCGCCAAGTATCCCGCGAACAGGCGCGATACGTAGTCTTCGACCTTGGCCGACGCAATCCGGCGCAGGAGTGGCTTGCCGATCGCGGCGTCGCGGCCAAGTCCTCCGCGCAGGATAATATCGAACGCCTCGAGCGGTTCGCCGTTGGGCCCGCGGCCTGTCGTGCCTTGAAGTCCGATATCGCCGGTCCAGTGCTGCGCGCACGCGTGAGGGCATCCGTCGAGATTGAGTTTGAGGCCCGCAACCTTGTCGCCGAAGTCCGTGACCAGTCGTTCGATAATTGTGGCGAGCTTGGTTTTGGTTGGCGTGACGGCGTAGTTGCAATGCGGATCGCCGATACATCCGATCGACGACGCATACAGCCCGTTGGCGTCCAGGGGAAAGCCGATTTCGCCGACGCGCGCCGCAACTTCTTCGAGCCGCTGCTTCGGAATTCCAGTCAAAATAAAATTCTGCCGCCGAGTGAGCCGGATATCGCCGCCGATTTCCTCTGCGACATCCGCGACCGCGCACATCTGCTTGCCGGTCATCGTGCCCAGGTAAACCGGAAAACCCGCGTAGCAAAGATCGCCCGCCTTCTGATCGTGGACGCCCATGTGATCGCTTTCCTGGTCGGCCAGCGGCATCTCGGCCAGATCTTCGAGCGGGAAATCGAGCCGCGTTTGCACCAGCTTGCGGAATTCCTCGGGCCCGTAATCGTCGATCATGAACTTGAGCCGCGCCTTGACCCTCGAGATGCGGTACTCGGTGGTCGAACGCCAAGTATCGATAATCGCGCGCATCACCGGCATCGCCTGCTCGCGCGTGATGAACACGCCCAGATGACGCGACAGACGCGGGGTTGACGATTGTCCACCGCCGACGCGCACCGCGAAGCCTTCGCGTCCGTCTTTGAGCGTCGCCACGAGAGCGACGCAATTGATTTCCGGCGCGTTGCACTGGTAGCGGCACGCCGAGATTGTAATTTTATGCTTACGCGGCAGATCGGAGTAATCGCGATTGCCGTAAAAGAAGTTCGCCGCCTCGGCGACCAGGCTGGTCACGTCAAACAGCTCTTCATGATCGACGCCCGCAACCGGGCATCCGGTGATATTGCGCACCACATCGCCGCATCCACCCATCGTGGTCAGGCCGGCCGACTTGAGCTGCTCGAGAATCTCGGGAAATTTGTCAAGCGTGATGTAATGAAGCTGGATATTCTGGCGCGTCGTCAACTCGCCCTGGTCGCGGCCATGGTGTTCTGAGATTTCGCCGATCGTGCGCAGTCCCATTGGCGAGAGAATCCCGCTTGGGATCTTCACACGCATCATGAAGGTGCCGATCTTCGGCTTGTCGTGATACATCCCGAACCACTGCAGGCGGACGATGTCCTCCTCGGGCAGGGCTTCGTAGGATGTATCGACCAGACGCTGCCAGTTGTCGGCAAGCTCGGTCGGAAACATGTCGTGCTTCAGACGCTCTACGGAGTTGCGCTTGAGGACCAGATCCCACGATGGAGCTTCATGTTTCGGCACTTGGCGACACTTCCAGAGATCAAAAGGTAACTATGATTACCAAGTTAGTCAACTAATTAGATGACTTAACAAGTCAACTATTCCCTGAATCGTCGGAATATGCTAAAAACATGATGTAGTTTCTATGAAATTCGGCGTTGGCGTTGACTATTCTCTGAAGGCACTCCTGATGCTCGCAGAGCGGTATCCAGGCACGCAGCCCACGCGAGTCGAGGAGATTGCCGATACCCAGAACGTCCCTGAGAACTATCTGCGGCGCCTGCTGATCGAGCTCAAGCGCGGCGGTCTGGTCGCGAGCCAGAAAGGACCCAGCGGCGGCTACATGCTGGCCAAGAGTCCCGCTCGAATCACGATGGCTGACGTGGTCGAGATTATCGAGGGCGACTACTGTCCGGTCGAATGCCTCGAGGAAGCCGGCGCTGCGACCTGCCCCAAGGACCAGCCCTGCCCGATGCGCGACGTATGGCGCAACGTGCGCGAAAGCGTGAACAATATTCTGCGCCAGACGACGCTTCAGTCCTTGTCTGAAAATAGAAAGAAGGCCATTTCGTTCAGCATTTAGCTGCGAACTGAGTTTTCCCGCACGGCATCCGTTTCGCATATGTTACCTTGGATTGAACATTTGCGTACTTGCGTCTAATACAATGGGCGTGGTGATGACGCAGGTCGGGGTGAGATAGGTGAGCGACACTCTATGAAGATGAATCCAGCGGCTGCGGCTCCGACTTACGATCTCAATATCCATCCTGATATCCGACGGCCCTCGATGCTCGATGCGCTCGGCGAGTTCCGCGTCCCGCTGGAAGCCACGATACTGTGGCTGAACGCATTCACCTACTCCTGGCCGCACGCGATGCCCGGGTATGGGAAGACCGTCATGTTCATCCCCGGCTTCATGGCCGGTGATATCACGCTCGCGCCGCTGGCTAACTTCTGCCGCTTTTTGGGCCATCGCTCCGTGATGTCGGGAATCTGGTCAAATTCGAGTTGCCCGCGCGAGGTGCTCGAGCTGGTCGGCGCACGAATCGAGCGCGTCGTCGAGCGTCACGGCGGGCCGGTCGTCGTTATCGGCCACAGCCTGGGCGGAATTTACGCGCGCGAACTCGGGCATCGCTATCCCGAGCTGATCGAGCGCGTAATCACGATGGGCGCGCCGATCAGGCGGCCGCGCGACGCGGCGAACCGCGCGGTGCAGGCGGTCGCATCCTCGATGGCGCGGCTGCGCGGACGCGCGCCCGGATGCCTCAGCGAGAATTGTTCGTGCGGTTTGTCGATCTCGGAAATGGCACAGACTCTCGTGCCGACCACGGTCATCTACTCGCGCACCGACGGAATCGTGCACTGGGAAAGCTGTATCGATCGCAGGGGCTCGGCGCTGGTCGAAAACGTCGAGGTGCACTGCTCGCACGTCGGGATGGCGGTGAGTGCGGACGTGTACAAGATCATCGCTGCGCGCCTGCTGCTCCCCGAGTCCGAGGAGCACGAGCGCTCGCGCCTGCATCTGCATCCAGGCGCCGAAGCCGTAATCTGAAAGAAGAAAGGAAACGCCGGACCCGTTCGAGGATCCGGCGCTCGCATGTCATAAGCGCAAGTTGTGCGGCGCGCTATTTCAGATTTTCGTTGGCGAATTCCCAGTTGACCAGGTTCCAGAACGCCTCGACATACTTCGCACGCGCGTTGCGATAGTCGATGTAATAGGCGTGCTCCCATACGTCGCAGGTGAGGATCGGCTTTTTGCCGTCCTTGATTGGGCATCCGGCATCGTGCGTCGCCTCGATCGCGACTCCGCCGTCGGCGCTCTTCACCAACCATGCCCATCCGCTGCCGAATTGCGTGACCGCCGCCTCGCTGAACTTTTTCTTGAAATCGTCAAAGCTGCCGAACGCTTTTTTGATCGCGTCGGCCACCGGGCCCTTGGCTTCTCCGCCCGCATGCGGCGCGAGCGACTTCCAGTAGAAGCTATGGTTGAAATGCTGGGCCGCGTTGTTGAACAGGCCGCCGGCCGGCGCGCTCTTGATGATCTCCTCAACCGACTTATGCTCGTTCGGCGTCCCCTTGACCAGGTTGTTCAGATTGGTCACGTAGGCCGCGTGATGCTTTCCGTAATGGTACTCGAGCGTCTCGGCCGAGATATTCGGCTTAAGCGCGTCCATCGCGTATGGCAGCTTGGGAAGTTCGAAAGCCATTTTACGACACCGTCCTTTCCTGGCCGCGCTCGAATCGAATCGATCGGCCATGAGGTCTAAAGAAGAATTTTTAGCGCAAAAGCCGCGGGAGACCGCGACTTTCCTTGGGTGATTCTACCGCCCGCAGTTTTCCGCTTGCAAGCAAGTTTTGCCGCGCGGCAGGTTTACCGCTTTGCGGCCGCGCGGAGATACGAAGTGAGATCATCGATCTGCGCGGGTGTCAGATCCGTCATCACGCGCATGTTATGCGTGGTGCGTTTGGGCGTATAGCCGGGCGGATAAGAGAGATGCAGCACGCGATCCGCGACGAGCTCGCGCGAAGAGCCCGCGATCGCGGGACCCTGCGCACCGTCGAGATTTGGATTCGGATTGTGGCAGACGATGCAGTGCGTGACGTACACCAGGCGTCCGCGTTCAACCGCGTCGGGCGGCCGGGTCTTTCCACACGCTGCAAATGCCAGCATCGCGATTAACGCAGCGATTGCGCCGATAGAAATCCGCATAATCAACGTTTGCGCGAGTTGGCCGCCTTGCGCGCACGCCACTTCTCGAGCATCGCCGGCAGCTCTTGCTGCATGAACTCGAAGAATGCGAGCGTCTCAGCGATTCGCGCGCCGGCAGCGGTGCCACGCCCGACGATCTCGACGCCATCGCGCAGGCTCGTCTCGACCCGGCCGAGGACCTGGTCCTTGCGCGCGATCGCCTCGTACCAAACCTCGCTGTGGACGCGGTAGTGCTCGCGTCGTGAGCCGGGCGCGGTTTCGCGGCTGGCAAGGTTGATCTGCACCAGATAGCGCATTGCGCCGGAGATCGCGGCGGGGCTCACCTGGAGCGTCGCGGTCAGCTCGGCGGCGGTGAGCCGTCCGGATTCCGATGCGAGCAGGGCGGCGAACACGCGCGCCGGCATTCTCGGGAAGCCGGATTCGGCCAGCACCGAGGCGAAGCGTTCCACGAAGCGGGAGCGCGCTTCGCGGCCGTGTTTTGTAATCTTCACAATATTATGAAAATAGTGTAGCCTGGAAAGCGTGTCAATCACGGAAGGCGCCAAAGCATGAATGCGCTCAATCGGAAAGCGTGGGGCAAGCTCGCAAGCTTTCTGCCCGTGCTCGCGATCGCGGTATTTCTTGCCGCCTGGACGGTGGATTACTGGCAGGCGTGGATATTTCTGACGATATTCTCCGGAGCGTCGATCGCGATCACCGCGTATCTGATGAAACGCGATCCGAAGCTGTTGGAGCGGCGAGTTTACGCCGGTCCGCGTTCGGAAAAGCAGACCCGTCAGCAAATCATACAGGCAATCGCCTTTATCTCATTCTTTGCGATCCTGCTCTTCCCTGCATTTGATCACCGCTTCGGATGGTCCGCGGTACCGCCATACATCGCGCTGGCCGGCGACGCGCTGGTCGCATTCGGATTCCTGATCGTATTTTTCGTATTCAAGGAGAACACGTTCGCCTCAGCGATTATCGAAGTAGACACCGGCCAGAAAGTGATTTCGACCGGACCGTATTCGATCGTCCGTCATCCGATGTATTCCGGCGCGCTGATAATGCTGTTGGGCGTACCAATCGCGTTAGGCTCGTGGTGGGGATTGCTGATGGTGATACCGATCACGATTGTGATCATCTGGCGGCTGCTGGAGGAAGAAAAATTTCTCGCGAAAAGCCTGCCGGGCTATTCAGAATATAAGACCAAGGTGACGAATCGCCTCGCCCCGATCATCTGGTGAACGACTCCGCAAGAACAAGTTTTTGACCGCGATTGCGCCGTGCTACGCTTTGGCCCAAAGAGGAAGTCAGATGAACATGAACGTGAAACCCATCCCGTCTCTCAATGCCCGAATCAACGAGATCCGCGCGCTCACGGCGCAGATCGTCAACCGCGACATCCTGCCGAACGAGCGCAGCCTCTGGGCCGGATATCGCGACGGAGCGACGGATGAGGAGCGACGCAGCGCCCGGGAATTGCGAGAGTCGATAAAGGCGAAGGTGAAGCAGGCGGGCCTGTGGGCGCCGCATCTTCCACCGGAATATGGCGGCGCCGGTTTGGGTTTTCTCGAGCACGCGTACATGAATGAGGTGCTGGCTTACAGCATGGGAGCCGCGGCGCTCTTCGGCGTGGTTGCGCCCAACTCGGGCAACCAGCAGATCCTGCTCAAGTACGGAACTGAGGAGCAGAAGCGGAAGTGGCTGGTGCCGCTGACCGAGGGCAAGATGGAATCCGGCTTCTCGATGACCGAGCCCGATTCTGCCGGCTCGGATCCCCGATCGATCAAGACCACCGCACGCCGCGAGGGCGACCAGTGGGTGATCAACGGGCACAAATGGTTCACCTCAAACGGGTTTCGCGCCGACTTCCTGATCGTGATGTGCCGAACCGAAGGGAAAGGCGCGGACAACGGCCGCATGACCCAGATCATCGTGCCCAAGAATACGCCCGGCCTCCGCATCGTGCGCGGCGTCGAGGTCTGGGGCCGCTCCAGTGACCATTGTGAGATCGTTTACGACGACGTGCACGTGCCGCTCAGCAACCAGCTCGGCCAAGCGGGCTCGGGCCATCAAGCGGCGCAGGATCGTCTCGGAGCGGGACGCGTCTATCACTGCATGAACTCGATCGGGCAGATGTGGCGGGCCTTCGACTTGACGGTCGAGCGCGCCACGACGCGCGAGGTGCACGGCGGCAAGCTCGAGACCAAGCAGTTCATCCAGGGGTTCATCGCCGACTCCTACATCGACATCCAGGCCGCCCGCTTGATGACGATCCATTGCGCCGAGCGAATGGACAGCGGCGCCGATCCGCGCACGGACATTTCTGCGATCAAGGTCTTCGTCCCCGCGGCCTACGAGCGGGTGGTAGACCGCGCGATCCAGGTGTGGGGTGCGGCGGGCGTTTCAGGCGATCTGCCGCTCGCTGCCATGTACCAGGGAGCCAGGACACTGCGGCTCGCCGACGGTCCGGACGAGGTCCACCGGATCCTGATCGCGAAAAACATTCTCTCGCGATATCACACGGGCGAAAGCTGGGATTTCGGAAACTGATCGCGCGCGGCACAGCCGCTGAGACACTTCGAGATGAGCATCACCGGCGGCCTCCGGCCTCCGTGCTTCAGTCCGGAGGTAAGAGACCGCCAAGACGGCGGCCCTATTGGCAAAAAGGCTTTTTTCGAGGAGGATCGGCGTCTCGCCATTCATTTCGGATCGCGCTGCGACAATCGGCAACAGGCGCTTCAGGGAGACCGCTAAGATACTTCGCTATAGCTCGCGGCGGCCGGAAAGCGCGCTGGTCAGGGTGGCGGAGTCGCTGTATTCGAGGTCGCCGCCTGCGGGTAGGCCGCGGGCGAGGCGGGTTGCTTTGACGCCGAGCGGACGCAGCGTCTTGGCGATATACAGCGCGGTCGCTTCGCCCTCGACGGTTGCGTTGGTCGCGATAATTACCTCGCGTATCGAGGCCGGCGGGCTCACCCGCGCGACGAGCTCTTTGAGCTTCACGTCGTCGGGGCCGATTCCGTCAAGCGGCGCAATTGCGCCGTGCAGGACGTGATAGACACCGCTGAAGCTGCGTGCGCGCTCGATCGCCATCAGGTCGGCGGGGCCTTCGACCACGCAGATCATGTCGCGCTCGCGTGCGGGATCGTCGCAGATCTGGCAGCGCGGATTATCCGATAGTCCGTAGCATTGGTCGCACAGCCCGACACGCTCTTTCATTTCGAGCAGTGACTCGGCCAGCGCGATCACCTGGTCGCGGGGCCGGTTGAGCAGATTGAACGCAAGGCGCGACGCGGTCTTCTCGCCGATTCCGGGCAGACGCGAGAGTTCTTTCACCAGCCGCGTCATCGCGGGCGGAAGTCCGTCGCCGCGTTTAAGGTTGTCGGTCGCCATCGCGGATTCTTCAGTCGTTGCCGAAGCCGGGAAATTTAAGTCCGCCGACCGGACCGAGCTTGGCCATCTCTTCGGCGACCATCTCTTGCGCGCGTCTTAACCCTTCGTTGACCGCGACCACGATCAGGTCTTCGAGCATCGCCTTGTCGTTATCGGCCAGCAGCGCCGCATCGATTTCGATTTTGCGCACGCGCATCGCGCCGTCCACGGTCGCGCGGATCATCCCGCCGCCCGACTCCGCCGTGATGACCTGCTCGGCGGCTTGCGCCTGCATGTCCTTGAGCTTGTCTTGCAGCGCGGCGGCTTGTTTCATCAATGCTGATAGATCGAGTTCCGCCAATTTACTTGCTCCTCGGCCGCGATTGATCGAATTGATACAAATGGCGCTCAATCGCGCGGCTCGGCATCGTCATTTGGAATTTCGTCGGGAGAATCCTCGTACGCGCCGATTATTTCAGCCGCCGCGATTGGCGCTGGCGCGACAGGCGCGCGAACCTCGACCAGCCGCGCCTCGAGCGTGTCGAAGATGCGCTCGACGACCGGGTCGGCAAAAAGTGCGGCGCGCTCTTCCGGTGAGGTTGTTACGCGGCGCGTGGCCGCAGCCGCAGCGCCATTCGCGGCCGGTCGCGCGTCCTCGCGCGCGGCGGTGTCAGCAGCACGGGTATCGGCGTTGCCGTTGTGGTTCCGCGTTGCAGCGGGAATCGGCGATGCGGGTGCGGCTGATGACGGCGCGGCTGGCGCGACCGTCGCCGCGCCGATCTCGGCGCGAATCGCGCGGCCAAAAAAATCTGACGCAATCTCCGCGATCACGGCGCGATTATCGGCGAGATAACGAACGTAGATATCGCTCTTGGGCGTGATCGACAAAATGTCGCCTTCGAGCGAGAGCGCGGCGCCCTGCTCCATGAATCCAGCCAATGCGGCCCGCCGCGACTTGATATGCTCGCGCAGCTCCGGCATCTCGCGCACGGCCGCCGGTGCGACCGGCGCTCCGGGAAGCGGAGTGATCCCGGCGCTTGGCTGTATGGCGCGGATCGGAGCCGAGGCTTTGACCTCGCCTTCGACTCGCAGCTTGCGCGAACCCGCGGCTTGCCCCGGATCAGGAACGGCCGGGGTGCGCGGTGCGCCGCCCGAAGAACCGGATGAAGATGAAGACGATCCCGAAGCTGATCCCGAAGATGATCCCGAAGCTGCCGCGCCGCCGCGCGCAGCGAGCGTGCCCAAGAGCTCGTCCATATCGACTACCGGCGCGAGCGACGCCATCCGCACGATCGCCATCTCGAGTAGCAAATCCGGGTACGGCGAGCGGATAAGCTCTTCCTGCGTCGAGGCCATCAGGCGGAACAAGCGCATCAGATCTCGGTTCGAGGTCAGCGCGGCCAGACGCTTGAGCTCCTGCGCCTCGTTGTCGGGAATATCGTCAAGCGGGCTCTGGCCGCCGTCGGCTGGAAGCTTGGCGACGGCGAGGTTGCGCAGCGTCTCGAGCAGATCGCGACCGAGCGATTCGAGATTCGCGCCGCGCGACGACAGCTCGCGCATCGCGCGCAGAGCGGGCGCGGCCTTGCGTTCGAGGATCGATTCGACAATTCCGAACACGATCGTGCGCGAGGCGACGCCCAGCGATGAGGCGACTTCGGCCTCGCTGACGCGGCCTTCGGGCGCCGACGCGATGGCGGTCTCGAGCATCCGCTCGGCGTCGCGCATCGAGCCGCCGGCCTCGCGCGCGAGCAGGCGCAGGGCGGCCTCCTCGGCGTCGATTTTCTCGCGCGAAGCTAGGTCATGCAGTCGTTCATAGATCGTCGCGAAAGGAATCCGGCGGAAGTCGTAGCGCTGCAGCCGCGACAGGATCGTCTCGGGCATCTTCTGCGGCTCGGTCGTCGCGAGGATGAATTTAACGTGCGCGGGCGGCTCCTCGAGAGTTTTCAGCAGCGCGTTGAAGGCCTGGTCGGTGAGCTGATGCGCTTCGTCGATAATATAGATCTTGAAACGGTCGCGCGCGGGGCGGTAGCTCAGGTTTTCGATAATCGCGCGCGCGTCGTCGATCTTGCGGTAGGTCGCGCCGTCGATCTCGCTGACGTCGAGCGAGCGTCCGGCGCGAATCTCGACGCATGCGGCGCATTCGCCGCAGGGATCGGCGATGGGGCCGCGTTCGCAATTGAGGCATCGCGCAAGAATTCTCGCGGCGGTGGTTTTGCCGACTCCGCGGATTCCGGTGAACAGGAACGCGTGCGCGATCCGGCCGCGCTTGAGCGCCTCGGACAGCGTGCGGGTGACGTGCTCCTGGCCGACCAGGTCGCTGAAGCGATCGGGGCGCCATTTGCGCGCGAGGACCAGATGCGGAGCTTGAGCCATCGTGCGATCAATAATGAAGCTGCCCGCCGAATGATAGCCAGGCACCCCTGCGGCACAGGGAGACAGCCGGTACCGTTGCTTCCTTCCGGACCTGGCGGGGTTCGCGGCCTTCCCTTGCGCAGGACCCGGCTATCAGCGGCGGGCAGCGAGGATCCAAAATTACGTTGCGGCGTTTTCCCAACGCCGCATCATTAGAATACCACATCGCAACGGATGCAACCGAGTGAAAGACCGGCGGGTCGCTAGTGGCGTGATTGGCGTCTGGTTGCTATCAAGATCATACGATGGCTTCGGCGCGCGATAAGATTGTTCTTGGGCTGGTGCAGATGTCGTGTGTGGCCGAGCCTGCTGCTAATCTCGACAAGGCGATCGCTCGAATCGAGCAGGCCGCCGCGCGCGGAGCGCAGGTGGTTTGCCTGCAGGAGCTGTTCCGCTCGCACTATCCCTGCCAGACCGAGGATCCTGCTCACTTCGATTTGGCCGAGCCAATCCCCGGGCCTTCGACCGACGCGCTCGGGAAGATCGCGCGGGCGCGCAAGGTCGTCGTTATCGCATCGCTCTTCGAGCGGCGCGCGGCGGGCGTGTATCACAATACCGCCGTCGTGATTGATTCGAGCGGCGAGATCGCCGGACGCTACCGCAAGATGCACATCCCCGACGATCCGCGCTTTTACGAAAAATATTATTTCACCCCCGGCGATCTCGACTTCACCGCGCATCAGACCGCGCGCGGCAAACTCGGCGTGCTGGTGTGCTGGGACCAGTGGTACCCCGAGGCCGCGCGGCTCGTCGCGATGGCGGGTGCGGAGGTCGTGTTCTATCCGACCGCGATCGGATGGTGGCACGGCGAGACGCCTGCCGACCGCGCGCGGATGCTCGAGGCGTGGAAGACGATTCAGCGCGCCCACGCGATCGCCAACGGGGTCTTCGTCGCGGTGACCAACCGGGTCGGCGTCGAAGGCGAGCTCGAGTTCTGGGGCGAGTCGTTCGTGTGCGATCCGATGGGCGAGGTGATCGCGCATGCAAGCCCGAGCGCCGAGGAAATTCTTATCGCCGAATGCGATCTCGCGCGAATCGAGGCGACCCGGCGCAACTGGCCCTTCCTGCGCGATCGCCGGATCGACGCGTACGGCGACCTCGTGCGCCGCTTCCGCTCCTGAAGCCGATGTCCCCGATTTCCGAAGCTGACCGGACGCGCTTTAGCGCCTACCGGATGCCGCCCGAGTGGGCTCCGCATCAGGCGACGTATCTGGTTTGGCCGCATAACCTCGACACCTGGCCCGGCAAGTTCGAGCCGATCCCGCAGGCGTTCGCGCGAATCGCCGCCGCGATCGCCTCGTTCGAGCCTCTGCGGCTGATCGTCAACGACGCCGCCGAGATCGAAGCGGTGCGCGCGATGGTCGCCCGCGCGGCGGCCGGCGACGCCGCGGTGATGCGCAGGGTCGAGATCTTTCAACTCGAGACCAACGATTCGTGGATTCGCGATCACGGACCGATCTTCATCAATAAAATCGAGCCCACCGCGTCCGGTCCCGCGCAGATCGCGCTCGATTGGAAATTCAACTCGTGGGGCGAAAAGTACGGACGCTACGACCTCGATGACGTTGTGCCGCGGCGCCTGGGCGCGCGCTTCGGCTTCGAGGTCGCCGAGCCGGGAATCGTGCTCGAAGGCGGCTCGATCGATTCCAACGGCGCGGGCTCGCTCCTGACCACCGAGTCGTGCCTGTTAAATCGCAATCGCAATCCGCATCTGACGCGCGCCGAGATCGAGGATTACCTGCGCACCTACCTCGGCGTGACCAAGGTCCTGTGGCTCGGCGACGGAATTGTCGGCGACGATACCGACGGCCATATCGACGACCTCGCGCGGTTCGTCGCGCGCGACACAATCGTCACGGTTGTCGAGGATGATCCCGCCGACGCGAATTACAAAATCCTGCGCGACAACCTGGCGCGCCTCGACGCCATCCGCGACGAGCGCGGCGCGCCACTCAAAATCGTGCCGCTGCCGATGCCGCCGCCGGTCGTCCATGACGGCACCCGCCTGCCCGCTTCGTACGCGAACTTCTATATTGCGAACGGCGGCGTTGTGATGCCCACCTTCGATTGTCCTGCCGACGCGGTAGCCGCGGCGACCCTCGCGCGGCTGTTTCCCGGCCGTCGGGTGCTCGGAATTCCCTCGGTCGATCTCGTATGGGGTCTGGGCGCGATTCACTGCCTCACTCAGCAGCATCCGTCATCTGTATTACGAATATCTTGATTTTTCATATTTATTTATGAACTAAACTAGAAATTGATATAAATCTTAAGAATCATAAGTTTATGTTTGACATAATTGAGTGGTTCGGCGATCATTCTCCCCATGCGGCCGATCATTCTCAAGTGTCCGTCATGCCAAGGCGACCTGACCGTCGCGAAAATCCACTGCCCGAAGTGCGATATCGCGCTCGAAGGGGAATTCGCGATGCC
>JBARDN010000240.1:0-10204 GCA_049795175.1 Binataceae bacterium (SeqCode) | reverse complement strand
CCCTACGTGCGCGGCCACGCGGGCATCTACGACGTGACGCCCGACGCGCGCGCCGCTATCGGACCAATCGCGGCGGTTCCGGGACTCTACGTCGCGGCGGGTTTCAGCGGCACCGGGTTCAAAACCTCGCCGGCTGTAGGCGCCGCGCTGGCCGAGCTGATCATCGAGGGCAAGAGCAAGACCGCCGACCTCACCCCATTTTCATTCGAGCGCTTCGCGTCCGGCATGCTCATCCACACCCCGAACGAATACACGATGGGCGCTGGCTTCGGTCATACGCTGTAGCCTTTTTCATCGCGCTGGCTCCGATCTCCCGCGAAGCTTCTCGAACACGACGCAGTAGTTCCTCAGCATCCACGAGCTGCCCCAATGGTCGTAGGCATGGATGATCTTGAACCCCACGCAGAAGACAGCAACGATCGCTGCGGCTACGAACGGAACCGCCGCGCGAAAGCCGCGTCTCTGCAGGCTGGTTATTGGCAACTTGACTTTCATATGACAAGATTCCTGTCATATGACTAAACGCCTGTCAAAGCCAATCAGAAGATCAGCCCGGCCCTCGAAGACCGGCAAAGCGCTCTTCGAGCTCTTCTGGCAGTTGCCTTTCACCTACTTCCGGCTGAACGCGATGAGCCATCGCTTGAGCGCCCCCGCCGGACTATCGCCCGGCAAGATCGGCCTGATGCGAAGCCTTGCCGCCGCCGGTCCGCAGAGCGTCGCGCAAATCGCGCGCAGCCGCCCGGTCTCACGCCAGGGTGTGCAGCAGATCGCTGACCACTTGGCGGCAGCAGGGTTGATTGAATATATCGAGAATCCCACCCATCGACGCGCCAAGCTGGCGCGCATCACCGCCGCAGGCGAAAGGCTGATGCGCAGGATGCTCCAGCGTCAACAGCGCGAGGCGGCGGCACTGTCCAAGGGTTTCGATGAACGCGCAGTCAGAACGACGATCGCCGTGCTCCGCCAATTGAGCGAACGGCTCAAGCAGGTGGCTGAAGCCGGATAGGTTGAAGCGGTTACGCCGCCGCGCGCAATGACGGAGTTTCGGGACGCGACCACGCGCGGGTCAGCACCGAGAGATAGCCCGGTTCGAGTTCCATCTTCGGTCCGTAGCCCTTCGCGAGCATCAGCGCGTGCGCCTTCGGCAGGTTGTAGCACGGCACCGCCATCAGCAGGTGATGCTCGAGATGATAGTTCACGAAGTACGGCGCGATCAGCGCGCGCTCGAGCCAGTTCGCGTGCGTCGTGCGCGTGTTGCGCATCGGATCGTCGTTATCCGTCAGCATCGAATGCTCCGCGATACTGCGCACGCGCGTGATGAATTGATTGAAGGTCATCAGCGGCAGGATCCACAGGGTCAGGAAAAACCACGGATGCCCCGCTAGCGCGAGAATCACAAACAAAATCGCGTTGCTGATGAAGAATCCTCCGAAGCGCGTCAGTCCCTGCCCGAACTGCGAGGTGACCGACATCGCCGGACCGGTCTTGCGAAACGCGCGGCGCAACGCGGCCGAGCGCTGCTTGTACGCGGTCTGCCCGGTCAGATCGCGAATCGTCTTGCGCCGGAAACTCGCGCGCGTGATCGGAAACGGCGCGCCCAGCGCCAAGTCCGGATCGTTCGGCTGCTGCGTGAACCGGTGATGCAGCACATGATAGGTGCGATACGCGTACATGTCGGACATCTGCGGATCACCGCATAGCCACGCGCCTACCCAATCGTTCAGACGGAGGTTGGTGAACAGCAGTCCGTGCGCCGCATCGTGCATCAGGATCGCGAGGCCCAACTGCCGCGCGCCGATTATCAGCACCGCGGCGATGAAGGTGAGCGGGTTCGGCCATATCGCGAACATCGCCATCGCCGCGAAAATCACCGCCCACGCATGAAACACAATCCATCCGCCGCGCAGATCGGATTTGCGCTTGAGCATCAGCAATTCGTCGGGAGAGAATACGCTGCTTGCTTTGAACATCATCGCCATTGAAATAGAATATAACAAAATATGGCTGTGAGTGCAAATGGCGGTTACAAGCCCGAGCGCCCCCTGACCGCGCGCGCGATCGTGCTCGATTTCCTTTCCAACCGCGCCCCGCGCGAGATCTCTGCGCGCGCGGTGGTCGCCGCCGGCGCGGTGTTCGGGTTCTCGGGGCAGAATCTGCGGATGGCGCTGATGCGGCTGGTCGATCAGGGCGTCGCGGTCAATTCAAGCCGCGGCCGCTACCGGCTGGGCACGCATGGCGAAGCGATGCGCCTCGAGGTGCGCAAGTGGAAACGCGTCGCCGAGCTTACCCGGCCGTGGCCGGGCACCTGGATCGGAGTCTACGGCGCGGAGAGCGCGCGCAGCGATCGCGCCGCGATCCGCCGCCACGAGCAGGCCCTGCGTCTGCGCGGCTTTCGCGAGTTCAGCTCCGGTCTCTGGATACGTCCCGCGAATCTGCGCGACTCGGTAGCCCAGTTGCGCGCGCATCTGGCCGCGCTTGGGCTTCATCGCGACGCGATCGTTGTCGGGCTGAGCGATTTCGACGACGCCGCAAGCGCGCGCGCCACCCGGCTATGGGACACCGCCGCGCTCGAGCGCGCATACGGCGCGTTGCTGAGCGCCCTCGGCGCGAGCCAGGCCAAAGCCGCGCGGCTGCCGCTTACGGCGGCAGCGGCCGAAACCCTGCTGCTCGGCCGCGAGGTTATCCGGCACATCAATCTCGATCCTCTTCTGCCCGAAGAGCTGATGTCGCAGCGGCCGCTGCGTGAGCTGGTGCGCGCGATGGTCGCTTACGACGAGATTGGCCGGGAAATCTGGCGGCGCTTCATGCGCGAAATCGAAAGCCGCGATTGAGATTGATCTCGTTCAGCGATCTTTGCCGCCGATCGCCGCGGTGCGGTCGGGCGGATGATGCTCGCCGACCTTGTCTTCGAGGCAATCCTGCCGCTCCTCGACCTCCTCGATTCGCACGCCGATCCGGTTGAGCTTCTCGACCAGGCCATTGATCGCGCGCGCGACCGGATCGGGCAATTTGCCGTGCTCGAGCTCGGCAACTTCGTGGCGCGCGCTGTCGCCCTCGATCACCTTGCCCGGAATTCCGACGATCGTCGAGTACGGCGGCGCCGACGAGACCACTACCGCGCCCGCGCCGATCCGGCTGCCGCGTCCGATTCGCACCGGACCAATCACCGACGCGCCCGCGCTGATCATGACGTGATCCTCGATCGTCGGATGGCGCTTTTCCTTTTTCAGGCTGGTGCCGCCGAGCGTGACGCCCTGGTAGATCAGCACGTCTTCGCCAATCTCCGCGGTCTCTCCGACCACTACGCCCATCCCGTGATCGATAAACAGCCGCCGCCCGATTTTCGCACCCGGATGAATTTCGATCCCGGTCATCCAGCGCGAAAATTCGCTGACCAGCCGCGCGAGCAGCTTCAGGTGATGCTCCCAAATCCAGTGGGCGACGTGATGAAACCAGATTGCGTGGAGGCCCGGATAGGCCAGCACCACTTCGACCGTGGTGCGCGCCGCCGGGTCGCGCTCGAACACGACCCGAATATCTTCGCGCATGCGGCTTATCATACCCATCGCGATTCTCCCCGGACGCGCGATCGCGCCCTAAGACCGCGTCTTAAGAAGTCCTACCGGCGGCGCCCGTTCCCGCGCGTGCGGTCCGCGGTATCGCACCGTTTGATTTTGCGTGCGCGCGGCTGCGCGGCTTGGCGTTATCCTTGTGCAGCTTGTACTCGACCGAGTCAACCAGCGCCTGCCAGCTCGCCTCGACCACGTTGTCCGACAGCCCGACGGTTCCCCAGCGGCGCTTGCCGTCGGTTGATTCGATCAGCACGCGCACCCGCGCTGCGGTGCCGCGGCCGTTGTCGAGCACGCGCACCTTGTAGTCTGCCAGATGCATCGTCGCCAGGTTCGGATAGTACGGCACCAGCGCACTGCGCAGCGCGGAGTCGAGCGCGTTCACCGGACCGTTGCCGATCGCGGCATTGCGGGTGCGCACGCCGTCGGGACCTTCGATCACGACCACCGCCTCGCTGAACGGCGCTTGGTCCTCGTGCCACTTGTCGTCGAACACGCGGAAGCTCACGAACTCGAAGTGATCCTTCGCCCGCCCGAGCTTGCGCAGCATCAAAAGCTCGAACGACGCATCTGCCCCGTCGAACACATAGCCCGCGCCCTCGAGCCGCTTGAGCTCATCGAGCAGAGGCTCGATCTTGTCGTTGGACGGATCGAGCTCGATTCCAAATTCGCGCGCCTTGTAGATCAGATTCGCGCGGCCCGAGAGCTCCGAGAGCAGCACGCGCCGATCGTTGCCGACGCTTTCCGGCTCGATATGTTCGTAGGTATGCGTGTTGCGCTGGATTCCCGACGCATGCAGCCCCGCCTTGTGCGCAAACGCGCTGCGGCCGACATAGGGCTGGCGCGCCAGCGGCGAGATATTCGCGAGTTCGTACACCAGCATCGACAGTTCGCGCAGATGCTTCAGCTTCGCCTGCGGTACGCAATTGTAACCGAGCTTGAGCTGCAAATTGGCGATGATCGAAACCAGGTTCGCGTTGCCGCAGCGCTCGCCGACGCCGTTGATCGTGCCCTGCACCTGGGTCGCGCCCGCCTCGACCGCTGCGAGAGTATTTGCGACCGCGACTTCGGAATCGTTATGGCAATGAATCGCGATCGGGCAGGCGACCGCCGCGCGCGCCGCTTTGATCGCGGCGTCGATTTCATGCGGCAGACGTCCGCCGTTGGTGTCGCACAGGCAGATGATATCGGCCTTGGCGTCATCGACGGCTTTGAGACACGCGATCGCGAATTCCGGATTCGAGAAGTAGCCGTCGAAGAAATGTTCGGCGTCGAAGATCGCCTCGTCAACGTGCTTTTTCAAATACGCGATCGAGTCGTTCAGGATTTCGAGGTTCTGCGCCTCTGAGATCCGCAGCGCCTCGCGCACGTGGAAATCCCAGGTCTTGCCGACGATCGTCGCAACCGGCGTCTCGGCGCGCAGCAGCAGCATCAGATTGCGATCCTGCGCCGCGCGCACCCCCGCCCGCCGGGTCGATCCGAACGCCGCGATCTTCGCGTGCTTAAGCTTGGCCTTCTTGATCTCGCCAAAAAACGCCGCGTCGCGTTCGTTCGAGCCCGGCCATCCGCCCTCGATATAGTCGAAGCCCATGTCGTCGAGCCGCTGCGCAATCTGGACCTTATCCGCGATCGTCAGCGAGACGTCTTCCGACTGGCAGCCGTCGCGCAAAGTCGTGTCGTAAACCTGGATATGTTTTGCAACCGCCATCGGCTAAAGGGACTCCGCCTTGGCAGCGCTCGCGCCGCCGCCTACGAACGCGTCGTGCAGCGCGCGCATCGCCAGTTCTCCATATTTCGCATTCACCACGACTGAAACTTTGATCTCCGAGGTCGCAATCATCTCGATATTAACTCGCTCCGTCGCCAGCACCTCGAACATCCGCGCCGCAACCCCCGCATGCGTGCGCATCCCGACCCCGATAATCGAGACCTTCGCGACCTGCTCCTCTTGCCGCACGCCCGCCGCGCCGATCTCGCCCGCGATCTTCTTCACCAGCTCGAGCGCGCGGCGCAGGTCTTCGCGCCCGACGGTGAATGTCATGTCGGTGCGGCCGTCCTCGCTGGCGTTCTGGATAATCATATCGACCACGATTCCGGCCGCCGCAATCGGGCCGAAAATCTTCGCCGCGAGTCCGGGCCGGTCGGCCACTCCCACGATCGTTATCTTGCTCTGGTTCTGGTCGAGCGTGACGCCGGAAACAAGCACGTCTTCCATCGATCGATCCTCTTGTCCCACCCAGGTTCCCTCACATTCCGCGAAGCTTGATAAAACCACGATCGGAACATTGTAGCGCCGCGCCAGCTCGACCGAGCGTCCCTGCAAAACCTTTGCGCCGAGCGCCGCCATCTCCAGCATTTCGTCGTAAGAGATGCGCTTGAGCTTCTTCGCGTTCTTGCAGATATTAGGATCGGCGGTGTAAACGCCGTCAACGTCCGTATAGATCTCGCACGCGTCGGCTTTGAGAGCGGCCGCGAGCGCAACCGCGGTCAGGTCCGAAGCCCCCCGCCCAAGCGTCGTGATATCGCCATTGGAATCGACGCCCTGGTAGCCCGCGACCACGATCACGTTGCCGTTGGCCAGCTCTTTTTCGACTCGATTGCATTCGATCGATTTGATCCGCGCGCGGCCGTGATTCGAATCGGTCGCGATCTTCAACTGGTCGCCAAGAAACGAAATCGCCGGCAACCCCATCGCGCGCAGCCGAATCGCCAGCAGCGCGGCCGAAACCTGCTCGCCCGTCGCCACCAGCGCATCGGTCTCGCGCGGGTCGGGCAGGTCGCTCAATTCTGAGGCGAGACTGAACAGCCGATTGGTCTCTCCCGCCATCGCGGAAACGACCACGACCATGCCGTCGCCCGCCCGCCGTCCCCGCGCCACGCGCTCCGCGACCGCTTTGATTCGATCGACCGACCCGACCGAAGTTCCACCATATTTTTGAACGATGAGAGCCAAGCGAATTACGCCTTCAGCCCCGATTTTCGGGGTAATTTGCTATTATGTGCGGAATCCCGCACGCAAACCAGCCCTAGCGCCTTAGGGTAGCGGGTCAGTTTCAAATTCCAGATAGTCCGAGCGCGCCCAAGACCTCGCGCTCGCGCTGGATATCAAGGTGGCAGCGGCTTCAGCCGGTGCGGACCACAGGCTAAAGCCTGTGCCACGAAGACTCAATCTTGTTTGAGAAGGCAGGGGTCTCGCCAGCCGTCGACCTCTGACGATAGGCCCGCGCCTCCAATGTCCATCCGCCGCGCGGGCCTCAAGATGTCATTCCCGCGCGTGGCTGCCGCGAGGAATCCCGGTTTCTGGACTGCAGCTAGCGCGACGGCACACCAAAAACCCTTGAAGCTAAAGGATTTCTCTGTCGCCTGCAAAAGTTTTGCAAGTTCAGCGATCCGGGTGTACAAGCGGCGCTCGATTCGGCGTACGGACAACGGCTGACCTGCAGGCGCGGTAAACTGGATGATTCAGGAGGTCAAATTCATGAGAGCAACCCGAGTGCAACGCGAAATCCGATATCGCGAGGAAAGCGACGACGCTCGCCTGATGCGAATCATGCTGGAGGAGCGAAATCCGCTCCGTGTCGAATTCGAAGCTGCCGTAGCGGAAGGAGGTATGACCTATCGCACAAAGCGAACTGTCGGCATGAGCGTCGGCCTGAGTCCCGAATGCTTTCCCGAATCCTTTGATGACCGCATCCTGTATTGGGCGGAGAGCCTCGGCTCGAAAGAGGTCCTGCTCCAGTACGGACGTACCTTGGTTCTCATCGAGCAAGGATCGACCGGACGCCTGGACGTTGAAGTCGCAGCGCAAGAGTTAAAGGCCGCGCGTGAGATCGCGCAGGAATTCATTACAAGGTTCGAGTGCAAAGAAGAAAAGAAGCAGAGTTCGCGAGTATGCGTCTCGTTCTGGCGCAACTGCTCACCTGTACCTGACTCAAACGAAAGGTTTCTGGACGCGGTCCGATGGCAGGATATCTCGGCGAATTACGCCGCCACCACCACTGCAAAACTCAGCCACCTGATGGATTTGACTGGCGAGGACCTTAAAGGCGGACGGTTGATACTCTGGCATGGCAAGCCCGGGACGGGCAAAACCTACGCGATTCGGGCGCTGGCTCAGGAGTGGAAACGATGGTGCGACATTTACTACATCACCGATCCTGAAGCACTCCTTGGCAACCCGGCGTATCTGCTCCACCTGATCCTTGAAGACGCCGAAGATGAAACCCGATGGCGGCTGCTGGTCATGGAAGACACCGGCGAGCTGCTTTCGATCGACGCAAAACACAGCGTGGGACAGGCGCTATCGAGGCTCCTGAACACCACCGAAGGATTGTTGGGCCAGGGACTAAGAGTTTTGTTTCTGATCACAACAAACGACGAACTTGGAAAACTCAACCCCGCCGTCACGAGACACGGCAGATGCCTTTCCGCGATCGAGTTTTCGCCACTCACTCGCGATGAGTCGCGAAAATGGTTGGTACGATCTGGAATTGATACCCAGCCAAATGGCGCCTTGACGTTGTCGGAGCTCTACGCGATTGTTAACGGCGAATCGACAGCCAGTCAGCGTTCGAATGCGCGGCTCGGCTTTCTTTCTTCTGGAGTCTAAATCGTAGTCGGAAGCAAACAGGAGATGACGAGATGCAAAACGAATTAGATGAAGTTTATGAATCATTCAAGACTAAGGCGAAAGCTGCTATGCCCGTGGACCTTGCTGATAACCTTTCTGCACCCTTGCTTCTCTCGGTGCCAGAGCGCTGGCTAAGTAGCTCAAATCGCATTTTGATCATCGGGCAAGAGACCAAAGGTTGGGATTGGGAAGGACACGGCAGCTTTTTAGATTTTCTTCGGGTCGCAAACTCGGTGGAGCTATTATTGCGCAAATACGTCGAGTTTAACTTCGCGAAAAAGGATCCGAACGACCACAATTCGTTTTTCTGGAGGGCGTATAGAAAAGTTCGGAAACGGTTCGATTTATCTGAAGAAGGAATCGATTCGAACGTTCTGTGGTCAAATCTCATTCGAGCAGACTGGGAAAAGAAATCTATAACCAATGCTCCACCGCAGCAGCAGAAAACGGCGTGGTCCATTTTCAGAGGCATCCTGACCGACGAGATTAAAATTCTGAAGCCACACGCAGTAATCTTCTTCACAGGTCCGGATTATGATGAGTTCCTTCTTTCTGAATTCGCCGACGCCAAATTGCACTCCTTCGGGACTCATCCCGAAAGAGAGGCCGCCTGGCTCGAGCACTCATCACTTCCGCCCTCACCCATACGCACATATCACCCTGGTCACCTGAATAGAGTTCCGGAATTGCAGCATATGGTTGACGAGATCATAAACGAAATTGCTCAGCGTTTAGCTTAGCCAGCATCTGCACGTCGGAAGTTACGCGCCGCGAGACCTGCCGCGCTGAGGGTGTCATTCCCGCGCGCGTGGCCGCCGTGCGCGAGGAATCCCGGATCTGTAGCGGGTGCTCATCCGGAATGATTCGAAGGACGGTTCGGGCGCGATCGGAATCCGGGATTCCTCGCGCAGCAGCCACGCGCGGGAATGACACGGCGGATGGCCGAAGGCCGCCAACTCCCAGACCCCCGACTACGTTCACGGACTTGCATGGTCGATCGTCTTCCTGTTTACATTGCCACTGCGATGATTCCGGCCTCCACCACTACGCGTAACCTGCTGCTGGCCCTGATGCTCTGTGCGATCGCCGGATGCAGCACATGGACGGGCGTCCGCGAGGACCCGCTTGGCCGCGAGCGGATCGTCTCGGCTTCCGGCTACAGTCTCGACGCATGTCAATCCGCGATGGACCAACTCGCGCACGCCAACGTCCGGATGGTGCAGCACACAAAACAACTCGGAACCAGCATACTCAGCTTTGGTTATGAGCCCTCTTATCTTTGCACCGGCACTGTGCCCATGACTGGACCATCTTCTGCGACGACCAACTCCGCATCCGAGGTTCCACCTCGCCAATGAAGAAGCATCCGCGCAGTCCATTTTCCCGGCTCGCATATTTGGTTTTTGTTCTGTGTATCGCGAGCGGATGCTCGGTATACATGGAGGCGACTCGTCCGACACCGGTCGACCTGGCCACGTTCACGCCCGGTCAAAGCCGCGGTTCAGTCTCCGATGACATAGGAGCGCCGGTGACCGCTACGAAAAATTCAGCAGGCGAGGCCTGCGACCTCCATCTGCTCTACATCACCGGCTACGGAACTCCGGTCAAAGTGCCAATCGCGGTGGTTGAAACCGCTGCCGATTTCTTCACCGCGGGACTTGCCGAAATCGTTCTTTCGCCCACCGAGTCGCTCACACGCAACGAAAAAAAACGTGTTTGGTTCTGCTACAAGAATGATTCGCTCGCGAGTGTGACCGTCGAGACTTTGAAGGCCGAAACCAGGCACACTTCAGCCGATCCGGGTGCAACCGCAGAGACCTCGGTAAGCGCGTGGCCGACGTCCTCCCCGGCCGCCGCTCCGGCCGCATCGCCCAGCCCGGCGCCGTGATCTGATTCGAGCGATCGGTCCGCGCGCTTTTTTTTATGCTTTTTTAGGTCGTCTGCTGAGGCGATGAAATTCTCCTGCCGATCCGGGCAGTTTTCACGAAGCCCCATAGACTATTTG
>JBARDN010000239.1:0-8302 GCA_049795175.1 Binataceae bacterium (SeqCode) | reverse complement strand
GGAATCTGGCTCGCGTAGAAGGCGAGTAAATCAGCGGCCTTAGCCTCATCCGTCGTCCGCGAATATGGAATCTCATGATCGCTCGCGATCATCGCGACGCGGACCGTCGGGCGATGCGGCGCCGTCGCGAGCCGCGCAAATCCGAAAATCAGCACCGCGGCAAAGATCCCGAGCGCGACCGCCGTCGGCGCGCGCCACGGCCTGTCACTCTCGAATCGGTACCACACAAACGCAACCGCTGAGGCGGGCAGCGTCATCGCGAATACGATTCCCCATATTCCCGTGACCGACGCGAGTTGCAGGATCGCCAGGAACCCGTCCATCCGGTAGGCAGGGTCTGCCCAGGTTCCGTCGTGGGTGGCTCGCGAAAAGACGAAGCTCAACGCGGCGTACAGGATCGGGAAAACCAGCGCCGCGCCCGCATTGCTCCAGCGACGGGCCGCCGCGCGCGCGATCAAAACCAGTGCGCTGACGATCAGCGATAACGCCGCATATGCAGTTACGAAAAAAGCCGTCGAAAGAAAAAATGATTCCGCACTCCACAACCCGAAGCATCCGACGAAGATCGGGATAAAAGCGCAGAGCAGGGCGCGCGCCCGCGAGCGCGCCGCAAACGCCGCCGCCAGCATCGGCATCGGCGCGAACAGCGCGAACGGCCACAGATCGATAAATCGTATCGCGATGAAGTAGCAGATCGCCGAAACCGCAATGCACACCCCCGAGCCAAGCGGCGTGCTGAGAAATGGTGTGGCCCGATCGGATCCCGTCGCAGCGCTCGCTCCAGTCTCAGTCATCGCGATAGCACCCCGTAGTCTCAAAGGTGGCATCTTCCTTTAGCGGCGGGCCTGCGTCCATAATGAAAAGTTGGCGGGCTGGGCCAACTCCGAATCGTATTCTGCTGTAGGAGAGAGTAGATGCCGCATTCAGCCGTCACTGTGAATGCCCTGTGGGATGACGAGGCCAAGGTCTACGTCGCGACCAGCGATGATGTGCCGGGTCTTGTCACCGAGGCGCCGGATTTGGAGACCCTGATGGGAAAGCTGCGTATTATGGTTCCCGAGCTCCTTGAGGCCAACAATCGCCTTCCGAAGCGGAATCATAACGAAGAAGATATTCCGCTAGAGCTTATCGCGCACTATTCGGAACGACTTCGCGTGCAACCAGACTAAGAATTCCGAATGTCGAAGAGTTTTACTCCCGAACCAAAACGAATTCTGACCAGCTCTGATCCCAAGTGCTATTTTGTGCGGCAGTGACGCGGCGACCACGAGATTTGGCACAGCCCGATTTCCAATCGCACATTTACGGTCGACAATAAAATCCTGTCCCGTCATACAGCAAACGCGGTGCTGAAACAGGCCGGGCTTCCCCAACGCGTTCTGATCGATTCAGCCAGATCATTTCGATCTGCCCGCGCCGACCTTGCGCCGAGGATCATTCTGCACGCGCGAATACCGCTGACGCATCCTCGACGCGATGGTCGCCGCTATGGCGAAATCCGGACTTCCTCAAGCTCTGGAGTGGCTCGACCATCTCCGAGTTCGGCTCGCTGGTTACTGCCGTTGCGCTGCCTTTCGCCGCGATCCTCGCCCTGGGTGCCAGCCCCTTCCAGATGGCGTTGCTGCGCACGAGCGAGATCATTCCGGCGCTGATCATGGCGCTTATCGCGGGCGTCTGGGTCGATCGGCTGAGACGCCGCCCAATCCTGATCGCAACCGACCTCGGCCGCGCGATTCTGCTCGGAACGATTCCCGCCGCCGCGTTCGCGCATCTTCTCACGATGCCCCAGCTATATGGGGTCACGCTGCTGGCCGCGATCCTCGGAATCTTTTTCGAGGTTGCGTATCGCTCCTACCTGCCGTCGATCGTCGGCAAAGATGAACTCGCCGAAGCGAACAGTAAACTCAGCGCGAGCGCCTCGGTCGCGGAGGTTGGAGCGTTCAGCTTGGCGGGCTGGATGGTGCAGGTGCTGAGCGCGCCCATCGCGATCCTGATCGACGCGATCTCGTTTCTGTTCTCGGCGGCATTCGTATGGACGATCGGCGCCGCCGCCGAACCGTTTCCGCATAGCGAAGCCGCGCGCGAGCGCCTTGGACGCGAACTGACGGAAGGGGCGCGCTTTGTGGTGAACGATCCGATTCTCCGCGCCCTGGTTCCCGCGATCGCAATCAGCACTTTCGGCAACAGCATGTTCGGCACCGAGTACTCGCTCTACGCGCTGCGCGCACTCGGCTTCAAACCTGGCCTTCTCGGCGTGATCTTCGCGATCGGCGGAATCGGCTCGCTCGCCGGAGCGCTGATGGTCGCGCGGATCTCGAATCGCTTCGGCGCCGGTCCCACGATGATCGCCGGCCTGGCACTGTGGGGCGTCGGCGAGCTCTGCGTGCCGATCGCGCGCTCGGCGACGACACTGGGGGCCGCGCTGATGATCGCACAGCAGCTAAGCGACGGTGCCGCGATGCTTTATTACGTGAATCTGACCACGCTGCGGCAGACCACTCCGCCGGGCTCGATGCTCGGGCGCGTAAATGCGACGATGCGATTTCTCGTGCTCGCGTGCCAACTGGCCGGCACGCTCGCCAGCGGGATTCTCGCCGAGATCATCGGACTGCGGGCGACGCTCGCGATCGGCGCGAGCGCGAACCTGGTCGCCGCCGGACGGCTCGCAATCTCTCCAATCCGCGATCTAGCTGACGTGAACGTATCAAGCTCTTATGCCGCGCCCGCTTCTTGATTATCCCTCTCCCAATCACTGTTTTTAGGGAGAGGGAATTCAGCACCTGAGCAATAAAGGTCCCTCTTGACTCGATTAATCGGGACTCCCTGATCCCACATTTCGAGCGAAATTATAAGGCTGAACAGTTCAGCCTTATGTTCGATTCCGTGATCTGCGAAAATAGCTGTGCGATGCGTTACCCAGGCAAACCGCTGTCGGCCCAAATGCGCAATTTCAAAGGGACGACATCCGTCCGCCGCCCAAGAAGGCAAGGTGAAAGAGAGGCGCAAAACAAAAGCGAAATAGCCATTAAATTTACCAAACAAACCCACCACAAACCGTCAATAAAACCAATGTCTCTCTCATGAATCAAGAAATTTCGCAAATGGCGAAAATACGACATGAACCAACCCAAAGCAAACAGTTATCGTCGGTAGAGCGGCTCGGCTATGATCCATCCTCGAGGTTCCCGCTGATGTCTGAAAATCCGCCCAAGTTCATCAAGGAGACTTCGCTCGATCGATTCTTCAACCAAAGCTTTGGATTTCTGATCCGCCTCGGAATCGGTTTCGCGCATAACTATTTGCTCATCACCAGAGGCCGCAAAACCGGACGCGAGTACGCGACCCCGGTCACCGTGCTCGAGATGAACGGCCGCCGCTACCTGGTCGCGAGCCGCGGCGAAACTGGATGGGTCCGCAACGCGCGCGCAGCAGGCTCGGTGATTCTGAAAAAGGGCGCCAAGCAGTGGACCTGTAAAGTGCGCGAGCTGCCCGAGGCCGAGCGGCCGCCGGTCATCAAGGAGTTCCTCGATCGATTCGCGTTGTCGGTGCAGCGCTTCTACACGATTCGCGCCGGCTCCCCGGTCGAGGACTTCCGCGCCGTCGCCGCCAGCAATCCGGTCTTCGAGCTCAGCGCGTAGAGGCACGCGCGTGCCGATGAGTATCCCAACCGAGGCCGCTCCGCCCCTGTCACTTCACCCGCTCTCCGAGCCACCTTCGGAAATATACGACAGCGCCGAGAACCGCGACCGCGTGCGCTCGACCGTGTGGATCCTGGTCGCGATGCTCGCGTATCAGGGCTACACCGCGGCGATCGTCTTGATCGCTTCGCCGTGGATCGGAAAGAGTTTTGCGCTCAGCGAGTCCGCCCTTGCGCGCGTCTTCGCGTGGCTGGCGCTTGCGGCTCTGGGCTCGATGGTGCTGTCGCGGATGGTCGATCGAACGGGGCGCCGCCGCGTGCTGATTTGGTCGTCGATCGTGATTCCGCTTGCCGCGTTGGGCGCGGCAGCCTCGACCCGGCTGGTGATGTTCGTCGGATGCGCGATCGTGATGAACGCGTTCCTGGGCGCCGCCGCCGCCTCCGCGATCGTGATTCTGGCAGAGGTCCTGCCGATCGCGCGGCGCGCCAGCGGCCAGAGCTGGGCGGGACTCGCGGGCGCTGCGGGCAGCGGATTCTGCGTCTTCCTGATGCCGATCGTCACCTCGACCGGAGTCTCGTGGCGATGGCTCCTGGTGCTGGCGGGAGCCGGTCTCGCAATTGCGCCGATGGTCTCGCGGATCAAGGAAAGCGAGCGCTGGGCAATCGTCGCGAGCGAGGGCGCTACTGACCGTACCCGCTTCTATGACGTCTTCACGCCGCTCTATCGCAAACGCTCGATCACCCTGATCGTGTGCACGCTGCTCGCGGCGATCTCGGGCGAGGGCGTCAATTCGTGGGCCTACTTCCACGCCGTCTCAACGGTCGGACTCTCGCCCACGATCGCGAGCACCCTCACGCTCATTAGCGGCGGCCTCGGAATGCTCGGATTTCCAATCGGTGCGTGGGCCGCTGAGCGCTTCGGCCGCGTGCCGACGATTGTGGTCTCGGGTCTAGCGGTCTCGACCCTCGCGCTGGGTTACTTCTGGGGACCGCCGTTGCATTTCGCGCATCCTGCATTATGGCTAGCCTTCGCATTTCTGATCCTCAACACCAGCGCGAACTCATTGGTGGTCGCGTCCAACGCGGTCTTCACTGAGCTCTTTCCGACTGCGCTGCGCGCGACGATCATCGGATGGTTCGCGCTGGTCAGTGCATGCGGCGCGCTCACGGCTGAGGCGACGATCTCGATCCTCGCGCCGCGTCTGGGCGGAATCGCCGGCGTCACCGGATGGTTGGGCCTGCTCGGAATTCCCGCCGCGATCGCGATTGGCTTGTTGATCGACGAGACTCGCGGCTTGCCCCTGGAAGCCGCCGCGAAAGAAGAAGCCTTCGCCGACGCCTGAGCCTCCGCGGCTCTCGTGTGTGTCATTCCCGCGCATAGTTGCCGCGCGAGGAGTCCCGATCGAAGGGCCGCTGCACGTGATGTTGGCGTTGAGCATGGCCGCCTCGGGATTTCTCGCGCAACGCTCGAAATGACGGATGAGGGCTAAGTAGATCGGTTGACGATGATGCACGGCCGTGATTTCGGCGGTCCAAAATAGTGGCGCGGGCGTCTCGCCCCTGGACGACGGCGGGCCGCCGGCCGGCTCACCAATGAAAACGATCGCCGTGACCTACACGACCTCGAGCGGGGTCTCGGCGAATTCCTTTTTCGCGTCGTCCCATACGAAGGCTGCCGCGCGCACGAACTTGCCTGACCGGATCGACATCACTACGTAGGCCGTGTCCGGATAGTCCGGCTCCGACGGATCGAACGAGCACGCCGCCGCGCGATCGGTCGGCGAAAAATACGCGTCGTGGTCAGGATGCGAATGATACACAATCTTGAGCGCGAGCTTTCGCCGATCGACCTCGTTCATCACCGCCAGATGCTCCTTCGGCTCCATCAGGAACGCGGTCCGCGCGTCGCGCGCGAAGGCCGCCGGATCCTCCGCATGCCTGCGATTCTGGATATTGGTGATCGGACGCACTTCCTCGATCGCCGCGTCTCCGATAATGAAGCCGCAGCATTCGTTCGGAAACTCGCGCTCGCCCTGCGCGATGATCGCGTCCATGCTCGCGCGCGTGATGGTTGCCTTCTTCACGTTTGCTCCGTTGCCAGTTGGGAGGCGCGCTTGCGCTCCGCGCCATGAATCATCCGCACCATCGCGAGGTTCATCGGCACGGCGATTCCGTGCTGCGCCGCCAGCTCGACGATCTTGCCGCTCAGCGCGTCGATATCGGTGCGCGCGCGGCGCTTCAAATCCGAGAGCATCGTCGGGCGATGGCTCGCGGTCGCCGGAACCAGCCGATCGTAAAACGTTGCACGATACGCCGCGGCGCCGGCAAACGGCATCCGCACTCCCGCGCTGGCGGCGACTGCGAACGCCTCTTCGATCAGGTCATCCATGATCGCGCGCAGGTCGGCGTCGGCCGCGAGTGCTCCGTAACTCATCTCGAACAACGCTCCGAGCGGATTGAGCGCCACATTATATACCAGCTTGGTCCAGATGATCGGCATGATATCGGAGCATCCAAGCGCCGGCACACCAGCCGCGTCGATGATCGCGGCGATCTCACGCGCGCGCGTTTCGAGCGCAGGCGCCGCATCGCGATGCTGCTGCGGGTCGGGGCCGATCGCCACCGGATCGGCGAACACCGTCACGTGCGCGGCGCCGGGATGCGGAATCTCGGCGCCGAAAATCACCCGCGCGCCGAGCACCCGCGAAATCGAAAAGCGCTCGGCGAGCGCCTCGATATTTCCGAGCCCGTTTTGCATCGACACAATCAGTCCGTCGTCGGCCAGCCGATCCGAAATCGCATCCGCGATCGACGCCGTGTCATACGGCTTCACCGTGCACAGGATGAGATCGTAGCGGCCGTCGAGCTCCGCGGGATCGGTGGCGAGCTCGAGGCCGCGCGCACACGCCTCGCCGAGCAGTCCGGTGACGTGTAATCCGTCGCGCGCGATCGCCGCCAGATGCGCCGGCCGGCCTAACATCGTGACGCGATGGTCCGCCAGATGCAGGCGCGCGCCGACGATCGACCCGATCGCGCCCGCACCCGCAATAAGAATTCGCCGCGGAGCCATCGTGGGTGAAGTTACGATCCGCCCGCGCACCAGACAATCCGGCGGTAGCGAGTTTTCCGGCGCTTGCCGAGCGCGCTTTCAAGTGGGTAGATACGGTGCCATGGAACGCACTTCGATACGCCTTGGCGGTGTCGAGCTTTCGAGCTCGCGGCGGTGCATCGCGGGGCGATCGTCTTCAAGTCGTGCAACCTCGCGGGTCTCGAAACTCCGGACAATCTCAAGAACGCGGGCGTCGAGCACTTCGCCGCGCTCGCGGGCGAGCTTGCGCCGCGCGGAAAGAAGACCATCGCGAGTATAGTCGGCACCAGCGAGGAAGAATTTATCGCGGTCGCGAAGCGGCTGGATCGCGCGGGCGTGGCGATCCTCGAGCTCAACCTCGCCGACGACTACGTGCAGCGCGCGCTTGCGCCGTTCGGGTCGCTCGAGCGCGCCAAGTCGCTCGTCGGAAGGGTGCGCGGCGAAGTCGGATGCGTGCTGGCGGTGAAGCTTCCGCCGGCGACCGGATTTTCCGCGCGCGCGATCGCCGACCTCCTGAAGTCGATGCGCGTCGCGATCGCCGTATGCCAGAACGATCTGCCCAAAGACCTCGAAGTCGATATCGCGACCGGGATCGCCAAGGGGCACGAGCGCGCACTCTCGCACGCGCACGCGATCTATCGGGAAAGCGAAGGGCTGCTCGACGTCGTCGCGGTCGGCGGAATCAACACCGGACGCGACGCGTATCTTGCGCATCTGACCGGCGCAAAAGCGGTGCAGGTCGGCTCCGCGCTGATCAAAGAAGGGGCGGGCGCGCTCGGCCGGATCGATCGCGAGCTCGACGCGCTCCTGGCCGAACACGGCAAGCATTCCGTCGCCGAGATCATAGGCCTGCTGAGCTTCGAACGCGGGCAGCAGTAGGCACCTCGAGCGACGCGGCACCTGCTTGCGGCGAACAGAATGTACGCCTACGAAATCTCGAACTGGACTGGTTTTCTCTCGATCGCCGCCGGCGTGATGGCGACGTTGACCGGGGCTCATCTTTGTCGCCGTGTCGATCAACCTAAGCCGTATCCTCGAGATTCCGGGTGTGTCGGACCGCGCGGTCGAGGCGATACTCCAATTGCTCGGTGCTCTTATCATCTGCATGATCGCGCTGATTCCAAACCAATCCAACGCGGTTCTCGGAACGGAGATTGCGGTTAGCGGATTGGTCATCTGGACCTTCCTGGTCCGGTTTCAGTATCGCTCTGCGGCGTCGCATGAAAATCGCCCAACCGCCTCGTTCATTATTTCCCATCTGGTCCCGATACCATTCATCGTTGCCGGAGTATCGCTGGCCATCGGTGCATTTGGAGGTCTCTACTGGCTTGCGGCCGGAGTGATCTATGCGATGACGATCGGGGTCTCGAACGCCTGGGTCCTGCTCGTGGAAATTCTCCGCTAGGCGGAAAACATTTGGGCAATCCGCCAATGGAAAGAATGAAAAGATTTGGCGTCCCCGACGGGATTTGAACCCGTGTTACCGACGTGAAAGGCCGGTGTCCTAGGCCGAGCTAGACGACGGGGACGGCCATAAAGACAAACGCGCGCGATGCGCGCGCCTGAGCCGTCCACCG
>JBARDN010000238.1:0-9997 GCA_049795175.1 Binataceae bacterium (SeqCode) | reverse complement strand
CCGGAGATCCAGCGCAATCCTTTGGCCGGACCGCGGAGGATCCTCACGGCGGAGCTTGGCGGCAACAGCGCGAGTGGAAAGCGTAGCAATCGGCCCGTTAAAGATTGATTGCTAATGCCGGACCAATTGAGCGTGTTCACTGCTGGGTTATCCCCGATGGAGGGCGGCCGCGGAATCCATGATCTTCGCAGCCGCATCGGCGGCCTCCGCTGCTGTAACCAAGTTAACGCAGCGGTTGTCGTACGGGCATTCGGTAAGATAGCAGGTGTGGCACGATACCCATTTGCGGAGCACAACGCTGCGCTCGGCGGCCGGATACCATCGGCCGGGGAATTCGCGAGCCGAGAAAATCGATACGCAGGACGTGCCGACCAGCGAGGCCAAGTGCTGTACCCCTGAGTCGTTGCAGACCAGGAGCGCGCACCGGCGAAGAACCTCGCATGACTCTCGTACGGTGGTCTGCCCGGCCAGGCTGCGCGCGCGGGCACCGATTGCGGTGGCAATCGCTTCACACGGTCCGGCTTCGCCGGCTCCCCCCAGGACCACGACACAGTTTCCGCGCGCGGCAAGTTCGCGGCCGACCTCGATAAAACGCTCGGCGGGCCATCGATTTGCGGGCGCTTTTGCGCCCGGCGCGAGCGCGACCAGCGGTGTGTTGGCGAGCCCCGTCCGCGCAAAAAACTGATCGACGGTAGCGCGTTCAGCGGCCGATATTTCGAGCAGGGAATTTTGCACCGGATATTGCGGCGCCGGAACCGCGACGCCGCCCGCTTCGAGCAGATCGGCGAGGCGCGCCGTTTCGTTTGGAAACTCGAGCAGCTCTGATTGCGCACGCGCGAATAGCCGTATCCGCTCATAGCGCCATCCGAAGCCCCAGCGCGCTCCACTCATCCATGCCGCAAACATGTTGCGAACCAGAATCGCAAATGGCGCGTCGACCGGGGGCAGCTCGATCCAGGCATCGAACTTCCGCGCGCGCATCGTAGATATCCATCGCAACTGAGCGCGCGTCCCGGCGACATCGCCAGAATAGTAAACGACGATCTCGTCGAGCCAGCTAACGCCGCGCAGAAGTTCGGACACGCCCGGCATTCCCGCGCGGCCCGGCGAACTGACGAGCGTCAGATGAGCACCGGGAAAGGCGCGGCGGACGGCGTGTATCGCGGGAATCGCGCACGCGACATCGCCCAGGTTGCCGATCCTATAGATACATACGCGGCCGGCCTCAGGCGGACGCAGACTCCGCCACAGGCATCGCCGGAGAATTGCGAGAACCAGGTTCGCGAGCGCCTTAAGTGCGAGCGCGAGACGGACTTGCAAGCGCGCGAACCTGCGCCTGGGGACGGATGCGGCATCAGGAGGCCGTGCTTGGATCAAAGGATCGATCGTAGAGTGGAATGCTGCGCTCAAGTTTCAAAATCCGGGGCGCGTAAAGTTAGACCAGCCGATTGCTGGACGGCGCGGCGAAAAATTAGCGGGCGTCCCGGACGGGTGGCTCCGGACTGAGTGGATCGAGCGGGAGCAGTGGCGGCTCGCGAACCGGCGCCGGACGCGGATCGGCGGCGTGCTCGAGCGCGGCGAATTGCGCGCGCGCGCGTGCGACGAAATCCCACGCCAGGATGCCGACGCACAGGAGCACGAAGGTGATCACTGCCGCGATGATCGCATTGCGGCGCGGCTGCGGGGCGTAGTAGTTGTCGGGCACGACCGGCGGCTCGATCACCTTGAACGCGAAGTCAGCCTGCACCTGTGCGATTTTCTCGCGCTGAATCTGCCGCGCGACCAGCTCGTAGAGCTGATTTTGCAGCAACGCGTCCGAGGTGTCGCGAATCTCGTCCTGCAACGACGCCACCGCCGACGACGCGGCCTGCACTTCTTCGCTGCGGACCTTGTCGCGCAGGCTCGCCAGGTAGTCCTCGAGAATCGCCTTCGCCTCGGCCGCGCTCGGGTCGATAAAGTACAGCGCCAGATTGCCGCTGCGGTAGTCGTAATCAGTCTGGAAACGCCCGACGATCGCTTCGTGCATCTTCCACGGCGACAAGTGCGGAACATGCCCGGTGTTGGTCGTCACAATCTTGCGGTCCAGGTGATAGCGATTGATCAGATCGATCGTGAACGCGTAGCTGGTCATGATCGCGATGTAGCGTTCCGAGATGCTGATATTGTCGCTCTCGCCGCCCATGCTGAACATCTCGGCAAGCCCGCTCATCCCGCCGATGCCGGTCGAGGCGCCTTCTCCGACCGAGCTGGCAAGGGTCGCATCCGGCGACACCGGAGTGATGAGCGCCTGCGCGCGGTACCATTTGACCGAGAAATACTTGTCGCGAATCCCGACGTAACCGCCGACCGCAAGGGTGACCGCGACGATCAGGATCGAGTGGCGCAAGAGCAGCCGCGCGACGCGCACGACTTCGAGGATCGCGAACTGCCCGTCGGAGAGCTGGATCGGCGCGGCCGCGCCGTTGCGCCCGGACGACGTGGCGGGCGCGTCGCCGCGATAACCATTTTCAAGACCGGGCGTCATTTGTGGAGCGCTTTGTGCGCGCGCCTACTTCCATTCGAGGCTCGACATTGCGGGCGTGAGCCCGAAGGTCAACTGGAACATCGTGCGCACGGAGCTGCCCGTGCCGTAGTTAATGTTCTCGACGTATTCTACCGCGGTGCGGGCACGCACCTCGCCCAGCGAATCGCCGATTTGTGCGATCGCACGAGGTAGTTCGAAGTAGTCGAAAGTAATCCCGTATCCAAACTCCCGGTTGACGCTGCTGGCGGCCGGGACGATTCCGACCGGGCTGCGTCGCTCGAACAGAAGGCCCAGGTCGAACTTTCGCGCGTCGGCAAACCAGCGGCCCACCGACGCATTAACGCTGCTCGCTCCGGGCCCCATCGCATTGCCCATCAACGCGTTATCGTAGGTCCAGTAGAGCGAGTCGCTGTGCCGAGAGTAGTCGCGCTGAAGATTTGTATATTCGATGGCGAAATCGGTCAGTCCGTCTTCCGTAACTCGCGGCTCATAAAATCCGACCTGGTAGGAAAGTGAAAGAAACGGCAGAAAGCGCCCGACGCCAGGGACCTCGTTGGTGAGATTGTCTTCGCCGAGGAGTTCCGTGTACAGCTGGGCGCCGCGAAGCTGCGGAATCGTGAGTTTCAGCCACAGGCCGCCGCGCGAGTTGGTGTTCGCTCCGTTGGGGTTGCCGGTGTTGAGTCCAGTCGCGCGCCCGACGAATCCGGTGAAGCCATAATTGTCGTTGCCCCGGCCGCCGAACATAATCGTGTGATCGAGCCCAAACTCAAACCATGGCAGCGGTTTGAAACTCAGAATCTGGCCGTTGATCCACGGCCGCGCGAACGTGCGATCTCCGTCGAGCTGGCCCATGAACACCTGCCAGCGGAACAAGCCCAAGTAGCGCAACACCCATGGCAGGTGTCTCGGATGAATATTCTGTACCCGCAACGCCGGGAACGGTAGCGCATTGGTGCTCTGCGAAAGCAGCCCGAATCGCCCGATACCCCATGCCATCTCCTCTTGTCCGAACGAGATCGCGACATTGCCGAGCCCTACCACTGCCGCGCCGGTCAGCAGTTGTGCGCGATTGTTACCGGGCGAACTGTGGGTGAGCGGCCCAGCGACCGCACCCTCGCCGTAGCCGGTCAGAAATCCGCCGATTCCCGCCCACCCGGACCATCGCACCACCTCATTGCTGCCTGATGCGGTAGTCAGGTTGTCGTTGTAAGGCAAAAGCGGCGTGCCCTCCTGATAGTTGAGGCCATCATGCGGCTCGCTCACACGTTCCCGTTGTCCGGACGAATAGATGTACTGCCCTTCCACTCGCTGGACCGGATGCACCATCGTGGGCAGATTGTCTTCCTTGTCTTTTTCGAGCCAGTCAACTTCCTCGCGCAATTGCGCGCGCAGGACGTGAACCAATTGACGCCCCAGTGGGTTGGGCGCGCGCTCGTCGAGATTGGATTCCGCTTCGAGCGCGAGCCTGGCCGCCTCAACCCGTGTGATCGGTTTGATCTCCGGAAGATAGCTGTCCAGATATCCAAGGCCGTTTAGCGTGTCGAGCGCGCGGTAGATCGAGCTGTCGAGCGGGATATAAACCGCGTAGGTGGAAGCGCGCGCAGGCAGCGGACGCATAGCAACCACAACGGCAACCAGCACGACCGTCGCAAGTGCCGCGCGAATGACATTGCGAAGATTCATTTCGCGCCGTCATCAGACAGGGCTGCGAGCCCCGCGACCGCGTGAATTGCGCCGATTGGATGGCTCTCGCGATTGATCTGCGCGGTGCGCGCGGCGCGAATCGCATCGAGTTTCACAAGCGCGTCTGGCGCGGGCACCGAAGGCATCGAGTGCGCGGGAGGATGGAGATGGGCAGCAATCGCGCTGGAAGTGGCCGCATCTCGCGGCGTCGCAGTGGTGGCGCGCAGCTTTTCGGCCAGCGGTCCGCGATCGTCGCCGAACAGATATGCGATCAACACGCGGCGGACATACTGCTGAGTCTCGGCGTACGGAGGAACGCCGCGATATTTGTCGACCGCACCCTCGCCGGCGTTGTACGCCGCCAGCATCTCGGCCAGCGTCATCGCACTCGGCGCGGGGCCGTCGCTGCGCGGATGATAGCTGCGAAGGAAGGCCAGAAAGCGCGCGGCGCCAAGCACGTTGCTGACTGGATCGAAGGGGTCGAGCACGCCGAACCGGATCGCGGTCGCCGGCATCAACTGCATCATGCCTTCCGCGCCCTTAGGTGAAACCGCCTGCGAATTGCCGCCCGATTCCACGCGCGCAATCGCGGCCAGCAGACCGGGGTCGAGATCATACATCCGCGCGACCGCGCGAATCAGACGCGTCGAGTCCTGGCGCGAAATCTTCGGCGCGGCCTCGCGGTTGGCACGAGCCGCGGCCGAGCCTCCGCGCACCGGCGCCGCAGTGGTAAAGATAACCGCCGCCGCAGCCGCTGCCAGCACGCTCCCACCCCAATACCGCACGTTCTTCTCCCCCAGATCGCTCAGATCGCCCGGTCACTTTTCCGTCCGGGTATCCGCCCCAGGCTCCACGAGCGACCCCCTTCTTAAAGTGACGCCGCCAAAATTCCCACTATCGCCAGTCCGCTCAGCGACTGCGCGATGATGCTTGTGATCGTCGAGGCGTACTGGAGCTTGCTCGTGTAAATGAGCTGCTCCGGCACATAAATCGTGTCGCCCGGCGCGACTTTCGAGTCCATCAGCCCGCCTGAAATCACCGGCAACAGCGGGAACATCGTCGAGCGCTTGCTCTGCTTGATACCATCGTCGGTCCAGACCGATCCGTCCGCCTTGATAACCATCGTGTGATCCGCATCCGCGCCTTCGGTCGGACCGCCCGCCATGTTGAGGCAATCGCGCACCGAAAGTCCGGGACGCCAGACCACTGCGTTGGGGCTATAAACTTCGCCCAGGACATTCACGTCAGAGGGACGGCGCGGAATCGTCAGGACGTCCTGGTCGATCATCGCGATATTGTCGGGCGAATTTGCGAGCTCATCGAGCGGCTTGAGATGGATGACCAGCCTGCCTTGTGCCTGCTGTCCCTCGGATTGCGCCAGCACCTGCTGGAGCATCACCAAGCCCTGCGAATTTTCATTGGTTTGGCCGGGAGCCGCGGGCGTGGTCGCGGAAGCGATGGTGGGAGTTATCTGTGCGCGCGCAACCGCCTCGCGCAGGCGTCCGCGCGCCTGGTCCAGGCGCTCCTGCTGCAGCTCTTTAACCGACTGGCGGATAAGAATTGCGGCGGGCAGGTATGCATCCGGCATCAGGCCGCCGGCGCGCTCGAGCACCGACGCGATCCGCTCGCCCTCGTGAACCGTATAGGGTCCGGGTCGCGCGACCCGGCCGCGCACGTAAACCACCCAGGGCAGATGCCAATCGGTGGCTTTGCGCACGAAGAGCTGATCGTTCGCCTCGAGCACGGGGTTATGTTCATCGATTCCGCTCAGGGCCGAACGCAAATCGACGTCGATAAAGGTATGGCTGGTGTGAGCGCCGTTGACCACCTGGGTGCGCGCAAGCTCGGCCTGTTTCTGATACGCATCGTCCTTGATCCCGCCGGCCAGATAGAGCAGATCGCTCACGTGCATCCCTTGGCTCAGCACGTAGTAGCCGGGGTTGCGAACTTCGCCCATCACTTCGACGGTCGGCAGATATTTCATCTGCGACTCGCTGTAGATGGTCAGATCGTCTTCCTGCTGCAGCGCGATATCGCCGGGACTGGAATTCTGATCGGAAAGCGCGTCGCCGAGATCCACCGCGACCAGGCGCACGGTCCGCGCCTTGCCTTCTTTGCGTCGCACCAACGCATACTTGAAAAAAGTGTGCGGCGCGACGCCCTCTGCCGAGGCGATCAAATCGGACACCCGCATACCCGGATGCCACTGGTATTTCCCCGGACGATTGACGTTGCCGCGGATCATGACGATGTCGTGCTCCGCGGGCAGGACTGGATAGACCTTGATCAGATCGCCGTCGTGAACCACGAAACGGGCGGAACGGATCTCGGACAGATCGACGTCCAGCGCTATTCGCTGCGCGTGATTCTCGACCCGTTCGAGCTGCACCCGCTGCGAGTATCCAAAGGCGCTGATACCGCCGGCGAGCTTGATCAGATTCGAGATCGATTCAGACTGCCCCGCGAGTTCGTAAATGGCCGGACGCTTTACGTCGCCTGCCACCCCGGCGACCGGGCCGATAACCGGCACGAAGATCACATCGCCGGGCTGCAACTGATCGTCAACCGGGATCCGTCCATCGAGCAGCAGACCGTAGAGGTCGATGACGCTCGAGGCCTGATTGCCGTGGCGCAATTCGATTCTGCGCAGGCTGCCGATCTTGGTGATTCCGCCCGCCGCCTCGAGCGCGTTGGCCACGTGCGACAGGGCGCTCACCGAGTATGCGCCGGGCTTGGCAACCTCACCGACCACGAAGACCTGGATCGAGCGCAGCCGCCCCATCGTTACATCGACCTTGACGCCGGTGATCTGCCCCGCGCGATCCTCGATGAGTTTTTTGGCTTGGTCGAAGCTTAGCCCCGCAACTTGCAGCGGGCCGATCTGCGGAATCAGGATCGATCCATCGCGGCCGATGGTCAGGGTGAGCGTGTTGTTGATCCGCCCCCAGATGAGCACCCGCATCTCGTCGCCGGGGCCCATCATGTAGTTGTTGCCGATCGGAATATCGGAGCCGCTCGCGCTCGTCATCTGCTCCGAGAATAGCGAGTAACCGAACTGCGTCAGGTTGTAGGTGCTTGGCGCCTGCGGCGTAGCACCGGAATCAAGTCCGCGGAAAGTGCGCTCGATCGTCGATACTTCCGCAGGGGCTTGGCCCCCGGTTGAACCCGTCGGCGACGGCGACGACTGCGGCAGCGCAAGCTGGGTGCAACTCTTGAGTTGATCGATCTGCGCCTGGGTGAAGTCCAGACCCATGCCGGTCAGGATGCCTTGAACGTCGGCGGGGCCGAGTTGCTTGGACGCAAAATGCAGGCACAGCTCCTGGATATCGTCGGGGCTGAGTCCGCCGCTCGACATCCGGCTGCGGAACTCTCCGACTTCATCGGACGAGATGCCAAGCTTCTGCATCATCTCGCCGACTGACTGTTTGTTTACAGAGTTGCCAAACCCCGGCAATCCTCGAGGCGGCGCGCCTCCGGGCGACGCACTGCCCATTGGTTCGGGACCGGACGCCGAACCGGAATCCAGCGTCTCCGCGCTGGCGCCCGGCGCCGGTGCGCAGGGCGACATCCCGGCCGCCGCTTTGGCGTCGGCGTTCGGATCGTCAAGCTTGAAGCATCCGGCGTAGCCTGAACCACCGTTGCTGCTGTCAAATGAGGACGGTTGTCCGTACCCGGGATTGGATCTGGTCTCTGTCGCTGATGAACCGGACAGGGTCGAGCCACCGTCAAGTCCAGCCGCGCGAAGGACGCGCGGGGTCCAGAACAGCAGCGTGGCGATCACAAAGAGCGCCGCAATCGTTGGACGAAAACGCGAGGGATTGTATTTGCGGACCATCCGCATCATTGAGATCTCATGCGAGGATCGCAACACCGCCAACCTGCACCTGCGTCCGCGACACAAACGCGACTATCATAGCTAAAAATTTATAAAAAGAAAGAAAAATAGGTAATTAAAGATAAGACTTGGACCGGTCGCGTCAACCGAGCGGTTTCACACAGCCAGCAAGCGTCCGCCATCCCATCTATTTTCTAAATGGCTACGACCGACAATAGTATGTCTGAGCATGCGAAATTCCGCCGCTTAGTCTCCTCGGACATTGACCGCTGAGCAACCCTATGCTGTCCGAGGCCGCCTGCTTTTCCTAGTCTGTATGGCTGCATTTAATACGCTATCTTATGCTGCGAATTCAAGGCGCTGACTAAAAGAACACAGGCTAAGGACTGTGCCACCTGAAGAAGTGCTCCCGCTTTCCATAACGTGAACGTCGGCGACACCTTCGCGAAAGCAGCCGGGCGAGAACAGCCGGGATTGAAGTGGCACAGGCTTTAGCCTGTGTTGCAGGAGAGGAGTCTCAACCATGAGGTCACCGGAATCGGAGCGCCAAGCGGCGCAGCCGGCAAAGCGGTGCCCAGTTCACCGGAACACCGTGACTCGCGCGCGTCATTCGGTGCCCTGGTTCTCTTCCCTGCGCATAACCAGGTCATGCCGCAGCGGCGATCCGGCCGGCCCCAGCATCTCGACCTGCTGACTTGGACCGTTGAACGTTACTTTCTCGTTATGCGGCAGATTCCAGTTCGCAATCATGTCGTCAGCACCGGGTTGGGTGCCCGGCTGCACGCTGGACGCGCTCGATCCGCCGACGCCCGAGCGCAGCGCCGCAGGCTCGCCGAGGGCGCGCTTCAGTTGCCCAAGCACTGCGGCTCCGTCTCCGGGAGCGAACCCGGCTACCGCCATCTGCATCCCGGTTGTGTCGGTGAACTCGAATACGACGGTGCTATAGCGCACCCCGCCCGACTCGACGCTGCCGACCCGCCATGCATTGGCGCCGTAAGGGCTGGTCTCGAAGTCGCCGTCGGGAAGCTCTTCGCGCACACGGTCGATCGACGATCCGAATTGGACTCCCAGAAATGAAGTCAGATTGGGCTTTCCGAAATCGAGCCAGGTTGACAGGTCGTAGGGTGAGTTCGAGCCGGCGCCAGCGCATCCGGCGAGCGTTCCCGCAATCGCTGCGGCAATTATCGTGAGCACTATCGCGGCGCGCGGGAGCGGCGGCAATCGAGCGAAAGGGGAAAAGTGAAACACCAAGGCACCGGGCGGCCACTAAGACACGAAGGCACGAAGAAGAATTTTTTGGGCAAGCAGGGCTGGGACGGCCGACCCTGATACTGCACGCTGGTTCATCGATGTGGCTTCGTCTCTCGCGGACTTAAGCGCGCAGGTGCTCTGCGCGGGTCAGGTTGACTTGGCAACCGCGGAGGCCGGCAATACGACGCGCAGGCCGCCGGAATCAAGCGCGCTCAAAAGAATCGCGACTCGTTCGGCGCCGGAAAGATAGCGATCGAAAACCGCCTCGAAGCCGCGAAAAGGTCCGTCTACGACCGTCACGCGCTGGCCGCTGTCGAGCCGGGGTTCGGCAATCTCGACGATATCGTCAGTTCCGCGCCGGCGGATCTCCGCGACGATCGCTTCGGGAACCGCCAATGGGTCCGTTCCCGCGGAAACGATACCGCGAACCCCCGCCATATATCTCACATCGAAATAGCACGCCTCGAGGTCGAAGCGCGCGAACACATAGCACGGAAACAGCGGACCGACGCTCATCGTCATCCGGCCCCAGCGCGGCGTCTTCGCGCGCAGCATCGGCAGGAACACTTCTCCCACGGTGGGCCGCAACTGATCGCGGACCCAGCGCTCTTTCCCGGTTTTGGTGCGAACCAGGTACCAATTAGCCGCGTCCGGCAAACTCGCCTTCCTCCATCAGCCCCGTCAGTCTCACGATGATATCGCGC
>JBARDN010000237.1:0-1564 GCA_049795175.1 Binataceae bacterium (SeqCode) | reverse complement strand
GCGACGACTTCGACGGCGGCGGCAACTATCACCTGATCCTGCTGGTCCAGAACCGCGAGGGTTACCGCAACCTGTGCAAGCTGCTCACCGCGGCCTACCAGGAAGGGCTCTATTACAAGCCGCGCATCGACAAGGAAATTCTCGAACAGTACAACGCCGGGCTGATCGTGCTCTCGGGATGCCTGTCGGGCGAGATCGCGCGTGCACTGCGCGCGGGCAAGATGGACAAAGCGCGCGAATGCGCCGAATGGTACGCGCGCGTCTTCAAGGATCGCTACTACCTCGAGCTGCAGGACAACAAGCTGCATTCGCCCTTCAACGACGCGCTGCGCGAGATAGGCAAGACTGTTGGACTGCCGCTGGTCGCGACCAACGACTGCCACTATCTGCATCGCGACGACGCCAAGGCCCACGAGGTCCTGCTCTGCGTTCAGACCGGCAAGACCATGGCGGACGAATCGCGCTGGCGCTTCGACACTGACGAGCTCTACGTCAAAACTCCGCAAGAGATGGCGAAAGCGTTCGGCGCCGATTCCGAGGAATTCCGCAACACGATGGAGATCACGCGGCGGGTCGACTTCGAGTTCGAATTCGGCAAGTTCCGCTTCCCTATCTATACGCCAGACGACGGCAAGAAGATCGACTTTGGCGACGAGATGGAGCGGCGCGCGCGCGAGGGACTGGAGCTGCGGCTTGCGGAAATTCGCGCGCGGCGCGGCGGCGAGCTCGACGCGGCGCCGTACTACCAGCGCCTGGATCAGGAGCTGCCGGTGATCCGCGACATGGGCTTCGCGGGCTATCTGCTGATCGTGCAGGATTTCATCAGCTATGCCCGCGGGCAGGGAATCCCTACCGGTCCCGGCCGCGGCTCGGTGGTCGGCTCGCTGGTCTCGTACTCGCTCGGCATCACCGAGGTTGATCCGGTCGAGCATCGGCTGCTGTTCGAGCGCTGGCTCAACCCCGGGCGCAAGTCGATGCCCGATATCGATTCCGACTTTTGCTTCGAGCGCCGCGATGAAGTTGTCGACTACGTGCGCACCAAGTACGGCGCCGACCGCGTCGCCAACATCATCACGTTCGGGACGATCAAGGGAAAGCAGGCGATCCGCGACGTCGGGCGCGTGCTCGGCCTTTCGTTCGCCGACACCGACAAGATCGTCAAACTCTATCCCGCGCCCAAGCAGGGCCGCGATTTCCCGCTGAAAGAGGCGCTCGAGATGGAACCGCGGCTCAAGGACGAGCGCAAGGCGCATCCCGAGCTTTTCGATTACGCGTTCAAGCTCGAGGGACTGCTGCGCCACACCTCGAAGCACGCAGCCGGTGTGGTGATAGCCGACGTCGCGCTGCCCGAGGTGGTGCCGCTCTACGCGGACAAGGAAACCACCGAAGGCGGAATTGCGATCACGCAATACTCGATGAAGAGCGTCGACGAGGTCGGACTGATCAAGTTCGATTTCCTCGCACTCAAGACGCTGACCCAGATCAAGAACACGCTCGATCTGATTCGCGCCGCCGGCAAGGAGCCGCCCGACCTGAACACCCTCGCGCTGAGCGACCCCGATAC
>JBARDN010000236.1:0-7885 GCA_049795175.1 Binataceae bacterium (SeqCode) | reverse complement strand
ATTCCGGCGTTGCGCGCGGCGCCGAGTCCGCGATGGTCCACGCGGACGACGCGCGCGCCGGCCTGCTCGGCGGCCGGCGCGGTTGCGTCGGTCGAGCCGTCATCGACGACGATCGTTTCGTAGTTGGGATAGTTCTGAACTCGCAGCGACGCGAGGCAATCGCCCAGCGTCGCCGCGGCGTTGTATGCAGCCACCACCACCGAGACTCGCGGGGTAGCCGCCAGCGCCGGCGGCAGATCGTTCTTGAATACCTCGCCCAGCACGGCGAACGCCGCTTTGGGTTTGCGCTCGCGCGTCACCAGCCCGAACGCCCAGTCGGCAATCTCAGCGCCGCCGGTATGCCACTCGTCGGTGAATGCGAACACGATGAAACCCGACAGTCCGAGCTCGAAGGCCGCGCGCGCCTGCCATGAGAGAATCTCAGCCTGACGCGCTTCGCCCTCGCGAATCGTGTCCATCCCGGTTTCGCTCAGGATGAGCGGCCGATCGCCGCTACTCGATAGCAAGTGAGTCAGGTAGCGGCGATAGTCAGTCTCTTTATGGAGATATACATTAAACGATACTATATCGAGAAAACTCAGATCGAGATATTCCGCCGATGGATAGTTCGAGTAGGTAAAGAACCCCTCGGGATCGCTCTGCTTGCCGATATCGTAGAGTTCCGCAAGGAAGCGGCTGACCGCGGCCGGACCGTGCCATCTGACGATATCCGAACGGACCTCGTTGCCCAGGCTGTAGGCGGCGATGGTGCCGCCAAATTTGCGCATCGCGAGCACGCCTTTGCGAATCGTCTCGCGAATTTCTCGCACCATTTGCGGCGAGTCGAGAAACGCCATGTGGAACGGCCACGGAATTCCCACCATCAGGCGCAGTTCCGCGCGCGCCGCCTCTTCGATCATCCAATCCGGCGGTGGCACGTAGCAGCGCAGCAGGTTGGCGCCGAGCTCGCGCATCAACGCGAAATCCGCGCGCACGCGATCCGGCTCCGGGTAGCGCTCGCCCTTCAAGTTGGGCGCAAACGGACCGTAGGAAACGCCGCGCGCGAAAAATTTGCGCTCGCCGTCGAAGAGGTATTTCCCGCGTCCCGTCAGCCGATCCATGACCGATGAGCTAATCGCAATCGCTGATCGCGCGCAACGCCGCGCCGATCGCACGCCGATCGGCGCGCGTGCATCCGCGCGGAGCGCCGATAAATCCCACTTGACTGAACGCCCTTCGCGCCGCGACAATCTTGCGTGCGCCGAAAATTCCGCCCCCGCCGACCGAGCCTCGCGTGAGCGCCGAGCGCTGGTTCGAGATCGCCGCCGCGCAGGTGCAGTCGCGCGCGTCGCGGCACCTTTATGCTTTGCGCGCATGGCGAATAGTCAATGCCTCGGTCGAAAACTTTCTCGGAAATAACGATCTGTTGCGCGCCGCCGCGCTGACCTACACCGTCGCGCTCTCGATCGTCCCGATACTCGCGCTCGGTTTTTCCGCGCTCAAAGGATTGGGCGCCGCGGACCAGATGCGCCCGCTGATCGACAAATATCTTGCGCTCGGCTCCAGCGGCACCGGCGATCAGTTGATGGGTTATGTGCAAAACGTCAACGCCGCCGCTCTCGGAACCGCAGGCGCGGCGTTCCTGATCGTGACCGTCATCTCGACGCTTAGCACTATCGAGCAAGCGTTCAATGAGATCTTCCGGGTCGCAAAGAGCCGCAGCTACCTGCGCAAGTTTTCCGACTATCTGAGCGTGCTGTTCACCGTGCCGCTGATGATCGCGGCCGCGCTGGCCGTGACCGCGGTGGTATCGGTGCGCGTTTCGGCGCTTCCAATACTCACTACGCTGGCGCCGTATTTTTTCGTGTGGGGCGCGTTCTTTTTTCTCTACACCTTCTTTCCCTACACCAGGATCAAGCTCGGACCGGCGCTCCTGGGATCGCTCGTCGCCGCAATTCTGTTCCAGCTTGCGCAATGGGGTTATGTCCGGTTTCAGGTCGGCGCGGCGAACTACAAGGCGATCTATGGCGCGCTCGCGACCGTCCCGATCTTCCTCGTATGGACCTACCTCGCCTGGGCGATAATCCTGTTCGGCGCGGAGGTCACCGCCGCGGTGCAACGCGGAGCCGATTTCGCTCCGATGCATCCCGAGTCGCTCGATTTCCCGTGCGCCGCCGTGCTGTACACGCTCATGCGATTGGCCGAGCAGCAGTCCAACGAGGAACCGCCGCTGCAATTCCAGGACCTGGCGCATCCGCTGGGACTCGCACCCGCGACTCTCGAGCCGGTTGTCGACGGGCTCAAGTCGGGCGGCTTCGTGGTTGAAGTGCCTTCATCGAAGGGCTCGAAAGCGGGCGCGGAGCTGCACCTGGTGCGAGCGCCCGGATCGATCAAGCTTGCTGACGCGCTCGCCGCCGTGACTGCCGGCGACAACGCGAACCTTGCCGACCCACGGGTCGCCGCGGTGATGCAGCGAATCGCGAGCGCACAGAGGCAAGTGCTCGAGACGATGACGCTGGCTGATCTGATGCGCGTGCAGCCTGCGACGGCTGCCGTGCCGCCGATATCCGCAGAGCTGAAACGCGGATAGCCGCATCGTCCAGCGTTTTCAAGTTTCCCGCGCCTAACATATTATCGCTGACGACATGAGTATCGCCGAGCCGCGCGACGGCTTCATCAACCTAAACGGCGTCCGGCACCACTATCTGGATTGGGGCGGCGACGGAAATCCAATCGTCATTCTGCACGCGACCGGATTCTTCGGCCGGCTGTATCGTCCGTTCGCCGAAGCGCTGCGCGCGGTCGGGCATCCGTACACGCTCGATCAGCGCGGCCATGGCGACAGTGATGCGGCGTCGAACCTGACCGACCACGACTGGATGCACTCAATGAACGACCTCGGCGGATTCATCTCCGCGATGGGCTGGAAATCGGTGCGCGCATTCGGCCATTCCTCAGGTGCAACCGCGATCGGCTCGCTCGCGTGCGAACGGCCCGAGCTTATCGCGCGCGCCGTCCTGGCCGAGCCTGTTGTGTTCGAGTCGCCGAACGCGCCGGAACTCGAATGGCGCAACCCATTCCTCGAGCGGACGCTCAAACGCCGCCGCTTGTTCGACAGCGTCGACGCGATGTACGCGAACTTCGAGCACAAGCCGCCCTACGACACCTGGCGCCGCGACCTGCTGCGCGACTACTGCGAGTTCGGCACGCGGGTTACCCCCGACGGCAAGCGCGAGCTCAAATGCACCCCCGAAATCGAGGCGCAGATTTACCGCTCGTCGCGCGACTTCGACGGGCTCGGAAGAATTCTGCGCGCCGACACGCCGATGCTCATCCTGTTCGGCGAGCGCAGCGACTCGCTGGGCCTTTCGCTGGCGGAAAAAATCGCGGCGAAGCTCAAGCAGGGCCGGGTCGTGAAGATTCCCGACGCCGGCCATTTCCTCCCGATGGAAAGGCCGGACCTCGTCGCCCAGATGGCGGTAGATTTCCTGTCGGAAAAGTAGCGCCGCGCCGCGCCAGCGCGAGCAGACAGGATTAGTTCGCCGAGGCGCCGGTGCGCAGCGCGATCAGCTTGTCGAGCTCGACCTTCAGCCGCGGCAGCACGTCGTCGTAGCTGAAGAAGCCGACCTTCTTGTCTTTCTTTTTCAGGTTCACCGTGGTCGGACCACACCACAATCCCAGGTCAGCGTCGTCGGTCTCGCCCGGTCCGTTCACGCGGCAGCCCATCACCGCGATCGTGATGCGATGCTTCGAGGCGTATTCGCTCAGCACCTTGACCTGCTGCGCCAGCTCGACGAATTTCTCGTTCTCGACCCGCGAGCACGACGGGCACGAGATGATGTTGAGGCCCTTGCCGAAATCCGGCACCGAGATGAAGCGGCCCGCTTTCACATCGCCGATAATCTTGTGGCCGACGATCACTTCCTCGTGCTTGCGCTCGTTGGGCAGCGTCAGCGACACGCGAATCGTCTCGCCGATTCCCTGCGCGAGCAGCTTCTCGAACGCGATCCGGGTCTTGATGATGCCGTCGGGCGGAAGTCCCGCCTCGGTGACTCCGAGATGAATCGGCACGTCGGGACGGCGCTCGGCGAAGCGGCGGTTGGCGTCGATTACTTTTTGCGGCTCCGAATCCTTGAGCGACACCACAAAGCGCGTGAAGCCCAGCTCGTCCATCAGGTCGCAGTGATACGCGGCCGACTCGACGATCGCGCCCAGTTGATCACCGGGATATTTTTCCAAAAACGCGGGCGCGACCGAGCCGCAATTGACGCCGATGCGAATCGCGACGTTGTGCTCACGTGCGACCTCGACCAGCCACTTCACTTTCTGCTCGATAGTTTTCTTTTTCTCGATGTGATGCAGATGGCCCGGGTTGTAGCGGATCTTGTCCACGTGCGGCGCAACGCGATCTGCGATGCGGTAGTTCTCCTGCAAATCGACCGAGAGTGTGATGCCCCTGGTCTGCGCGCGGATTTCCTTGATCGCGGGAATTTCCTTGTCCGAGTCCATCGCGATTCGCACGATTCCCGCGCCCGCGTCGGCAAGCTGATGCGCCTGCGCGACGGTCAGATCAATATCGATCGTGCGCGTCGCGCACATCGATTGCACCACCACCGGATTTCCGCCGCCTACTTTGATCGCGCCGATTTCCACCGCGCGGGTTTTACGTGCCGAAACTGCCTGCTGATCCATCTGGGTAATATTGCCTGCGGGATGATGCTGCCTGATTATTCCGCCCGACGCGACCACGCGGTCTAATGCTTGTGCTCTTCAGTTACCGCCATCGCGATCGCGCCGTGGCTGAACGCCGCTCCCGCGCGCATCGCCGCCGCCACCCACACCGCCTCGGCGATCTCCTCGTCGGTGCAGCCTTTGTCTTTCGCGCGGGTGACGTGCGCCTCGATGCACCACGGGCACTGCGTCACATGCGCCGCGGTTATCGCCATCAACTCCTTGGTTTTCGACGGGATCGCGCCGTCCTTGAAAACGGCCTGGTCGAAATCCATGAAGCCCTTCATCATGTCGGGCGCCATTTGCCGGAGTTTGCGCAGATGCTTGGAAGTTTCCTTGCTATAAAAGTCAGCCATCGTCGATGCTCCCGGGCCGATTATACGGGCGGCCCGCACCCGAGGGAGAAATGTTCAGGCGGCGCTCCGCGGTGCCGCAACTCATCAGAGTATAGCAGAAACGCCTCGAAGGTCGCATCGCCGCCCTCGCTTCGGTACTGATTTAATTGAAATTTTGCTTATGTGGTAAATTAATTTCAACAACATCACTTATGCACAAATTTTTATCCCGACGGACCCCGATAGCGATTCCGCTTGCATGCCGATTACGATCGCTCTAACTTCGACTCACCGCCCAGCAGGATTAGCGCGGGCGAGTGGCTGGATTAGGATGCCTGTGACCGTGTTTGCAAATATGCCGCGAAGCTCCGGATAGTTTTGACAGTTTCGCGGCGGAGGTCGTAAGGAACATGCTCCCGTCCGAAACCGTCAGCCCACGCCCCGATGCGCGCCCCTTCCCCGACGTTATTCTGCGCAGCCAATTCTTCGAGTTGATCGGCACCCGCTCTCTTTCCAGCGAACAGCGCCTGATGCTGGCGGTCCTGGCCGACGCGATCAATATCGTGCAGGATTTCCACCATTCAGCCAGTGCGCGCAAACGCGCCCCGTTCGGCGAAGCGTGGAGCTGGATTTTCGCCCAAGGCACAAGATGTCCGCTCGCGTTCGAGAACGTTTGTGACGCGCTCGGGATCGACTCCGAAGCCCTGCGCTGGCGCCTGCGCGCGCTCGTCTCTGGAGACAGCAAAGAAGCTCGCGTCGCGCCCCTTAGACTGCGGCTCAAGGAAGCCAGCCGCGTGCAGCGCCTGACCGTCAACCGCGTACGGCGCCGGCGCAAAGCCCGCATCCGTCCACTGCAACACGGCAGGTAAGCGCGCGCCCGGCGTCGCGGGCCGCTTTCACCCGCTTTTAATCCGGGGCAAATCCCTGCTAGCAATTCGGCTGGCGATTCAATTTTTTTATTTTATCCCGCACGCCCGAAATTCGCGTGACGGTGATCTACGCCAGAGGTAGTTTGCGCGATGGACGATCGTCCTCTAGCCGGTATCAAAGTCGTCGAGCTCGCGATGTGGGTGGCGGGTCCCTCGAGCGCCGCAGTCCTGGCCGATTGGGGCGCGGACGCAATCAAGCTCGAGAATCCCGACGGCGGCGATCCGATTCGCGGCGCCACCAGCCGCGCGATGAACGATCCCAACCTGCGCGTGCGTCCGCCGTATGAACTCGACAATCGCAACAAACGCTCGGTCGCCGTCGATGTGCGCCAGCCAGCGGGACTGGATTTCGCGCTTAAGATAATCGACCGCGCCGACGTGTTCGTCACCAGCCTGCGCCTGGAGACGCTCGCGCGGATGAAGCTCGGCTACGCGGCGCTGGCCGCGCGAAACCCGCGCCTGATCTACGCGTCGCTCAACGGCTATGGGCATCGTGGACCCGATCGCGACCGGCCCGCGTATGACTATGCGGCATCGTGGGCGCGCTCGGGCCTGATGGCGACGATAAAGGAGCCGGGTGCGCCGCCGCCCGCGCAGCGCCCCGCGATGATCGATCACGCGGTCGGACTAGGACTGGCAGGCGCAATCTCCGCCGCGCTGTTCGCACGCACCCGCACCGGCCGCGGACGCGAAGTGCAGATCTCGCTGTTCGCGATGGGCTTGTGGATGAACGCGACCGACCTGACCGTCGGCCTGATGACCGGCACCAGCCCCTCGAGCGAGAGCCGCACCGAGCGGATCAATCCGCTGTGGAGTTCATATGAATGCAAGGACGGGAAATGGATCTACTTCGTGCTGATCCAGGCCGACCGTTTCTGGCCGCAGTTCTGCGCCGCGTTGGGTCACACCGAATGGCAAAATGATCCGCGCTTCGCCGACGCCACGGTGCGCGCGCAGAATTGCGCCGCGATGACCGCCGCGATCGACGCGGCGGTCGCGACGCGAACCCGCGACGAGTGGGCGCCGATCTTCGATCGCAACCAGCTCATCTGGGCGCCGGTGCACACTGGCGCCGAGGTTCTGCGCGATCCGCAGGCGCATGCGATCGGCGCGTTTGCCGAGGTCGATCATCCCGCCTTTCCCGGCGCGCGAATCGTCAACAGCCCGGTCCAGTTCGGCGACCTCGCCCCGCGAGCGCATCGCGCGGCGCCCGAGCTCGGTGCGCATACCGAGGAAGTCGCGCTCGAGGTCGGTCTGACCTGGGAGGAGATTGCGCGGCTCAAGGAGTCCGGCGCGATCGGCTGAAAGCCATCTTAACGCATACGCGAGCGATTGGCCGGCGGCGGCCACATCCGAAAAATACCCCGCAATTTCAGCTATTTAGGCTATTTTAAGTTTCCACATTGACTGTCCGCGCGCACGCTTCGTATGATTCGGGCACTCCCCTCACCTTTCGGAGGTCCGGCCGTGCGCATGATGGTCCCGCCGAAAATTCATCGGCGCTCAATCGACCGCGAATTGGTCGAATTCTTCCGCAGCCATCGCAAGGCCGCGTTCAACCGCGCGGTCGCGCGCCTATGCCGCTACTTCGCGGTGCGGCGTCCGCGAATTTCATGGTTCGAGTATATCGATTGGGGTAAAGCCGCCGGCAAAACTTATGAGGACGGCCGCATCCACCTGGTCCATCCGGAAAATTGGAAACGCGGCCGCATCCATAACAGCGAGCGGATGTGGGTGCAGATGATCTATCACGAGATGGGCCATTATCTTTTCTGGACCGACGCCGAGCGCAAGGCCGACGCCTTCATGCGCCGGATGGTCACCGGACTGCGCACCGCGCGCAAGGCGCGGCGCGCTCCGACGCGCGGGTCGCGCAAGCGGCGCGCTCGCACTACGCATACCTCGCGGGCG
>JBARDN010000235.1:0-11411 GCA_049795175.1 Binataceae bacterium (SeqCode) | reverse complement strand
ACGATCCGGCAACAATCCTGGGCGACGTCGTGATCTCGATCGACACCGCGCTGGCGCAGGCTCGCCTCCAGGGTGTCACCGCGCGCGCTCGCCTGCGCACCCTGCTAATTCATGGCGTGCTGCATCTTATCGGTTACGACCACGAGCGCTCGCCCGGCGACGCGCGGCGAATGTTCGTGCGCGAGCGCGAGATCGCGGCGGCGCTCGCAGCCTCGCACCGGCGGAGCGTCCGGCGATGAAACGCAACGCGCGCGAGCTGAAAACCGCCTCGATGCTGACGCATTTCACTCGCGCGTCGAAGGCCGGCGCCGCGATTGATAATCTGATCGCGATCCTCGAGCATCAGATGATTCGCGGCGGACGCCGGATGGTGCGTGGCGGCGCATCCGCGGTATGCCTGTTCGACGCCGCGCTGTCCGATCTGCGCGCGATCCTGGTGCACCGGAATCGACGGCGCTATGAGCCGTACGGGATCGCGATCGACCGCCGTTACGCCTTCGCCCGCGGCGCGCGGCCGGTCATCTATTTGCCCTGGCGCGAAGCGAAGGAGATCGTCGCACCGCGTGAGCATTGGCGGGTCGTGAGTATCGAGCTCGACGGCAATCCTGCGGTCGATTGGACGCACGAGCGCGAATGGCGCGTGCCCGGCGACCTGGTGCTCGACCCGCGAACCTCGGCGGCGCTGGTTGAAAACTGGCGCGACGTGGATACCATCTACGACCACTTCGGCGGCCGCCCGCCGTGCGCCGGAGTTATACCGCTCAGCGAACTGTTTGGTTCATGATGTCATCGAACTTCCTCAACCGATTCGCGCTATGCGTCGCAAGCGGCATTGCGCTGGGCATGGCGTTCCCGAAATTCGATTTTTCGCTGCTGGCGTGGGTGGCGCTCGTGCCGCTGTTCTATGCGATCGAGGGCGAGACGCTCGGCCGCGTCTTCGGATGGGCGTTTCTGGCCGGCTTCGCGAGCTTCGCAACCTCGATGTACTGGATCGTCGTGCCGCTGCACGATTTTGCCGACGTGCGGATTGAATTCGCGCTGTTGCCGATGCTGCTGCTGGCGGCGGTGATGGCGTTGTTCAGCGGCTTTGCGATTTGGATCGGTGCGGCGACCGCGCGCCGTTTGCGGATCTCGATCGCCGTCACGATGCCGATAGCATGGGCGGCGGTCGAACTGCTGCGCACCTATTTTCCGATCGGCTTTCCGTGGAACCTGCTCGGCTACACCGCCTATCAGCATCTCGAACTCATCCAGTTCGCCGAATTCACCGGCGTGTACGGCCTTTCGGCGTTGATCGTGTTCTTCAACGCCGTTGTCTATCTGGTGCTGCTGCGGCGCGGCGGGACACGCACGCAGGTGATGAGCCTCTCGGTGCTGACCGGACTGATGATCGCGGTGCTTGGCTTCGGCGCGTGGCGCCTTGCCGATCTGCGCAGCGAACAGCCCGCGGGAACGATCCGCGCTGCGATGGTCCAGGCCGACATCCCGCAGTCGCTCAAGTGGGATCCGAGTTTTCTGCCGCAGAGTTTCAAGATCTATCAGGATGAAACCACCGCCATCGCCAAGCACGGCGCCGACCTGATCGTCTGGCCCGAAGCGGCCGCCGCATTTTACTTTCAACCCGACGATAAGTATCCGCCCGAGTTCGCCTCCGATGACGCGTACCGCACCGCGCTGCTCGCCCTGGCGCGATCGACCGGCGTTCCGATTTTGTTCGGCGCGCCGGCGCTCGCGGAGCGCCACGGCCGTATGGGGTTCTACAATCGCGCCTACCTGGTTTCCGCCAAAGGCGACGTCGTCGCGCACTACGACAAGATGCAGCTCGTGCCGTTCGGCGAGTACGTGCCGTTTCGTCCGGTCCTCGGATTTATCGTCCGCCGCGTGGTCCCCGGGCTCGATTCGATGTTCGCCGGAACCGAACAGACGCTGTTTCCACTCGGTAAGGCGAAGCTCGGCGTGCTGATTTGTTACGAGAGTATCTTTCCCGACCTGACCCGGCGCGAAGTCAACGCCGGCGCCGACGTGCTGGTCAATATCACCAACGACGCGTGGTACGGAAAAAGCTCAGCGCCCTACCAAACCCTCGCGATGGCCGCGATGCGCTCGGCCGAGACCAAGGTCCCGATGATTCGCGCGGCGAACACGGGAATCACGGCGGTAATCAAGCCGAGCGGCGAGATCACCGAGCGCACTCCCATCTTCGAGCGCGGCACCGAAATCGGCCTCGTCGAGTGGCGTCCGGTCCGGACGTTTTACACGATCGCGGGCGACCTCTTCGCCGAGCTCTGCTTCCTACTGAGCGTGCTGGCGCTCCTCGCCTCCTGGCTATTCCCGCGCAAGCTAAAACCGCTCGCTGCGTTCGCGGAAAATCTCGCCACCCAAAACGGCCACTCCCGCGCCGTTAAAAATTAAGGTTGCGATTACGACATTTTCGCCCTATATTCGCCATCAGTCGGCACCTTTTTGAGGGGGATAATCATGAGTGACAAAAGTTCAATCGAGTGGACCGATGCTACTTGGAACCCGGTGCGCGGATGCGTGAAGGTAAGTCCCGGATGCAAGCATTGTTACGCCGAGCGGTTTGCAGAGCGGTTTCGTGGCGTCCGCGGACATCCATTTGAACAAGGCTTCGACCTCCGCCTTGTTCCAGAGAAATTGCAGGAGCCCTTGAGATGGCCGAAGCGGCGCCGGATTTTCGTCAACTCGATGAGCGATCTCTTCCAAGAGCAGATACCGGAGGATTTTATCGCTCAAGTCGGCCTGGTTATGAAACAAGCTGACTGGCACGTATACCAAGTGCTAACGAAGCGTCAGGAACGAATGAAAGGTCTGCTGACGAGCCAACTCTCATGGCTGGGGAAACTGCCATACGTTTGGTTCGGCGTCAGCGTCGAGGATCGAGAATACGGTCTGCCGAGAATCCAGGCGCTCCGCGAGACGCCTGCGCAAATTCGCTTTCTCTCGATCGAGCCGTTGCTTGAGGATCTCGGCGCGTTCGATCTGAGCGGCATTGATTGGGTAATAGTGGGCGGAGAGAGCGGTCCCAATGCCAGGCCGATGAGTAAGTCGTGGGCGCTGTCGATCCTAAAGCAATGCCGACAAGCGAGAGTGCCATTCTTTTTTAAGCAATGGGGCGGCGTGCGCAAATCAGAATCAGGACGAACCCTCAGTGGTCGGACTTATGATGAGTTCCCTGCCGTGTCATGAACGAATAGTTCCAATTTAAGCCCAATCACGTGACGCACTGAGTGGAGTTGGGTTCGGCAAAAAGGGGGGAAACTGTGGCCGACAACATGCTATACGAGGGTCGCGAACAGACGCTCGTCAAGCACCTGATTCTTCAAAAATATCTCGAAAGGTTCGCCCACAAAGTGGGAACAAAATGGGACTGCCTCACTTATGTCGATTGCTTCGCAGGCCCGTGGAACACCCAGTCTCCAGACTTTAGCGATAGCTCATTCGCCATCGCTATCACGGAACTCAAAAAGGCTCGCCAAACTCAGATCAAAGCTGGGCGAGAGTTAAAATTGAGATGCTTTTTTCTCGAAAAGGATCACGCTGCCTACGAACAGCTAAGACAGTTTGCAGCCGGAATCGCGGAAGTCGAGATCGTGACGGAAAATCGTGAGCTCGAAGACTCGATCGATCAAATCGTACATTTCGTGAAAGGCGCGGGCGGACGATCGTTTCCATTCATATTCATCGATCCAAAAGGTTGGAGCGGGTTCGCTCTGAACACAATCAAACCTTTGCTCACACTTAATCCAGTGGAGATCCTCGTCAACTTCATGACCGGGCATATTCGGCGTTTTCTTGAGTCTCCTCAGGAGCAGACTCAGGAGAGTTTCGCTGCTCTCTTTGGATCTTCCGAATTTCAATCCCGGATCGAAGGTCTTTCAAGCAGCCAAAAGGAAGATGAGGCTGTGCGCCTATACTCATCAAATCTTCAAAGAGCGGGCGGGTTTCCCTACGTTAGCACCGCGATCGTGTTGCATCCCCAAATCAATCGAACGCACTTCCACCTGATTCATGCCACGCGTCATCCGGCAGGCGCCGCAGTTTTCAAGGAAGTTGAGAAGAAGGCTATGCACGAGATGGAATCCGCAAGAGCACGCGCGCAACAAAATACTAGGGTGAAGCGCAGGTCGCAAACGGAACTCTTTTCAGCCAAAGTGATGAGCGATTCGCATTACTATGACGGTTTGCGAGATCGGTACCTCGGCATCGCACAGAAAAAGGTTTTTTCGGAGATCAAATCGCAACGCCAAGTCCTGTACGACGCACTTTGGCATATTGCTGCTGGCTTTCCGCTGGTTTGGGAATCCGACCTCAAACAGTGGATTCGCGAATGGGTTGAGACAAAACTCATTGCTCCTCCGCGCTTAGCGTCGAATCAGCGGTCCCGCAACGCGGCAAAGGAAACTTTATTGTTCTCCGATCGCCCTCTAAGGACAGCGGAGGCTCGAGATAGAAATGGATCGTTGTATGGAGCAGCAAGGTTGCACAGGTCACTCTTCGGCGGCCCATTAAGTCGCGCGAGGATCTGTGGCAGAATACAAGATTCGCGGGAGCGGATGCTCGCGCGCGAGGTGATTCATGATCAGCGATATGCGACAAGAGCTCGCGGACTTCGAAGATCGCGCCGATAAGCTCGGGAGGCGTCTTTGACGTCCCCGGACTAAGCGCCCGCCAAACTCAGCTTCTCGAACAATCCAGCAAGCTCGATTTCTGGGATCGTCCCGACGCCGCCCAAGCCGCGCTGCGCGAGCAAGACCAGATTCGCGAACGCCTGTCCGGCTTCGAGCGCCTGAAAAAGCGGCTCGACGAAGCGCGCCTGTTCCTCGAAATGGCGTCCGAGGAAGCTCCCGCCGAAAGCGGCAAGGACGGCAAGGAAGACAGCGAGGCCGCGCGCGAGGCGGCGGCGGCACTCGACTCCGCGCGCGAGGAACTCAAGCAGCGCGAGTTCGAGGTGATGCTCGGCGGTGAGTTCGATCGCTTGGGCGCGATCGTCTCGATTCATCCGGGCGCCGGTGGCATGGAAGCGCAAGATTGGGCCGAGATGCTCTTGCGGCTCTATTTGCGATGGGCTGAGCGGCGCGGCTTCAAAACCGAGCTCGCCGACCTGCAGCCCGGCGACGGCGCCGGAATCAAGAACGCCACCTTCGAGGTCCAGGGCGACTTCGCCTACGGCTACCTGCGCGCCGAGGCCGGCATCCATCGCCTGGTTCGCATCTCGCCGTACGACGCCAACGCACGGCGGCATACGTCGTTCGCCTCGGTGTTCGTCTTCCCCGCGATCGACGACAAGATCGAGGTGATCATCAATCCCGTCGATTTGCGTATCGATACCTATCGCGCCTCGGGCGCGGGCGGCCAGCACGTCAACAAGACCGACTCGGCGGTGCGGATGACGCATATCCCGAGCGGGATCGTCGTGACCTGCCAGAACGAGCGTTCGCAGCACAAGAACCGCGCGATGGCGATGAAGATTCTGCGCGCGCGCCTGTTCGAGCTCGAGGAACGCAAGAAGCGCGAAGAGCTCGAGAAATTCAGCAAGGACAAAAAAGAGATCGCGTGGGGCAGCCAGATCCGCTCCTACGTCCTGCAGCCCTACCGCATCGTCAAGGACCATCGCACCGGCGTCGAGATCGGCAACACCGACGCGGTCCTCGACGGCGCGATCGATCCGTTTATCGAGGCCTACCTGATGGGCGTGCGCAAGGGCGACGCCGCCGCCGAACCAAGTTAGATCGGCGGTTGCGTTCGCGGCGCTGCGCGCGCAAAGTTGCATTACGAAACTCGCCGCGGGCTCATTTTTCGGAGGACAATTTCCATGATCGATCTTTACTTCTGGCCCACGCCCAACGGCTACAAAATCACCATGATGCTCGAGGAGCTCGCCCTCCCCTACGTCGTCGTGCCGGTCAATATCGGCAAGGGTGATCAGTTCTCGCCGACATTTCTGAAGATCAGCCCCAACAACAAGATGCCCGCGCTGACGGATTCCGAGGGGCCTGGCGGCAAGCCGATTTCGATTTTCGAATCCGGCGCGATTCTGATCTACCTCGCCGAAAAGCACGGCAAGTTCATGCCCACCGAAGCGCGCGGCAAATACAACGTGTTGCAGTGGCTGATGTTCCAGATGGGCACCGTCGGCCCGATGCTCGGGCAGGCGCATCACTTCCGCCGCTACGCGCCGGAGAAGCTTCAGTACGCGATCGATCGCTACACCAACGAAGCCTCGCGCATCTACAACGTGATCGATCGGCGCCTCGCGGAAGGCGAGTACCTGGCCGGCGACTACTCGATCGCCGACATGGCGACTTATCCGTGGCTGGTGCCGCACAAGATGCAAGGCCAAGAGTCGGATAGGTATCCCAACCTCAAGCGATGGTACGAGGCGATTCGCAGCCGCCCCGCCACCCAGCGCAGCTTCGCCGTGATGGCCGACATCGTCGAGAAGATGCGCGCGCAGGCGCAAGAGCGGCAGACGCCGCACGACCAGGAATCGTGGAATAACCTGTTCGGCAACAAGCAGTTCGAAAAGCGCTGAACGGACCTGCGCGCGATCGCATCCGGACCGCACGCGAATCTGAAGTGGACCGCGAGCATCAACCCTCCGAGCTTTCGCCCGGCGCGATCGTTCGGGAAATGGTGCTGTGCGCGGCGACGCTTACCCTGTGGCCGATCCTTAACGCCGACGCGCGCGGCACTCCCGACGATCGGATGCGCGCGCTCGAATTCGCGCCGGTCATCGGCTTCGCGGCGGGCGTCGTGCTCGCAGCGATCGATCACACGCTTGCCCCGCTGCTGTCTGCGGGCGCGCGCTCGATTGCGATCCTCGCGATCGCGTTCGCCGCGATGCTGGGGTTGCCGTCACGAGGAATCGCCGACACCGCCGAGGCGCTGCGCCAGGGCGCGCGGGTCGGACCCACGGGATTGTCACGAATCGGACCGCTCGGCGCTGCCGTCGCTCTTGCCGCGTTCGCTCTGGAAGCCATCGTGCTGGCTCGAATCGTCTCTCCGGCTGGACGCGCAAGCGCGATCGTGATGTCTCAGCTACTCGGGCGATTCGCGATCGTGCCGGTCGCCTATGGCCTGCGTCCGCTCGAGCGATGGGGTCTCGGCCTGCCCTATGAAGTCGCGGTAACTTTTCGCGAGTTCGGCGTCGCGAGCGTCATCGCGCTCGGCCTCACCACGGTCCTGTACCAGAATATCGGGCTGATCGTGGTGGTCGCGTTCGCGGCCGCAGTCCTGCTGATGCGCCTGGTGTTCAGCCGCAGGCTCGGCGGTGTCGCGGGCTATACCCTCGGCGGCGCCAGCGCGATCGCGGAGCTGGCGGTCCTCGCGACGGTCGCCGCGCTGGTGCGCTAGCGGTTGCGCTCGAGTGCGCCGCGCCAGACGCGCTCGACCTCGGCGCGCAACTCTTTGAGCGTGCCGTCATTTTTGATCACCAGGCTCGCGTGGCGCGTACGTTCTGCGTCGGAGAGCTGCGCTCGTATTCGCGCCTCGGTCTGCTCGCGCGCCATCCCGCGGTCGCGCTCGACGCGCTCGATCACGCGCTCGCGCGCGGCGGTCACGAGCCAGATCTCGTCGCACATTGGCATCCAGTTGGCTTCGATCAATATCGCCGCCTCGACCACGATCGGTCGGGTCTCGCCGCGCGCGCGAATTTCGCCGACCGACTTGCGCAGCGCCTCGAAGGTCGCGGGCCACACGATATCGGTCAATGTTTTCAACTTTTCCGGATGGGCAAAAACGATCGGACCGAGCTTTTTTCGATCGATCTCGCCGTCGGCGTCAAGAATATCGCGGCCGAACGCCTCGACCACTTTGCCGTATGCGGGTCCGCTCGGTACGTAGGTCAAGTGCGCGACCTTGTCCGCGTCGAGGCTCGGCGCGCCGAGTTCCGACAATATTTTCGCGACCGTGCTCTTGCCCGATCCGATTCCGCCCGTCAGTCCGATTGTCAGCATCTGATTCCTCTGGTCCGCTCGTGTTCAGGCACGCGACCCGCCCGCAGCGGCTCCGCTCCACGCTTGCATATCGTATAGATGATTGAAAAACCCGCCGCGCGCGCGCAACTCCGCAAACGTGCCCGATTCCTCGATCACGCCGTCGCGCAGCACCAGGATTCGGTCGGCGTTCTGAATCGTCGAAAGCCGATGGGCGATCACCAGCGTGGTCCGCCCGCGCATCGCTTCCTCCACCGCCGCCAATACGAGAGTTTCGGTTTCGGTGTCGAGCGCGCTGGTCGGCTCGTCCATGATCAGAATCGGTGCATCCTTCACCAGCGCGCGCGCGATCGTGACGCGCTGCGCTTCGCCTTCGGACAGCGTGTGTCCGCCCGCGCCGACGGTTTCGTCGAGTCCGTTCGGCAGCTTTGCGATTATCTGCTCCAGCCGCGCCATCGCGGCGGCTCGCACGATCGCGGCCTCGGGGACCTCCGGATTGCCGAACGCGATATTGAGCCGCAGCGTGCCGCTCAACACCAGCGGCGGCTGCATCACCATCGCGATGTTCCGCCTGAGCGAGGGCAGCGACGCCTCGCGCACATCCACCCCGTCGATTCTAATCGCGCCGGATTGCGGATCGTAAAAGCGCGCCATCAGCGACGCCATCGTGGTCTTTCCCGCTCCGCTCGGACCGACGATCGCGATCTTTTCTCCCGGCCTCGCGCTGAAGCTGACTCCCGACAAAACCGGATGCCCCGGCTCGTAGCCGAATATCACCCGGTCGAAATCGATCTCGCCGCGCACACGCCCGAGCGTCCGCGCGCCGGGCGCGTCTTTGATTTCGGGATCGATCGCCAGCAATTCGAGGCATCGGCGCAGCCCCGCCTTCGCGCCTTCGACCTGTCCGTAGGTTTGAAAAATCTGGTTGACCGGCGCGTAGAGCGAAGCAAGGTAAGTCGTGAACACGATCAGATCGCCGATCGTAAGCCGCGCCTCGAGCACGTGGCGCGCGCCGAGGTAGATCACGCACGCGGTGCCGATCGCGATCATCACGGTGACCCCGCCGGAGTAAAGCGTCTGAAAAGTGTAGAGGTGCAGGTTTTCACCCAGGCTGTCGCTGCTGGCGCCGACAAATTCCCGGTACGCGCTCTCTTCGCGCGTGAACGCCTGCACCACGTGGATCGCGGAGAGCGCGCGATGCGCAACCGTGTACATTGTGCTCTCTTTCACCCGCGACGCGCTCGCCAGCCGATCGATCCGCCCACTGATTGACGTGATCAAGATGAACAGCAGCGGCACGATCGCGAGCGCGATGATCGTCAGGGTCGCGTCGATCCTGACCATCACCGTGAACATCCCGCCGAGCAGCACGAGCGACGCCAGCGCCGGGAAAAATCCGTTCATCGCGATCGTCTGCACCGAGAACGTGTCGTATGTGATCCGCACCATCAAGTCGCCGATCTCGCGGCGGCGATGAAACGCGAGCGAGAGCCGCTGCAAATGATCGAACAGGCGCGCGCGTAGATCGTTGACCATCATCTGCCCGATCGAGATCGTCAGGTAGTTGTTGATCACGTTGATTACGCCGAGGATCGCGTAGATCGCCACCAGGCCGCCGCATGCCGAGAGCAGTAACTCGCCGCGCGTCATCGCGGGTATCCACCGGCTTGCGACCGGCGCGCCCCCGAGCACGTTGTCGATCACAATCTTGAGCGGCCACGGCTTCAGAACCTCGGCCGACGACGCGAGCATCACGCCCACCACCGCGATCGAGAGCCGCCCGAGGTACGGGCGCATCCGCCGCAGCACCTGCCCATAGAGCTCGAGCGAGCCCATCAAGCGCCGTCTCCGGGCGCATGCCCTGGACCATTACCATCCGATGACTCACCGAGCGTCACGCCGAGGGCCTGCGCCGCTTCGGCGGCGGACGCCACGATCGCGGCGGCCAGGCGGCGCGCCCGCAAAAGCGCGAATCCGCCGATCGCTAGCGCTGAAAGGAATACCGCGACGAGCGCTTCGTCGAGCGAAAGTCCTGCCGCCATCAGCACGATGAATACGCATCCGGCGACGATCAGTGCACGGCGCGGGTCGGCGCGCATCCGCCATTTCAGCGCCACGCGCCCGCGCTCTCGCGTGACCGCGTTGAGCGGCGCGCGAATCATCGGCGGAACAATTGCTTCGAGATCATATGACTGGAATCCGTCGGTCGCCGCGACCGCGAACCCGCGCCGAATCAGCGCGCGCCGTATCGCAACCAGCATCGCCGCCGCCTCGACCGGCGTCGCCGCGTCGCCGCTTGCGGGAGCAAGGATGATACTGCCCTTCATGCCTGGCGCAGCGACGTCGTCGTCGGCGATTTCTTCGATCGTCCATTTCACTCGCTCACGCGCGATACTTCTTTGCAGCGGCCCCAACAGGAACAGCAGCCACAGCCGCACGCGGGCGAATGGTCCGCGAAATCGCGGCGGCAACGGCGCCCGCGCCGCGCCCAGTGCGGCGACGATCATCGAGATTACGATACCGGCGGCGCCGAGTACGCCGAGTGGACGGCTGAATACGCCGAGGATGATCAGAACGATCGCAGCGCCGACCCACTGGATCGAGAGCGCCAGATCCGCCGCCGGTTGCAGGCTCGCGTTCGGATAGACGGTTTGAAAAAGGCCGCGGCCGAATGCGCCGTAATATACTCGCGCGCCGCCCAGGATCGAGTTCAGCCCGAAACCACGCGCATAGATCGCATCGCCCGCTCCCGCTCGTATCGGATAGCGGCGGTAAAGCGCTCCCTCGCCCGCGCCGTAGCCGCGCTGCTGCGCAAGGTAGGCACGGATTGTCGTGCGGCGCTCATGAATGGCGATCGCTCCAGGAGCCATCGCCAGCGTTTCACCGCGCTCGGCGAGCCGCCACGAGAGATCCACGTCGTCGCCCGCGGCGCTGAAATCCGGATCGAATCCGCCGACCGCGCGCAACGCCGCCCGCGTAATCGCCATGTTGCAGCCGCATAACTGCGCCAGCCGATCGTCATCCGCGCGAACCTCGCAAGGCAATCCCGGCGCCGCGGCCATCGCGGCCGCCTTCGTGTTCTTCGGCGCGGGCGCGAAGTTCGGACCTCCCGCGGCTGCGGCGCCGCGGCGCGTGATGCATTCGGCCAGATGATATAGCCAGTCGCGATCGGCGCGGGCGTCGGCGTCGAGGAACGCGACAATCTCGCCGCTCGCGGCGTCGATTCCGGCGTTGCGCGCGGCGCCGAGTCCGCGATGGTCCACGCGAACGACGCGCGTACCGGCCAGCCCGGCGACCTGTGCGGTCGCATCAGTCGATCCGTCATCGACCACGATCGTTTCGTAGTCGGGATAGCTCTGCACTTCGAGCGACGCGAGGCATTCGCCAAGCATCGCCGCGGCATCGTATGCCGCCACCACCACCGAGACTCGCGGCGTCGCCGCCAATGCGGGCGGC
>JBARDN010000234.1:0-3884 GCA_049795175.1 Binataceae bacterium (SeqCode) | reverse complement strand
AAGACTCGGCCCTCGCGGAACTTGTTCGCCACCATCGCGCGCGGAATCCAGCGCGCCTGGCCGACGATCTCGTATTTGAATCGCTGACCGACCATCCGGAACATCGCCGGCTCGGGATCGAACGTCGCCAAATCCTCACCGTGCGGAACCGCGGTGTGCAGCAGCCACTGGTCCTCGCCGTCGATCGCGATCAGCACGCCGCCGCCGGCTGCGCGATACATCCATCCCGGCATCCGGGCGCACAGCTTCTTGATGTCCGGTGAGCGGATGAAGGTCGAGCAATTGCGGCCGAGTTCGGGAATTCCTTCCAGCCGCGCTCCGATATCGCGGCGAACGATACTATTGGAGCCATCGGCGCCCACCAGGTACTGCGCGCGAAACGTCGTCTCTTCGGCGGTCTCGATCTCGCGCGCTATAGCGGTAACGCCGGTCGCGTCCTGGGTCAGGGAGACGTATTCCCACCCCTCGCGCAGATCGACGCCGTGCGCCTGCACCGCATGCCTGCGCAATACGGGCTCGACATAGAGCTGTGAGATGAAATGCTGCGGCTCCGGAGTCGGCCAGTCCGATGCTATCCCTTTGGCCGTGCCGTTCTTGTAATCCGCCGGGGTCGCGCGTCGGTAGCGCGTCAATTCATGACCCGCGAGGCTGGTCATATAGATGACGTCGGTATTGTAGTCGGGGGGCAGTCCCGCCGCGCGCACGGCGTCGGCGCAACCGAGCCGGCGGAAAATCTCCATCGAGCGCGCATTGGTGGTGTTGCAGCGCGGGTTCGGCGGGATCTGTCGCCGCCGCTCGAGCACTACGCTCCTAATCCCGCGCAGCGCGAGATCCATGCTCAGCGTGACGCCGACCGGGCCACCGCCCGCGATGAGCACAGGGATTTCTGTGACGGTACCGCTCATGTCGTGCCTCGCTTATCCCAGCCGACCGCCCGAAAGTTGGCGATAGTGGAAGGCAGCATTGATCCGCCGCGAAGTCACTTGCAAACCGACGGGCGCCGATGCGAGGTTGAAGCGGAATTCATAAGTGGAGAGTTCGTTTGAAAAGCATTGCAGGGATGATCGCCGGTATTTTTGCGATCTTGATCGCGGCAGGCTGCAACAGTTCCGCGTCGGGGCAGCCGGACTTTACCAGCAAAGTCGATCAACTGATCGATTCTGCGCAGACCACCAACAAGGTTCCGTCGATCTGCGTCGCGATTGGCCGGAAAGGAAATGTTACCTATACGCACTGCGCCGGATTGATTGACGTCAACCACAATATTCCGGCGACTCCCACCTCGATCTACCAAATCGCGTCGGTGACCAAGCAATTCACCTCGGCAGCGATCATGATTCTGGCAAATCAGAATCCGCCCGCGCTATCGCTGACTGATCCGGTCTCCAAGTACGTTCCGGAGCTGGCGACCGATCCTGGGATCACGATCGAATCGTTGATGAACATGAGCGCGGGCCTGGTCGACTACATCACGTTGCCCCAGGCCCCGGAATGGTTTAGCGGAGTCGCGCCGTTGACGGTGATCAACGCGCTCGCGCCGCTGCCGCTTGGCTTTCCGAGCGGAACCGCCTTTGAATACGTGAACAGCGATCCGTTCGTGCTCGGCGTGGTGATCGAAAACATATCCGGCATGTCGTACGGCGACTTTATTCAAACCAGACTGCTCGCGCCCAATGGCCTTACCTCGACCAGTTACGGGCCGTCGCCGACCGGGGCCAACGCGATCGGATATACTCGCGACGATTCCGGCAATCTCGTGCAGGCTGTGGTCATCGATCCGAGCGCGACCTTCGCCGCCGGCGCGCTCAGCTCTGACGTAATGGATATTGTGAAATGGGACGGCCTGCTGTTAGGCGGAAAAATATTGCCCGCCGACGAGGTCCGTCAGATGACGACGCCGCCTCCGATCACCGGCTCCAGCCACGCTGAACCTTCGGTATACGGGTACGGACTGGTAGCGACCGACCTGTATCGGCGGCCGATAGTCATGCATGGCGGCCGCGTGCCGGGTTTCAACAACATCACATCGACCTTCACCGATACCGGATGGTCCATCTCGGTGATGTCCAATATCGACGTGCGCGATTACCTGGTCGACGGACTCTGGCGCCAGATCCTCCACACGGTTTGTGCGCCGGGCAGTCTCTTCAGACCGGAATGCTAAACGATACGCGGCGTTGCTCAGGTGTCGCTGATGACCTGGGCGTGGTTGAAAAAGGCGACCAGCAAAACTCCGCCGATGGTATTCCCGATCGCGGTCGGTGATCGCAAGTTCGTGCATGCCCCATCTCGCCAGGAAGTCGCAATTCTTAGTGAACGCGCGGCTTGCTCTCGATGTCAACAAAAAAGAGCTGCGCGCGGCGCTCGCAAACTGTGACGAGAACAAACAAAGCCATGCAAACGAACCCGTCGATGAAAAATGTTTCACGTGAAACGTGATAACCCGGCAAGAATTGTTTCACGTGAAACGTGCTGACGGCGTACAAATTTTTCGCCTGCATATCTCAATTGTTTGCGCGAAATCCGACGCTGGTGAGATGGACTCTTTCTCCGCCGGGCAATCATTGCTACGCGCAGTCTGTTCATGGCATTACACGGTCGTCCCCGGATCTCGCGGCAGGAGCGGCGTTTCAAGACGATGAATGCATCAGGCAGAACATGATTCTCGACTGGATTTACAACAACCCAACCTGGCTGTGGGGGACCATCCTGGTGGTGCTCTTCACGGCGGGCGCATGCGGCGGACTGATGGTTTTCCATCGATTGGTCCGCGTCAACTTGCGCAGGGCGCACAACGATCTTGCCGGATTCACGATTGCCATAATCAGTGTGCTGTACGCTGTCCTGCTCGCCTTCATCGCCATCGCAACGTGGGAATCCTTCGCCCGCGCATCCGACATCGTCGAGAACGAATCGGATTACGCTGGAGGCATGTACCTCGACACCGCGGGCCTGCCGGATGCCAAGGGCCAGGCGATCCGCGATGCGCTCGCGAAATATGTGGACGTGGTTGTCAAGGTAGAATGGCCGATACAGCAGCAGGGCGAGACGCCCAACCAGGGATGGAAGCCGCTGCGTGACCTCGCGACAGAGATCGCAACGATACACCCGCAAAATTCGGGCGAAGCGGTGATCGAGGCGGAACTCCTCAAGTCATGGAACGAGCTTTACGACGCGCGCAGCGCCCGGCTGTCCGCAGTCCAGGGACATATTCCGGGCGTGATCTGGTGCATCGTTTTTTTCGGCGCGGCGATCACCACCGGCTACACCTACCTCTTCGGTTTCGAAAACTTCGGCATGCATCTGGCCATGACCGCCACAGTGGCGGCCACACTCGCGATGGTTATAGTGATTATCATCGCGCTCGACTGGCCATTTCGCGGCGAGATCAGCATTTCCGCCGATCCTTTCATAATGACGCAACAGTCATGGGCCGCCGCGCCTATCAACCAGAAATAAAAAATCTCCTCGTTCGTCGGGTGAATTTGCTTTTGCTACGTACGGCCTGTTCATGGCATTACACGATCATTCCCGGAGTTCACGACGGATCATATTTCAAGAGCGATGAGTGCATCAGACGAATCGAGACCGGCCCACCGCATCCAGTTCGCGTTCACCGACGAGCAGGAGCAGTTCCGCTCGGCGCTGCGGCGATTTCTGAATGATAAATCGCCCACGACCGAGGTTCGCCGCCTCATGGACACGGCCCAGGGCTACGACCCCGAGGTGTGGCGCCAGTTGAGCGAGGCGCTCGCGCTTCCCGGGATCCACATTCCGGAGCAGTACGGCGGCGCAGGCTTCGGAATTGTGGAGCTTTGCATCGTTACAGAAGAGCTTGGCCGCGCATTGCTCTGCGCGCCCTATTTCTCCACCGCGGTGCTCGC
>JBARDN010000233.1:0-2175 GCA_049795175.1 Binataceae bacterium (SeqCode) | reverse complement strand
TCGCCGCATCCGGCATCGAGGACGCGCTTACCTGCCAAATCGCCGATAAAGGCGAGGAACGCCGGATTGTTGTAATGTTCGCGATAAACGTCGTGGCCGGCACGAACTTCGGCGGCCCACAGGTCGGCGTTGCGATTCCAGTTGTCCGCAACGTCGGCGGCGGAGATCCCTGAAGGCGGCTCGTCGATTTTGCGCACGCGGCTGCTCCTTGTGGCGCGCAACAGCGCGCGGAGAAAAAGAAAAGGGCCGACACATCGGCCCGTCGCTACCGCGCTATGCGCGGGTTTTTCGGTCATCCTTAGGGTTTGGCGACTTTATACGAAATGCTCAACGTTGACAACGATTAGGCGCGACTGGATTCTCGACGGATGAAATTCGTGCGCGCGATGTGCTTACCATGACCACGCCGATCCGCGCCGTCGGACTGGATTTCGGCACGACTAACAGCGCGATCGCGATCATCGGCGGCGACGGCGCGGTGCGCCTGGCGCGCTTTGCCGCTGACATCGCGGACGCGCCCGAGACCGAGATCTTTCGCTCGATTCTGTTTTTCGAATCGACCGAAGAAACCGGCGGCACCGAAGCGGCGTTGTCAGTCGGCAACGACGCGATTCGCCGCTACCTTGCGGCGGCCGGCAACGGCAGGCTCATCCAGTCGCTGAAATCGTTTCTGGCCGATCGAACGTTCCAATCCACCGACATCATGGGCGAAAACTATTCGCTGGGAGATCTGATCGCCCCGATTCTGATCAAGCTGCGCCAGAGTGCGGAAGAGCAGTTCGGACCGCTGCCTGCGCGGATCATCGTCGGCCGCCCGGTGCACTTCTCCGACGCGCAGACCTCTGCCGATGACGACGCGGCGCGCGCCCGCCTGGACGTTGCGGTCCGGCGCGCGGGCTGGGACGAGGTGATGTTCGAGTACGAGCCGGTTGCGGCGGCGTATGACTACGCGAGCCGAATCCAGCGCGACGAAACGGTGATGATCGCGGACTTCGGCGGCGGCACCAGTGACTTCTCGATCCTGCGGCTGAAGGCTCCGCGCGCCGGGTCGGCCGAACCCCGCGAGCGCTTCGAGATTCTTGGCAACGACGGCGTCGCGATCGCGGGCGACGCGTTCGACGGGCGGATGATCCATCACATCGTCGCGCCTGCGCTGGGACGCGGCTCGAAGTATCGCTCGCCGTATGGCGCGACCTTGCCGGCGCCGACGTGGCCGTACGCGCGGCTCGAACGATGGCATCATCTGTCGATGCTCAAGACGCGTGCGACGATATTTCGGCTGCGCGAGCTCGAACGCGAGTCGCTCGAGCCGGCCAAAATCGCCGCCCTGATCAACGTGATCGACAGCGACCTGGGCTACTACATATTTCGCGAGATCGAGCGCACCAAGCTCGCGTTGTCGGACGACGAGTCCGCCGAGTTCGACTTCACCGATCCGCCGGCAGAGATCCGCCGTTTGATCGGCCGCGGCGAATTCAACGAATGGATCGCGCGGCTGCTCGCCGAGATCGCGGGATGCGTCGATCGGTTGATGCGGACGGTCGCGATCGATCGCAGGGAAATCGACAGCGTGTTTCTGACCGGCGGTTCGTCGTTCGTCCCGGCGGTGCGGCGTATCTTCGAGGAGCGATTCGGAGCGGAAAAAATCCGGCTGGGCAACGAATTCACTTCGGTCGCCCGCGGCCTGGCGCTGCGCGCACTGAATGCGTGAGTGGCGCGCTCAGGCAGCGGCGTGCGGATAGTCCGAGGTTAGCGCGGGGAGCGCGATTCCTAGCTGCTCGCAGCGTTTGCCGATCATCGCGAGGTACAGCTCGGCGAGCTCCTGGTTGTCACGCGTCTTGAGGCCGTAACGGATACAGTCGTAGGTGAAGCCGGTTCCCGGCGGTCCGAAAAAATTAACCGCCCGCGGAAGCCATTCGCGCAGAGCCGCGCCGACGCGTTTTGCGCCGAAGCGCTCGACCGCTTCGCCCAATTGATGGCTCGCGAAGACTTCGTGGTCGGCTTCTTCTTCGAGGATTATTTCGGCCGCGCTCGCATGCGGCGCGTAGCTCGAGTCGCGGTAGTTCACGCCGATCATGATGAGCCCGGTCGCGTCGAGCGCGAGCGCCGCCATCAGCAGATCGAGCTCGTCGGCGGGGTGTTGCGCAAAGTGCACGGCGGCCGCGAAGGAAGGCG
>JBARDN010000232.1:0-8875 GCA_049795175.1 Binataceae bacterium (SeqCode) | reverse complement strand
TCCTCGGACAGCTTTGCGGTCTGCTTCTTCAGGATTTCCTGCGACCACGGCCAGGTCGAGTCGCTATGCGGAAAATCGTTGGCCCACATCAGGCGCCGCACGTTGCACATCTTAGTCATCTGGAACGCGACCCAGTCATCCTGGAACGTAACGTAGACATTTTCGCGGAAATACTCGCTCGGCATCTTCGACAGGGTTCCGGCCGGCAGCCAGTAGCGATGCCGATCGTATGCGTGGTCCATCCGGTACATGTAATGCGGAACCCATCCCGCGTCCGCCTCGACGCACACCAGCTTGAGCTTCGGATGGCGCTCGAAGACTCCGCTCAGCACGAACGTGCCGATGATGTCCTGGCATCCGCGGATGATCGCCAGAAAGCCATTGAGCCGCGGCCCGCGCGTTTGGAACATGCTGTCGTTTCGGCTGGTCAAGATATGGAAACTCAGCGGCATCTCGAGGTCCACGGCGGCGCGATAAAAATCGTCGTACACCGGGCTGTCGTAGTCCTCGACCGCAGGATTCCCCGGCATCATCACGCCCTTGAATCCAAGCGCCTTCATCTTGCGCAGATCCTCGATACCCTCGGCCGGCGAGCGCATCGCGGTCTGCCCGACTCCGATCAGGCGATCCGGATGATGCCCGCAATACTCGGCCATCCACAGGTTGTACGCGTCGAAGCAGGCCTTCTTGTAATCGACATCTGCATGATTGCACAGCAGCATCCCAACGGTGGGATAGATCACCTCGGCGGAAACACCATCGCGGTCCTGATCGCCGAGGCGCGCCTCGGGATCCCATCCTCCGCGATGCATATCCTCGAACTTCACGCCGCCGATTGCGAGTTCCTTTGCGCTCTTGCCGGCGGCTGCGAGCAGGCCCATCGGAATCGAGCGTTCCATATCCTTGACCACGAACACGTCGCCCATTTTGTCGTCGCGCACTACGTGCGGCGCGGTGTCCTTATACTTGGGATCGATTCGATCAACGTAAGTGTTGGGCGGCTCGGTGATATGCGAATCTGCGGAGATGATCGGCTTTTGCATCATACGTACCTCAGATAATTCCGTGCGCGATGCGGCTGCGGCTTGATCACCTTTATATCGGATCGTGACGGCGGCGTACACCAAACCGCGCTGACGCTCTCGCGTCGCCGGCACTCGCGTGGCAAGATAGACGACTCGAACGATGCAGGAATCAATCAAATACGCGTTCGATCGTACGGCTGAGACTTACGATCGCGCGCGGCGCAAACTCGTGCCCTGTTTCGACGAGTTCTACCGCGCCGCAATCGACACGTTGCCGTTTCCGCGCGAGCGCGAAATCACCGTGCTCGATCTCGGAGCAGGCACCGGTTTGCTTTCAGCGTTCGTAGCGTTCTCGTATCCGCGCGCGCGAATCGTGATGGTCGATATCTCGGACGAGATGCTGGCGCAGGCGCGCGATCGGTTCGAGGCCGGCGGCACGCGCTTCAGCTTCGAGGTCGCCGACTACGGCCTGGGCCGAATTACCGGGCATTACGACGCGATCATCTCCGCGCTGTCGATTCATCATCTTTCCGACCAGCAAAAACGCGCCGTCTATGCGCAAGCCTACGCGGCGTTGAACGACGGCGGTATCCTGATCAACGCCGATCAAGTTCGCGGTGAGACTCCGGCGCTCGAAATCCGCAATCACGCGATGTGGATTCGGCGCGCGCGCGAGATCGGCGCCTCGGAACCCGACCTCGCCGCCGCGCTCGAACGGATGAAGTTCGACCGCACCTCGACCGTGTCCGAACAGCTCGGATGGCTGGGCGCGATCGGCTTTCGCGAAGTCGGCATCGCCTACCGCAATCTGATCTTCGCGGTCTATTCCGGAATGAAGTAGCCGCGTCCGCTTGATTCCGAGACTTCATCCACGGGACTTTGGCGGCTTGGCGGGCTTGCCATGCTCGACGGCGCCGCCGGCAGCCTTCCATCCACCGAAGCCGCCAGCCATGTGGCAGACCGGCTCCAACCCCATCTGCTGAGTGATCTGCGCTGCCAGCGCAGAGCGCCCACCGCCCGCACAGAAGAACAGGAATCGTTTGCCCGAAGCGAAGACTTCCCGATGGTAGGGGCTTTCGGGATCGACCCAGAATTCGAGCATCCCACGCGGCGCATGCAGCGCGCCGGGAATCCGGCCGTCGCGATCGAGTTCGCGGATATCACGGATATCGACGAAAATAACGCCGGGGTCATCTTTCATTTTGAGCGCATCTTCGGCGCTGACGGTTTCGACTTCGGCGTTGGCTTCGGCGAGCAGATCCCTGACGGATTTCTTTATTTTCAGAGCCATCTGAGCAATTCTCCAGTTGCGGTACCGCGTACATTCGATATCCACCATTGACTATTGCGCAGGATTTTCAACGCTCGCCGTCTGGCTTTGAAGTGCTGACCGCCAGATCGAATTCAGCGCCCCATTCATAGGGCAAATCGACTATCTCATCCCCATCGCGGGCGCGCTCGAGATGCCGCAGCGCGTCGAGCAGGATCGCACGTTGCTGGACCGGGTCGAACGGCCGCCCGAACGGATTTCCCATCGGAAAGTTCACGAACACCGTGCGCGGCGGCTTTACCTGTGCGCTAATGTCTCGCCCCGTCGAGACCACTACGGTAGGAATGCCGGACGCTTCGAGTACTCGTGCGACCAGACCCACGGTCTGGTGATCGAGCGGTCAGGCGGGCACCAGAACGGCGGCATCGACCTCCTCGTGCTGGAGCTGGAGGGCGAGCGCCGGAGCCGCTTCGTTGATCACGGCGGAGCGGGTATAGATGCGGCCCATGAAGCCGCTGTAGTGATGTGGAGCCAACGCGCCGATCACGCCCTCGTCGGCCAATTCCCGCAATCGCTCGATCGGAAAGATGCAATTGATGTCGCGGTCGGCGTCGTGATGCTTGTAGTAATCGTCGTTGATTACGAGCGATCGTGGCGCGACCGTGTTTTCCAGCGCGTCAACTCTAAGATCGTTGCGCGCCAGCGGGTTGAACGGCGGCGAGTCGCAATGGGAAACGCCACCCGATGTGAGCAGCGTTATCCGGCATCGATTCAGCGGCTTTGAAAGCGCGGTGATTGGCGCGGCTTCATTCACAGCCCATCGATAGGGCGGAAAACCCTGCGATCGATAGTGCGCGTTGAGACGCTCGACGTATCTGACAGGTTCCATCGCGATATTGCCTCAGCCACGACCATAAACCCATCGCCGCACCGATTTCCAGCGGGTCTGATCAGAAGTCCATTCCGGAACGAAGCAGCCGCGCGCGCTCAGACCCGCGTCCGAATTTCCAGCAGATGGCGATTGAGCTCGCGGAAGTACACGACCCTCCCGCCGAGCGATGCGCCGACCTGCATGTCATCGGGCGATCGCGGGCCACTGCCGTATGCCAGTCCCGCAGTTTTGATCCGGCCGAAAATCGCGTCGAACTCCTCTTCGCCGACATGAAAGGCGTAGTGATGCACTTCCTGCGGATGCCACCGATCGTCAAAGTCCATGGTGAAAGTCTGGTTCACCTTGACCGGCGCGAACGGACCCATCGGCCCTTCGTAGGACAGTCCGAACAGCTCGGCGAAGAATTTTGCGGAGGCGACCTTGTCATTCGCCGGAACGATTGTGTGATTGAGTGTAATGCTCATGGCTGAATCTCCCTGAGAGAAGATATTTTACACTATTCCTCGAACAGGCGGTCGCCGCGAAATAGCCGCTGCGCGATCTGATAGGTCTGCCCCTGCGCCCGCACCGTCGGTGAATGCGCTGCGAGGTAGCGCGCCGTCGAGAGCATCACATTAGCGCCGGCGCCCCGCGGAAGCATCGAATACTGGCGCACTGCCGCTTCGAGATCCTGGATGGTGTGGAAATCGCGATCCTCGCGCAGCATCGCATGGCCGATCGCGGCGATAAGCCTGCCGCCGTCGCTCGACGACGTGGCGAAGTATTCCGCGACGATCGCGGCAACCTCGTTCACCTGCTGCTGCAGGTTGAGCAGCGAAGGAAGCGCCTCGATAAGTTCGGCGGGCGGCCGCGATGCGCCGTTGCCGCGTGGAATCCGCGTGGCCGGAATATTCAGAAACCGGTCGAGATAAACGCTCATCGCGGCGTCGAATGCTCCGCGAATCAGCTCGACCGACGGCGCACGCCGCAGCGCCTGATGCACGGCGTTCGAGAAGGTGTAGCTGTGATGCGCGGTATCCCAGTCGCCAAATTCGTTGCTGATATGAAACCGCGCGATTCGCATCGACGCCGCATACGCCGCCGCACCGCCCAGATCCGCAGGGCTGCATCCTTCGCGCAGCGCCGCCAGCATCGAATTCGCGATCGCTTGCGGGTCGTCGCCGAGAATCACCTCGGCTAACGCCTCGCGCCCGGTCCATGAGTCCTCGGTGCGATGCCCTGCCGCGAGCGCGTCGGCGATACCCTCGAATGCGTGCTCGACGATCGCGACTAGATCGATAGGACTGCGCCACGCGTTGGCTTCCTCCATCCTGTCGGCCATCGCGTAGCTGCGCGCCAGGCTGGCGAGCACAGCATCCGCGCGCTCCCACCCTGCATGGTCGAGCGCCTCGAACGCCTTGTTGGTGAAATCGAGCACGTGTCCGCCGGTCAAATAGCGATGATCGGTCGCCGCCGCGAACATCATATCGGCGACCTCGCGCGCAGGCACTCCGCCGCGCACCGCGCTGGTGATGCATCGCTCGGCGCCCTCGGCGTCGCGCACCTCGATGAAACTACGGAGCCATCCCTTTAGCTTCGCGGTGCTGGCGCTCTGCGCACCCGGAAGAGGGCGCACCATGAAGCGCGGAGGATTTTCGTCACAATCGGCGGCAACGCTGGACAGACCCTGGTACAACGCGCGCTGCCGATCCTGCGCCTCGAGCGAGGGCAGCAGATTCATCATGCAGGTCAGAGTCGTCAGCCCCGCGCCCCAGCCGTCCCGGCGATGCGCCACGCCGAAGTCGAGCCCGGCGCGAAAGGTCGCGATCGCGCCGACTTCATCGCGTGAGGAAAGTGCGATGACCGATTTCGCGATCACCAGCGGAATATCGCGTTCGAGCCCGTCGCCCAACCGCGCGAGATAGTGCCGCCGCAGATCGCGATGCTCCGCCAGATCGATCATGACTTCCCCGCCTTCGATCTTTACCGGAAACGCGCGCACGTCATCGGCCCATTGATCGAAAGTGCCTCCCGTCGCGAGGTCGAAGCGCGCGTGATGCCAGTGGCAGGTAAGGATGCAATCCTTCACGGTGCCGCGATCGAGCGGAAAGCCCATGTGCGGGCATCGGTTGTCCACCGCGTAGATTTTGCCGCCCGAGCTGAATAGCGCGATCACGTTGCCCTCGAGTGTGACCGTGCGGCGCGCGCCGTCGGGAAGCTCGGCCAGGCTGGCTGCTTTAACGAAACGGGTTTGACTGGCGGCTGGCTCCATTGCGGATTCCTCCCGGTGAGCTGCGGCGTAGGTAATTAGTAAAGTACTCTCTGTCGTAATTATGTCAAGCGAAGCCTTGATTAAAGTCTCGGCTCCGGTAGGATCGCCTTATGCGTCCCGCCACTATCGAATCCGACACCCGCACCGGCGACCGTATTCTTTACATTCTCAAGACCAAGGGCCCCGAGAGCGCCGCGGCGCTTGGCCGCCGGCTAAAGATCACCGCGATGGCGGTGCGGCAGCATCTGTACCGATTTCGCGCGGGCGGTCTGGTCGACTACCGCGATGAACGCCGCAGGGTAGGGCGTCCTGCGCGCATCTGGCGGATAACCGATCGCGCGGCCGATCGCTTTCCCGAGAGCCACGCCGAGTTGACGCTCGAGATGATCGGCGCGGTTCGCGCCGCATTCGGCGAAGCCGGACTCGAAAAGCTGCTCGCTGAACGCACACGCCAGCAGCTAAAGGATTATCGCGCGCGGATGAACAACGTCGGCGCGTCGATCACCGATCGCGCCCGCGCGCTGGCCGAGATTCGCAAGGCGCAGGGGTATATGGCCGAGTGCGCGCCGCGCGCCGACGGCACGATTCTGCTTGCTGAAAATCATTGTCCGATCTGCGTCGCCGCCGCCGAATGCCAGGGGCTTTGCCGCGAAGAGCTGACGCTGTTCCGCACGCTGTTCGGCAAGAGCGCGACTGTCGAGCGCACCGATCACATCCTCGCCGGCGCCCGCCGCTGCGCTTACGTCATCACGCCGACGCAGTAGTTTTACGAACGCCAGTCTTCGACCCGAAGCCCCTGAACTTGCCGGAACTCGGGCGCGTTCGAAGTAACCAGGATCAGCTTGTTAGTAGCAACTCTTGGAGCCTAACGCTTGACGCCAAAACGATATGGCGCAAGGTTGAGCGCAGGTCGCGATAATGTATCGAGCCAAGACACGGACCTTGCGCCTACTCGGCGGCGGCACCGCGATGCTCGCGATTGTCACGATCGCGGGATGCGCGTTCGCCGCCTGGATGAGTCTTCCGGGACGCGCCGATTCCGCCGCGATTCAGTACGGAACTCCGGCGCGCGTGCTTGCGCTGTCGCCGACGCCCAAAGGCGGTCCTCCGCTGACCACAAAAAAAATCGCCGCGGGAATTAGTGCCGCCGCGAAGGCCGGTGTCACTGGCGATCAACTTTTCAACCTCTGGAACGCGCTGGAACCCTCGCCCGGACGGATCGACGTTTCGAATCCGGCCGGCGGAATAAGCTACCTGGGCGGCACGCTCGGATGGACCCTCGAGCTCACCATCGGAATCCTCAACACGTCGGTTAACGTCGTCCCTTCGGATCTTCAGGGCGTCGCGTTCGACGACCCGCGGATGATCGCACGCTTCCACGCGCTGCTCGATCAGATTTTTCCGATCCTCAATTCTCACGTCGAGTATCTCTCGATCGGCAACGAGGTTGACGTCTATCTCGCCGCGCATCCCGACCAGTGGCCGCAGTACGATGCTTTCTATGCCGACGCTGTCGCCTATGTTCATGCGCACGCGCCGGGCGTGAGGGTCGGAGTCGCCACCACCTGGAGCGGCGCCAGCGGCGCGTCGAGGACCGCGGTTGCCGAGCTGAACTCTTCGAGCGACGTGTGGATCATCACCTACTATCCGCTCGGCAACGATTTCGTCGTCGAGCCTCCCGGCGCGCCGCTCAGCGACTTTCCCGCGATGGTCAATCTCGCCGGCGGCAAGCCGGTCGTCCTGCAGGAGGTCGGTTATCCAACCTCCCGCAAACTGAAAAGCTCGGCCGCGATGCAGGCGGAGTTCGTGCGCAACGTCTTCACCGCATGGCAGTCGCAAGGCGAGCGCATCCCATTCCTCAGCTACGTGATGGAGCACGATCTGAATCGCAAGTACTGCGATGAGCAATCCGCCTACTACGGCGTGCCCGATCCCGACGGACACTTCAGCGACTACTTCTGCACGCTCGGATTGTTGACGGTTGACGGCCGGAAAAAACCCGGATGGAAAATCTTTGTCGATCAGGCCGCCGCTCTCACCGGCGCTTCCGCTGCGGCCGGCGATTAACACCGCCCGCGCCCTGAACGATCGGTTTGTCCATTGCCCTGCGTCTCGGCTACCTTGAGACGCGATGACTACCGCCCGCGAGAACCCGAGCGTCACCGACGCGCGCGCATCCACGCCGCCCACACGCAAGCGCGAAGTCGAGGTCGCCAGCATCGCCGGAACGCTGCATGCCGAGGTGACCTCGGCATCTGCCTCGTGGACGCTCGACGCCGACAGCGCCGCCGCTCCCGATCCGGTCACCGCGTTTCTGGGCGCGCTCGGCGGATGCCTGCTGATGTCGCTAAGAATCGCGGCGCGCGTGCGCAACGCCGAGCTCGGCCGCGCGTCGGTGCGGGTCAGTGCGAATGAAAAGGGGCACGTCAAAGAAATTAAAGTAGAACTTGAAGTTCAAACCGCGCTCGACGGCGAGCGTCTGGACCGCCTGGTGGAAGTCGCCGAGCGCGGATGCCATATAAAATCGATGCTCCGTGAGGATATCGCATTCAACCTGACCGTGCGCCGCGGCGCCGACTAAGAACGACAACCGGAACCGGAGATCAGATTCACATGGCCGATATCAACCTCTATCAATACCCAATCTCGCCGTTTACGGAAAAAGTCCGCCGCGTGCTCACCTACAAGGGCCTCGGCTGGAATCCGATCGATTGCCACTACGAAGACAAGACCAATCTGCTCGCGATCACCGGCGGCAAATGGACCCGCGTGCCGGTGGCCGAGTGGAACGGCGAAGTGGTCTGGAACTCCGCCGACATTATCAAGTGGATCGACGCCAAGGCTCCCGCCCATCGCGTGATCCCCGAAGGCGCGCTGGGGCTGTGCGAGATCATCGATCACTTCGCCGACAATACCCTGTTCGTGCCGATCCTGACGCTCACGATTCCCGACCTGCTCGACGCCGCCGGCGACCCGAAGCTCAAGGCCAATCGCGAAAAGCTCATCGGCATGAGCACCGCAAAGATGCGCGAAGGCTCGGCTCCCGCGCGCGAGGCGCTGGCCGGTTTCGCGCGGATGATCGACACCCAACTGGCGGGCAAGGATTATTTTCTGGGCGCGTCATTCACGATGGCGGATGCGTCGCTGTATCATCCGTTCTTTTTCCTGGCGCTTATCCCGGCGAATTTCGCGTTGGTAAAAGATTTCAAAAACCTGATGCGCTGGTACGAGCGCGTGCGCGATCTCAAGCACGCCTGATTTTCACACGGAGGATTCCACGATGGCTCGCAAGCTCACGATCGGCGTCAATTGGCAGGGCAAGCTCGACTACAAGGCGGCGCTCGAGCGCGCGAAAATCGCCGACGCCGCCGGGATCCATTCAATCTGGGTCGCCGAGGCCTGGGGCCGCGACGCATTTACGCTCCTGACCCTGCTCG
>JBARDN010000231.1:0-30168 GCA_049795175.1 Binataceae bacterium (SeqCode) | reverse complement strand
CGCGTGGCGCGTAGCGATCAACCGGGTGATCAAAGACTACTTGGGCGACCGGCGGCTACCTTGGGATTCAGGTCCGCCGCCTGCGGAGCGCGACGAAGAATACATCGCGCGCTCGCGCTTCAAGGATGTCACCGTGTATCAGGAGTCTTTCGATATCGACTGGACGATCGATTCGATGATCGGAAATCTCTACTCGACTTCGTTCTGCAGCCGCCGATTACTCGGCGACCGCGTCGAGGCGTTCGAGCGCGATCTTCGCAGCGCCATCCTCGCCGTGGAGCCGTCAGGAATCCTGCGCGGCGAGCCGCCGGAGTTTTTCGCCTACATGGCACGAAAATGCTGACGCGGGTGCTGCTCTGGTGTTAAAGCGCGCGCCGCTGGCGCGCCGCGCTGAATAAGGTCCCTCAGATTTCGGCGCGAAATAAAAAAGGGCGGCCCTTTGTGAGGCCGCCCTTTTTGCACTTGTCGCGAGTGCTTTCTAATAATAATCGACCGGGTCGATTTGGCGCTTGGCGCCGTACCAGAAGAGCATGTTCTCAGTCAGTCCCTGCCAGGTGAACTTGTTCGGCGGCAACAGCAGCCGCTTGAACATCGACTTGAACGAATAGAATTCCTTGGTGCAGCGCCATACCCCTTCTTCGACTTCCTGCGGCGACATGTTCTTGGGCACGAACATGCAGCGGAAGTTGTTGGTGTACAGGTCGGCGTCGGGGATGATCACACGGCCTTCGTTTTCTAGCTGCGTGCGCATCGGGGTGCCGCGCCGCGGCGTGACCGTGTTGAAAAATGCCTCCGGGGCGCGGACTTCGTGCAGGAACTTCATCGTTTCGTCGAAGATGCCGGGGCGATCTTCTTCGAGTCCAAACAGGAAATTCAGCGAATAGTAGATCCCGTACTTCTCGAGTTTCTTCAAGAGCTTTTTGTACTGGTTGGCATGGTTCTGAATCTTGTTCATCGAGAGCAGCGATTCCTGGCTGATCGATTCCACTCCGATATTAACGTGGAAAATTCCGGCCTTCGCCGCCAGCTCGAGCAGGTCGTCGTCATGATTCGAGTTGATCGTCCACAGGCACGAGAAGCGGATATTGAGCGGTTCGAGCGCCTTGAACAGCTCACGCGCGAACTTGTGCTTGCCGGTTATCTGATCGTCGATAAACTGGAAGCGCCGGAAGCCAGTAATCTTGATGACTTCCTTCATCTCCTCGACGATGTCCTCGATCGGCCGGGTCCGGTAGCTGCCGTCGTAGAACACCGGAATCTCGCAGAACGAGCATCGGTAGGGGCATCCGCGGCTGGCCTGCACCGGGACCGCCTTGAACAGATATTTGTTGAGCTTCAGGAGTTCGTGGCGCGGACGCGGCAGGTTCTTCAAGTCGTGAACCTTGGTGGCCTTGTAAACCTGCTTGAGCTTGCCGTCGCGCCAATCCTGCAACAACTCCGCCCATACCAGGTCGGCCTCGCCCTGCACCACGGCGTCGGCGTGATGCAGCGCCTCTTCGGTCTGAAGGGTGGCGTGGAAGCCGCCGAGGACCACCGGAATTCCGCGCTTGCGGAATTCGTCGCCGAGTTGATAGGCGCGCAGCGACGCGCCGATCGTAGTAGTCATGCCGACGAGGTCCCATCCGCCGTCGAAATTGATGTCCTCGAGGCGCTCGTCGCACAAGGTCACGTCGTATTCCGCGGGCGTGAGTCCCGCCATCAGCGGAATCATCAGCCCCATGATGAGCCGCCACCGCGTCTTATGCGGAGTTCCGTCCAGATGGATGGTTGTAGGCTGTACCAGCAGGATCCTGGGTTTCTTGTTCATGTCCTCTCTCCGACGAAAATTCCGTCGTTCAATCTTTCAATGCATACGCTTTAAGCCAGCCGCGCGTCCGGGCCCGGATTCTCCGGCGCCTTGCGCGCGACCAGCCATATCAGGCCAAAAGCGAACAGGTAGGTTCCGAATGCCGTCCCCCACGCGAACCATTCGATTCGATTTATCAATGCCAGCACGACCAGCAAGTAGGCGAAGTCGCGCCCGCTCCATCGGTCAACCGCTTCGAGCCACTTCTCCGCGACTTCTCCGCGCAGCGCAAACGCGCGGTAGGTCGCATACGAACACAGTCCAAAGCCGCCCAGCACCAATAGCGTCAGCCACAGGTACGCGATACTTCCGCTGGCCCGGTAGCATCCCACGTAGATGCCGACGAACACCGCGACGTGCACGATGTTGTCAGTCACGACGTCGAGCTTGCCGCCAAATTTGGTTTCGCACATCTTGAGCCGCGCCAATTCGCCGTCCACTCCGTCGATCGTGATCGAGATGAGAAACAAAATCGCCGCGGCCACGCGCGTCCAGTAGCCCGGTACCGCGAACATCCATCCGCAGGTGAGGCCGAGGATGGTATTTGCGATCGTGACTTGATTCGGGGTGATCGCCGTCCGCGCAAGGCGCAGGCTAAGCCGCCACGAAAGCTTGCGGTCCACCCAGCGGGCCATCGGCGCGTCCTTCTTTGCCGTCTCGATACGCAACGACCGCGCAAGGCGCACTTCCGCTTCCTCGCGATCCTCGGGGCGTCCGTTGAGCGCGAAGGGCAGGTCGCCCCTCGGCCTGCGAAAATGCTCGGCACTCATCCCGCCGCGGCGCAGCAGTTCCGCGCACGGCCCGGCGGCGATCTCACCGCCGTGATCAGAATCAGAGGTTGTCAGGCGCACGATGCTGCCGGGCTGGTTTGCGGCTTCGCTCAACACCTGCTCGAGTTGTGACTTAAAGAACACCAGATTTCCCGACAGCGCGATACAGGCGACCGTAGGATCGATCTGCTCGCGCTTGGCGGCTTCGGCATCGAGCCGATCAACCAAGGTGACGGTGGGATGATTTCTATAACATCCGAGCGAGGCTTCGATTTCCGCTCGTCGCGCGGGCGGAGCCTCGATGATGAAACGGCTGATCCCGGCGCGTTCGCACGAGATAATCAGCCGTTCCAGCAGTGGACGACCGAAGATCCGGTTGTCGGCGCGTGAAGGGGCAGCAATTAGAGCCGTTTCGGTTATCAAGGTCTTATAAAACCCGGTTTCTCAATAGACTGTCCGGCTGGTCAAGGTAACATGCCGGTAACCCCACCGCTAGAAGCCAACCTTCAAAAACTTTCACCTCTTTATCAGTCATCCTGCTTGAATCAGGCCTCGATGCTACGGCGCCGAACCTATTCGTTTCGCCGGTCTGCTCAAAGAATCTAACCTTGTCCGATTTCGATTTGGCAATAGATGGCTCTGGCGAACGATTTAGGGCGCACTCGCGATTATGTCAAACCGATTAAATCCTCGCGGTGGCCGGCGAAGTCAGAAACCTGCCTAGTGACGGCATCGAGGCGCTGGTAAACTCGGTGGCTCACGGAAGCTCACATATCGCCAGATCTAAGGCCCAGATATAAGCGATGATTACCACGCTCCTTTTCGATTTCGGCAGCACGCTCGACGGGCCCACCTATTGGCTTGATCGTTTCGTGGCACAGTACCATATCGCCGAAATCCCGATCACGCGCACCGAGCTCGATCCGGCCTACGAGCATGCGCGTGCGGCGACGGTCCGCGCCCGCCGCGTGGTGGAACGCTTTGGTTTGACCGAGCTGGTGCGGATGCTCGTTGGGCAGCAGATCGAATTCCTGGCAGAAGCCGGGCCGGACGCCGTTCGTGCGACGTTGCGCGCGTTCGATTCGCGCGGCCGCTATCGAGTCGGCGAACGCATCACCGCGCTGTTCGTCGAGCAGTCTCGATCCGGGATGGAAAAGAGCCGTGCGGTTCTTGCCGCACTCGCGCGGCGCTACCGTATCGGTGTCGTCTCGAATTGGTACGGCAATCTTGATCGGATTATCGCTGAGGCCGGGATGGCGAAGCTGGTAAGCGCGGTCGCCGATTCGGCGCGCGTTGGATTTGGGAAGCCGGATGCGCGAATCTTCCTGGCGGCGCTGAAGTCGCTGGGCGCCGCGCCCGCAGACGCCGCGATGATCGGTGATTCGATGGAAAAGGATTGCGCACCCGCCCGCGCGCTCGGCCTCAAGACTGTCTGGTACTGCCCGACCTTCGATGGCGGCAATGGACCCGCGCGCGGCGGCGCATCCGCGTCGGCGGATTACGTCATTGCCAATCTCGAAGAGCTCGTGGAGCTTACGCTGTGAGCGCGTTTCAGGGCTCGATAATCGCCGCCGGCCGCGGCGAGCGTCTGCGCGCCACCGGCGGCGCGAGCATCCCGAAGCCACTGGTCGAGATCGGCGGCGCGCCGATGCTGGTGCGGCAGGCGCGCGCGATGCTCGCGGTCGGCGCGTCCGAAGTGCTGGCCGTGATCAATCATGAGACGGCGTCACTCATCGGGAAGATCGAGCTGCCGCGCGAGCTCAGGATTGTGGTGCGCAACACGGAATCCTCGATGGAGTCATTATTTACGCTGGGCGAATCGCTGCGCGCGGGACACTTTTTGCTCGCGACGGTTGACGCGATTTTGCCGCTCGCTGAGTTTGCGCGTTTCACGCGCGAGGCGCAGTCCGCATCCGTCGGCGGCGGATGCGATGGGGCGTTGGCGGTAGTAAAATGGCGCGGTGACCGGAAACCGCTTTTCACGCACGTGTCCCCATCGGGGTTGATAGAAGAGCTGGGCGAGCGTCCCGCGCCGATCGTGACCGCCGGAGTATACTGGCTGCCAACCGCTATCTTCTCGCTCGTCGAAAACGCGCGTGCCCTGAAGCTTGCGGCGATGCGCGCGTTTCTGGCGATGCTGCTCGAGAACCGGTTTCGGTTGCGCGCAATCGAGGTCGCCAGCGCGATCGATATCGACGAAGCCGCCGATCTCGAGGCGGCGCGCCGCCAGGTGGAGGATTGACCATGAACCATCGTGCCCTTGGAATTTATCGCGAACCCGAATTCTCTCCGGGCAAGGTCGAAGCCGACGCTGCAATCCTTGACCTGGTGCTGGCCGAACTCGCGCGCGAAGGGGTCGCGACGGAATCGATCGAAGCGCGCGCGTATGCGTCCGGCGCCGATGTGTCCGGCGCTGACATAATCCTTGCGATGTGCCAGGGCGAAAACGCGTTGCGCCGCCTGGCCGACGCCGAACGCGCGGGCGCAAAAGTGATCAACTCCGCGCTGGCGATCCGCAACTGCTATCGAGATCTGCTGGCCCCCGGCCTCGCGCGCGCCGGCGTCCCTACTCCCGCCGGAGCCCTGGTCGCCACCGGAACCGCGCTCGACGCCCGGGCGCTTGCGGGGGTCGATCTCGGCGCACCGGTATTCATCAAGCGCGGCGATCTACATGCTCTCGGTCCCGAAGACGTGCAGCGCGCTGCGGGCCGGGCGGACGCCGAAGCGCGGCTGATGACGTTTGCGCGGCGCGGTATCCGCTTCGCCTACGTCCAGCAGGAATTTCCCGGCTCCGTGATTAAATTTTATGGGGTCAGTGGCGGTTCATATTTTTCCGCGCTGCCCGAATCCGGCGAGGTGCCAGAAGCCGCTGTGCGCGCGCTCGCCGACGCGGCGCATACCGCCGCCGCCGCGCTGGGCCTCGAAGCGTGGGGTGGAGACGCGGTCTTGAGCGGGGACAAGTTTGCGATTATCGACTTTAATGACTGGCCCAGCTATGGCAGGGTGCGCGCAGCCGCCGCGCGCGCGATCGCGCGACGCGCGATCGCGATCCTCTCGCGTCCGCGTCCTGCCGCGCATAGCATCTGAGGGCCACGCAACCCGGATTGAAACTACAGCATTCGAGAAAGGATTCGACATACACGACCTGATGGCATCCAACGGCAAACTACCCTCGATCCACACCTCGGTTCCCGGACCCAAATCGACCGAGATTTTTGCTGACGAACAGCGCTATATCGCGCCGGGCCGCCAACGAATTTCGCTTTTGGCCGGCGTCGCCTTCGATCATGGCGATGGCGCAACCCTGACCGACGCCGACGGCAACACCTATGTGGACTTCTATGCCGGCGTCGCGGTGGCGAGCCTCGGGCACGGAAATCCGCGGCTGGCGCGGGCGCTTGCCAAACAGGCCGAGCGGCTGATCGTAGGGACCTTTGCGACCAAAGAACGCGCCGAAGCATTTCGCCTGCTTTCAGAAGCAGGTCCGGGAAATCTCAAACAGGCGCATCTCTACAGCGGCGGAGCAGAGGCGGTCGAGGCGGCGCTGCGTCTTGCGCGTTCGGTCACGAAAAAGCACGAGGTGGTTGGCTTCTGGGGCGGCTTTCACGGCAAAACGATGGGCGTGCTCGGGCTTATCGGCGACGAATCCAAGCAGGGCTATGGTCCGCTGCCGGGAGGCCGCTACCAGGTGCCGTATGCCGATTGCTACCGATGCCCGCTGAAGCTCGAGTATCCGTCGTGCGGACTTGCGTGCGTGGATTTCGCGCGCCAGCAGATCAAGAATTCCTCGGCCGGTGACGTCGCCGCGATCCTGGTCGAGCCGATGCAAGGCACCGCCGGCAACGTGATTCCTCCTGACGACTGGCTGCCCGCGATCAAGTCGGTCGCGAAAGACCTGGGTGCGCTGCTGATCGCCGACGAGATGATCACCGGCTTCGGACGCACCGGAAAAATGTGGGGCGTCGAGCATAGCGGCGTCGCGCCCGACGTGATCACGGTCGGCAAAGGGATGGGCTCGGGCTTTCCGGTTTCGGGGGTTCTCTTGAGCGCTGAAATCGGAAAGGCGGAACCGTTCGGCAAGCCCAGCGCGTCGTCCTCGAGCTACGGCGGAAATCCGCTCGCCGCGGTCGCCGTGTCGGAGACGCTCAAGACGATCCGCGAGGAGAAGCTGGTCGACAATTCGCGCACCGTCGGCGGCGCGATGCTCTCGCGGCTGCGCCAGCTCCAGGAGAAATACGAATTTATCGGCGACGTGCGCGGCAAGGGCTTGCTGATCGGCGTCGAGCTGGTGCGCGATCTGAAAAGCAAACAGCCGCTCGCAAAGAAGGTCACCGAATTTATCTTCAAACAAGCGCTCAAACGCGGCCTGGTGACGATGAGCTATTTTCCGCGCATCCGGATTAACCCTCCGCTCGTGATCACCGAAGCGCAGGCCGAAGCCGGCGTCGCGATCCTGGACGAAGTCTTCGCCGAGGTCCGCGATCACGTCGATTGGCAAGCCGCCTAAGAAGCCGCGATGAATGAGAACGGCAATGCCGCGCTCTTCTTCGATCTCGGCGGCACCCTGGTTCGCCTCGATGAGTCGCGCGAGCTTCCGATCGACGCGCACGGCAATATCGTGATCGACTTGCTGCCGGGAGTCGCGGAAAAGCTCACTCCGATACATGACCATCTGATCCTCATCGTGACGAATCAGTCCAAGATCAAGCGCGGACGTTTTAGGATGGCCGCGTTCGAGCGTGCGATGGAGGAGCTCGACCACAAGCTTGGCGATATCATCACCGCGTGGAAGATCTGTCCGCACGACGACGCGGACAACTGTCAATGCCGCAAGCCCAAGGGCGGAATGATCACCGAACTGGCCGAGCTTTACGGCGTGGACCTGAAATCCTCGACAATGGTCGGAGACCAGGAAGTCGACGAGCTGGCGGCCCGCGCCGCCGGAGTAGGGCGCTTCATCCACGCAAAAGATTTCTTCGGCTGGGAATAGCCGTCGACAAGAGCTTGTCGGTCGTCCCACCACGCCGCGCAGGAAGCCAGTTCCGATTTCCGTACACAAGCACGCGGCTGAAGAGTGACGCTCCAGACCGATTGGTGCGACATTCTCCTCGGCGGAACTCGTCGCGGGGAATTAGCCGCGCAACACTGCGCTTGCGAACAGCTCTCGTTTGCCCTACATATGACCACAGTGGTCATGCGCGGGGAGCATAAGAGATGAAAAAAATTCAATTGAAAGATGCGAAGGCTACGCTTTCCGCAGTTATGGATGACGCGGCGCGCGGCAAGCCTTGCGTCATTACTCGTCACGGCCGGTCCGAAGCGGTTCTCATGAGTTACGAGGAGTGGGAACGATTATCCCATGTCCCTTCGTTCGGGCGGCTCTTGATGGCGGCGCCGCTCGAAAAAGACGATTTGCCCAAGCGCAACCGCAAGCCGATGCGCGATCCCGGTTGGTGAGTGAATGTATCTGGTCGACACCGACGTAATCTCCGCAGGCGCGCCATCCAGAGGAGCGGCTTCGGCCGAGCTAGTCGGATGGATGGATCGCAATTCGGAGCGTCTGTTTCTGTCTGCGATCAGCGTAGCCGAGATCGAAAGCGGAATAGCGAAGACCCGCCGCGAGGGCGCGCGCCGCAAGTCCACCGGTTTGGAAGAATGGTTGGAGACTCTGCTGCACCTCTACAGCAGCCGCATTCTGCCTTTCGACGTACCTGCCGCTCGTATTGCCGGCAAACTCTCTGACTTGGCGCAGAGCAAGGGCCGGAGTCCCCGATTTGCCGACTTGGGAATCGCCGCGACGGCAGCCGCGCATGATCTGATTGTGCTGACCGGTAATCTGAGGCACTTTGCGCCCTTGGAGATTGCCGTTCACAACCCTTTCGAGTCGTTGCCATAACGAATTAGACTACGCTTTGTCCCCTCGGCATCGACGGCAAAAGCTGCGGAGAATTGCCAAAGGAGCGCGCCATGAAAATCGGACTGCTTACTCCCTTTAACGGACGTAACGGAAATCCCGGCGAATTTGCGCGAGTCGCGGAATCGCTCGGCTACGAATCGGCCTGGATCCCGGAGCATCCGGCGGTTCCCGCCAATCCCGCCACCAAGTTTCCCGGCGGTGGCGATATTCCGCCGATCTACTTCTCGATGGGCGATCAGATCGTCGCGCTCAGCATGGCGGCCGCGACCACAAAATCGCTCAAGCTTGCTACCGGAATCTGCCTCGTGCCGGAGCATCACCCGGTCGCACTTGCGAATCAGGTCGCGACGCTCGATGCGTTTTCCGGCGGCAGGGTTATCTTCGGAATCGGCGCGGGATGGCTGCGCGAGGAATGCGATCTGTTCGCGGTCGACTTTCCCAAACGATGGACGCAGACGCGCGAATATATCGCCGCGATGCGCGAGTTGTGGACTCATGAGGAAGCCGCCTTCGACGGCAAGTACGTCAAGTTTCCCGCGGTCAAATGCTCGCCCAAGCCCGCGCAGAAAAATGGTCCGCCGGTCGTCATCGGCAGCTTGGACAAGAACGCACTCAAGCGGGTCGCGAAGTGGGGCGACGGATGGTGCCCGATTCGTGTGACGCCGGAGTTCATGAGCGAGAAGCTGGCCGAGCTGAAGCGCGAATGCGCCGCGGTCGACCGCGATTTTGCGCGGCTCGACATTACCGTCATGGGATTTATCCAGGGCGATCGCGCCAAGGTCCAGTCCGAGCTTGCGCGCTTTGCCGCGACCGGCGTCTCGCGCTTCGTCGTGGGCTTGTCGGACTTCACCCCCGACACGATGCCGAAGATGCTCGAACGGATCGCTGCCGCTTACGTCTGATCGCCACGAGCCGTCATGTCTCTGTATGATCCGCAGCGGCATGAATCTCGGCTTGGCAATTCGGTGGCGCCGTTCCTGTTTTGTTCGAGGTCCAAAAATCGATTGGCGGTCCCATACGATCGTCATTCGGAACGAATTCTCCAATCAGCAGCATCCGTATTGGGGAAGGGGGCCTTTTCGGAGACTTTGACCGGGCGGCCGACCCTCGACGTCTTTTAGATGCAGTGATCCGATGGCGGATGCAGCCGCGCGGCGGCATCCCAGATCATCGACGACTCACGAAACGCTACGGTTTTTCGGTGGCAGCGCTCTTGCTGTGAGTTCGATCGAGAACTCGCAGGGAGTGAGCGCTATGATTTCTTCGATAATCGTCGGACTGGTTGCGGGATGGATGGCCGGCAAGATGATGCGCGGCGACGGGTACGGGTTCGTTTGCGACCTGCTGCTCGGGCTGGTGGGCGGTGTGGTCGGTGGATGGATGTTCGGTGCGTTCGGGATTCATCCGCATCATATGATCGGCGCGATAATCGTCGCGACGCTGGGCGCGTCGGCGCTGGTATTTGCGGCTCGCGCCGCAACCGGCGAGCTCTTCGAGGACTGAGCGCGCGCTCTCCGGGACGACCGCCAATGGCGTCCACGGATTTTTCGCGCGCCTCTCCCAAAGCGCGCGCGGAAGCAATAAAACCCTCGATGTGAAACTGCGCGGAGCAATTTCCGGTTTCGGCGAGGTCGCCGCGCGCGCGCATCTGCCCGGATGGCTGACGCGCGGCGCGGTTAACGTCGGCGTGGTTCATGAACCGGTTTCGGCGCGACGGCACGAGGCGATGCGGCTCATCAAGAACGTCCGCGTGTACGACGATCTGGAGCTGATGCTCGATGGCGAGGCGCCCGATTTCGTCGATATCGCAAGCCCGCCCGCGTATCACGCCGCTGCCGCGCGCGCCGCGCTCGAAGCGGGTGCGCACGTGCTGGTGGAAAAGCCGCTGTGCCTTACGCTTGCCGAGTTCGACGCGATTGCCGAGCTCGCGCGGCGCAAAAATCGCGTCCTGATGTGCGTGCATAACTGGAAATACGCACCGGCGTACGCGCTTGCGCGCCGCATGATCGACCAAGGCAAACTCGGCGCGCCGCGCTTTATCTCGCTCGATCGGATTCGCGTCGAACCCGCTGGTGCGCAAGGATCCGGCGGCGCGTGGCGCTCGGCCGCCGATTCGGGAGGCGGCATTTTGATCGATCACGGATGGCACGTCTTCTACCTGATGCAATGGCTATTCGGCGGTGACGCTTCGACTGGAATTTCCGCGGTGCTTCATGCGTCCGCATCCGGCGCGAGTGAAGACCTTGCGGATTTGCGCGTGACGTTTGCCTCGAGCCGTATCGCACGGGCGCATCTGTCGTGGCGCGGCCCGGCGCGCAGAACCTCGTCCATGATCTACGGTGAGCTCGGGATGCTCGAGATCGAGGGCGATCGCGTGACGTTCACGGATCGCTCGGGACATATCGACGACCTTTCAGTAATCGATATTCCCGACGACTCGTATCACTCAGCATGGTTCTCCGGGATGGCCGATGAGTTCGAGCGCGCCATCCAAGCGGGTGCCGGCTGCGACGCCGAACGTATAAATCAAGCCGAGGCGCGTGCCGCGATAGCCATGATCGCCGCAGCCCGAGAATCTGCCTCGAACGCCGGAACGACAATTCAAATTGCATCGTGATCGCGGGCGGTAGCGATACGCGTAAGCTCTATTTAGCTAAACATAGCACTACTTGCGAGACCGGCGAGAATTTATTTCCTGACCGATTGGACTGGCGGCCTTGAATCTCGAAATATCAGCCGCTAAGGTGTTCGCTTGACCGACTGGTTAGCGGACTCTGCGGTCCGATTAATGTTCGCTCATCGCTGAGTGAACAAAAAGGGGCGAGCGTTTTCGTATCGATATGAGCGTATCTCAAGCAAGGGCGGGCGCGACCGAAATCCGCGCTGGATCTCAAGACTCGCGCGACGAAATCCTGAAGGCCGCGATGCATCTGTTCGCCAGCCGCGGGTTTCACGAGACTTCGATGTCGGAGGTTGCGCGCGAGGCGCGAGTCAGCAAGGCGCTGATCTTTTGGCACTTCAAGACCAAGGAAGAGCTGTTCGTCGCGGTGCTGAACCGCTTGCTCGAACCGTATTTTATCGACTTCGCCGAAGAGGCGGGGGCGCTCGATGAGCGCGCACAAATCCAGAAGCTGGTTGAGTTCTACCTGATGTTCGTGCGCGACAATGCCAGCTCGGTGCGGTTCTTTATCGCGCAGATGCTGCATGATCAGCATTTCGCCGAGGGGCTGAGCGATCAGGTGCTGAAGCTGTACTCGGGCTACCGCGCGATGCTGGTGGAGTTGATCGCGCGCGGGCAGGAGAGAAACCTGTGCGCGCGCCGCTTCACGCCGGAATCGGCGGCGGGGTTCCTGCTCTCGGCGCTCAACGGCATTCTGATCGAGCATCTTTTTTTGCAAAACCGTCCGCTCGATCCCGAAACTGCGGTTGCGATGGTCGCGGGATGGCTGTTTCCGGACGAAATCAAGACCGACACTGCCGGCGGCAAAGCCGTCGCCTGAACTTTTTTTCGATCCCGCGGGAGCGCTGACTGATATGCGGATGCCACTAAAGCAACTGATCGATCTGGGTCTCTACATGCGATCGAAGAAGCGCAGCGGGGAGAAATATTTTCCGCTGGTGCTGATGCTCGAGCCGCTGCACGCGTGCAACCTGGCCTGCGTCGGATGCGGCCGGATAGTCGAGTACAAAGATTCGATTCGCGACATGATGCCGCTGGAGGACGCGCTCGCCTCGGCGCAGGAGTGCGACGCTCCGCTGGTCTCGATCTGTGGCGGTGAGCCGCTAATGTACAAGCATATCGCGGCGCTGACCAAGGGCCTGATCGAAGACCAGAAGCGCCACGTGATGATCTGCACCAACGCGATTTTGCTCGAACGCTTCGTCAAGCAAGTCGCGCCGTCGCCCTATTTGAGCTTCAACCTGCATCTGGACGGGATGCGCGCGACCAACGATCGTGTGACCGATCGCGCGGGCCATTTCGACATCGTGATCAAGATGGTCAAGATGCTCAAAGACAAGGGCTACCGCGTCCAGACCAACACCACGGTCTTCCGCGAGACCACTTCCGATGAGCTCGAAGAGATGGTCAAGTACTTGGGCAGCCTTGGCGTGGACGGGATGCTGCTCAGCCCGGGCTATCATTATCAGGTGCTGACCAACGACGACCTGTACCTGCAAGGCGACGAGAGCGTGGCGAAGTTCCGCAAGGTGCGCGACTTGTCGCACGATTACAACATCATCAATACGCCGATCTATCTCGATTTCCTGGTCGGCGAGCACGACCTGACTTGCAGCCCGTGGACCACCGTCACGCGAAATCCGCGCGGATGGAAAGGCCCCTGCTACCTGATTACCAACGGGCACTACAAGAGCTTCGCAGAGATGCACGAGAAGACCGACTGGGAGTTCTACCGAACCCGCCAGGATATCCGCTGCAAAGACTGCAAGATGCATTCGGGTTTCGAGGGCACGGTCGCGATGGAGTTCGGCAAGAATCTCAAGGATTCGTGGCGGATGGTTCGGCATTACATGGCCTGACGCGAAAACTGATGCGGCGCACGCGGATTGGCGCGCTTGGCTCAGGACGCGCTTGGGGATCGATTCGCGTCCTGCTTGCGGCTCGCACGATTCCGGAAACAACGTGTTTGATCTCAACCGCTATCTGATAGAGCGCGCCGAACTGGTGCAGAATGCGCTCGAAGGCGCGGTCCCTCAATGTGACGGCGCCGATGCGCGCCTGTTCGAGGCGATGCGCTATAGCCTGCTCGGCGGGGGCAAGCGTCTGCGGCCGATACTGGCGCTGGCAGCGTGCGAGGCCGTAGGCGGCGCGCCCGAGGCTGCGCTCAGCCTCGCTTGCGCGGTCGAGATGATCCATACCTATTCGCTGATCCACGACGATCTGCCGTGCATGGACAACGACGACCTGCGCCACGGCCGACCGACCAATCACAAGGTTTATGGCGACGCGATCGCGACGCTGGCCGGCGACGCCCTGGTGACCGACGCATTCAAAATTCTCGCCCGCTCCGCGCTGGTCGGCGTGCCGGTCGAGCGCGTGCTCGCAACCATTGCCGAGCTGAGCGATGCTGCCGGTTCGGGCGGGATGGTCGGCGGTCAGGTGATCGACATCCTGAGCGAACGCAAACGGCTCGCGCTTGACGAGCTCACGCTTCTGCATAGCAAGAAAACCGGCGCGATGTTCCGCGCGTCGATTTTGGGCGGTGCTCGCCTCGGCGGCGCGACCGACGCGGAACTCGAAGCGCTCGATGAATACGCGCGTGCGCTGGGCCTTGCGTTCCAGGTCGTGGACGATCTTTTGGATATCGAAGCCACGACCGAACAGATGGGCAAGCGCACCGGCAAGGACGAGGCGGCCGGCAAGAATACCTTTCCCGCGCTTCTGGGACTCGAAGAATCGCACGGTTTCGCGCGCGAGCTCGAACGCCGTGCGCACGGCGCGATAGCCGGCTTCGGTGTGCGCGCGCAGGCGCTGCGCGAGATCGCAAGCTTTGTCGTGGAGCGCGGCCGATGAGCCAGTCCGCCGCCGCAAAACCCGGCTACCGGGAGCATCCGCGCCAGGCGATGCTGCTCGCGCCGGGCACGATCGAGCTGCGCGATTTCTCGCCGTCGGCTCCGCGACCGGGCGAGGTTCTCCTCCAGGTTCGATGTGCGTTGAGCTGCGGCACCGATCTCAAGACCTGGCGCCGGGGGCATCCGTTGTGGAAATTTCCGATGGCCTTCGGCCACGAGTTTTCAGGCGTCGTCGCGGAAGTCGGCGCGGGTGTAGATGCGTTCAAACCCGGCGACGAAGTGATGGCGGCGCCGACTGCGCCGTGTGGCGCGTGTTTCTTCTGCGCACGCGGCCAGGAAAATCTTTGCGAAGGCGCGCTCGGGCGGATGCTGCATGGCGCGTACGCAGACCTGATCCTGCTGCCGGCGCATATTGTCGCGCGCAACACTTTTATCAAGCCGCCCGAGCTTCCGTTCGAGGAAGCCGCGCTGCTCGAGCCGTTGGCGTGCGTGGTTCATGCGCAGGCGATGGCGCGGCCGCAGAAATTTGAAACCGTGATGATTATCGGTGCGGGCGCGTTCGGGATGCTGCACATGCTTGCGCTGCGCGCCTCCGGCCTGCGTGAAATTGCGGTCGCGGGACGAGGAGCCGCGCGGCTTCGTTGGGCCGCCGAACTCGGCGCTGACCGGGTGATCGATGTCGATCATCAGGACGCCGCGGCGGAGACCGCAAAGCTCTGCGGCGGCGTTGGCCCCGACCTCGTGATCGAATGCACCGGGCAGCCTGTCGGATGGGCCGACGCATTCGCGCGCGTGCGCCGGGGCGGCCGCGTGGTATTCTTCGGCGGATGCGCGCCGGGCACGACGCTCAGCGTGGACACGCGGCGGATGCATTACGACAACCTGACCTTGCTCGCGCCGTTTCACTATCGCCCGCGCGATGTGCGCGCCGCTTATGAGATGCTCGGGCGGCGCGAAGCGGGTTTCGGCGCCGTGATCAACTCGCGTCGCAGTCTTGCCCAGTTGAGCGAAGTATTCACGATGCTCGAGCGCGGCGAGGTGCTCAAGTGCGCGGTGATTCCCTAGGCAGCGCGAAGCCCGATGCGCGCGCATAAAAACCGTTCGGTCCCGAATGTTTGCGGAGATATCATCAGAGTAATAACCAATCATGAGCCAGATTGCCGAAACTGACAGCCACACCGAATTGCCCGAGGCCGGACCGCATGACGAGTTTGGCGCGAAGATCGATTACTCGATCGACCGCGCGCAGCGCTCGCTTATCGCCCTGCAACATCCCGAGGGCTATTGGCATGGTGCGCTCGAAGCCAACGGCGAGATGAACGCCGAGTTCATCATCTTCAACCACTTCATGGGCAACGTCGACCTCGAGCTCGAGGCCAAGCTCAAAAAGCATCTGCTCGACACTCAGAACTCGGATGGAAGCTGGAGCCTGTACGCCGGCGGCGAAGGCTACCTGGCAAGTACGATCGAGGTTTATTTCGCGCTCAAGCTGGCGGGGATGCGCGCGGGCGACGAACCGCTGTTGCAGTCGCGGCGCTGGATTCTGTCCAAGGGCGGAATCGAAAAGTGCGGCACGCTCGCCCGATTTTACCTGGCCACGATGGGGCAGGTGCCGTGGGAAGCGACTGCCGCGATGCCGGTCGAGCTGGCGTTGTTCCCAAACTGGTTTCCGTTCAACATGTATGAGCTGGCATCGTGGGCACGCGGAACTGTATTCGGCCTGATGGTCCTGCAGGCGACGAAACCGGTCGTGAAAATTTCTTTTCAGGAAAGCATCCTCGAACTTTACATCCAGCCGCCCCATTTCACCTACTTCAAGCAGCCGCCTGCGGCCAAATTCCTGTCGCTGCGCAAAGCCCTCAACCTAACCGACGGCGCGATGCGGTTTTTCAGCCGCCACGCTCCGGCCGGACTGCGTGCGCGCGCGCTGCGCAAGGCCGAAAGCTGGATCCTCGAGCATCAGGAGGCCAACGGCTCGTGGGGCGGAATCGAACCGTGCTACCTGCTCTCGGCGATGGCGCTCAAATCACTGGGCTACAAGAACGATCATCCGGTGTTGCGCAAGGCGCTCGAAGCCAGCCGCGAGCTGATTTGGGATTTTGGCGATCGCGCGCTCTACATGCCGTGTGTTTCGCCCAACTGGGACAGTGCGCTGGCGGCCAAGGCGTTGCTGGACTCCGGCCTGCCGGCCAATGATCCGGCGCTGCGCAAGTGCGCGGACTGGTTTGTCGATCATCAGATTTTCCAGAAAGGGGACTGGTCGATAAAGCGCCCGAATCTCGAACCCGGCGGATGGGCCTTTGAGTTCTTCAATAACTGCTATCCGGATGTCGACGACTCGGCGGTGATTCTCGCGGTGATGGCGGCGACGGGCGCAAGCGATGCCGCCAAAAGCGAACACGCGATTCGCGCCGGCGCCAACTGGGTCATGGGGATGCAATCGAAGGACGGGGGTTTTGCCGCCTTCGATGTCGATAACGATTCGCACTGGCTCAACTCGCTGCCGCTCGCCGACGTCGAGGCAGTCACCGACCCTTCCTGCGCCGACCTGACCGGACGGGTGCTCGAAATGATGGGCGCGGTCGGCTACAAGCCCGACCATCCTGTCGCCCGCCGCGCGATCGAGTGGCTCAAAAAAAACCAGTCGGCCGACGGCGCATGGTGGGGCCGCTGGGGCGTCGCTTATATTTACGGAACTTTTTCCGCGCTCTCCGGCCTGCGCGCGATTGGCTACGACATGAACCAGGCGTGGATCCGCCGCTCCGTCGATTGGCTGAAGTCGAAGCAGAACTCGGACGGCGGATGGGGCGAAAGCCCGCTCGCCGACAAGGATCCCGCATGGCGCGGACGTGGCTCGAGTTGCGCTTCGCAGACCGCGTGGGCGATGATCGGCCTGGTCGCGGGCGAAGACGCGATCTCCGAATCGGTGATGCGCGGCGCGCAGTGGCTCACAGAGCGGCAGAACGACGCCGGCGGATGGGATGAGAACGAGTCCACCGGCAACGGCTTTCCGAACCATTTCTATCTTCACTACTTCATGTATGCACATTATTTTCCGCTGATGGCGCTCGGACGCCTGCGCAAGCGCCTGGCCACGGCGGCGCCGCACTGAGCCGAGATCATCATGAAAGCGATTTCAATTCTTGGCTCAACCGGATCAGTCGGCGTCACTACGCTCGACGTAGCCGGGCGCAACTCCGATCGGTTCCGCGTCGTCGCGATGGCGGCGGGGCGCAACCTCGATCTGTTCGCCCATCAGATAAATCGCTTTCATCCCGAGCTGGTCTCGGTCGCGACCGCCGAACTCGCAAGCGATCTGCGCGCACGCCTTGGCGGCGCGAAGCCCGAGATTATGCACGGGCTCGAGGGCGCCGTGGCCGTGGCGACGCATCGCGATGCCAAGCTCGTGATGTCGGCATTGGTCGGCGCGCTCGGGCTGCGTCCGACTCTTGCCGCGATCAAGGCCGGCAAGGATATCGCGTTCGCCAACAAGGAAGTCCTGGTGGTCGCGGGCGAACTGGTGACGCGCGCCGTGCGCGAGGCGGGTGTACGTCTGCTGCCGGTAGATAGCGAGCACAATGCGATTTTTCAGTGCCTCGAAGGGCGCGGACGCGAGTCGCTCAAGCGAATCATCCTGACCGCCTCGGGCGGTCCGTTCCGTGAGCTTGCGGCCGACCGCTTTGGCGCGATCACGATCGAGCAGGCGCTGAATCATCCGACCTGGCGCATGGGCAGCAAGATCACAATCGATTCCGCAACCCTGATGAACAAGGGGCTCGAAGTGATCGAGGCAAGGTGGCTGTTCGACGTGATGCGCGAGCAGGTCTCGGTCGTGATTCATCCGCAGAGCGTGATTCATTCGATGGTCGAGATGATCGACGGCTCCGTGATCGCAGAAATGGCGGTGCCCGACATGGCGATTCCGGTCGCGTACGCTCTGGCCTATCCCGAGCGCCTGGCGCTGCCGCATCTGAAGACGCTTTCGCTGGTCGAGTGCTCGCGTCTGACGTTCGAAGAGCCTGATATGGTCCGCTTTCCATGCCTGCGCCTCGCGTTCGATGCGCTCGCCGCCGGAGCAACGATGCCCGCGTGCCTCAACGCCGCCAACGAGGAGCTGGTTGCCGGATTTCTTGCGGGACGAGCGCGCTTCGTCGATATTCCGCGGCAGATCGAAGCGATCATGGCGCGTCATCCGAACTCGCCTGCGCACACGCTGGAAGACCTGCTCGAAACCGACGCGTGGGCGCGCGCCCAGGCGCGCGAGTTTATCGATCGGCGCACCGCCGCCTGATGACTGAAGGATCGACGCCGATGGATGCATTCCGGGGAACAGCGAGCGACTCGCGCAGTGCGATGAACACCGGCGGCAGTTTAGGTATAGCGACGGCGGCGCCGGAGTATTCGCTCGATCAGGCCTACGCCTTCTGCGGCAACCTGGCCAAATCGCACTACGAAAATTTCACCATCGCGTCGTGGCTGATGCCGCGTGCGATGCGCAAGCATATGCATGCGATCTATGCGTACGCGCGGATCGCCGACGACTTCGCCGACGAAGAGCACGACCTCGCCAAGCTCGACGGATGGGAGCGGGAACTCGATCTCGCATACGCTGGCACGCCGTGTCATCCGGTGTTCGTCGCGTTGGCCGACACCGCTGCCAAGTTCTCGATTCCCAAAGCGCCGTTCGCCGATCTGCTGGTGGCGTTTCGCTCCGACGTGAACTTCAAGGGCTTCGAGACCTTTAACGATCTGCTCGCGTATTGCCGCTATTCGGCCAATCCGGTCGGACGTCTCGTGCTCTACCTGTTCGGCTACGCCGACGCCGAGAGACAGCGGCTGTCGGACCTGGTGTGCAGCGGCCTGCAGCTTGCGAATTTCTGGCAGGATGTGTCGGTCGATCTCGAAAAGGGCCGGGTTTATTTTCCGCGCCGCGATCTGGCCGCGAACGAACTCGCGGAACAGGATCTGCGCCACGGCGTCGCCACCAAACGCTTTGTCGATCTGATGAAGCATGAGGTCGAGCTCGCGCGCGCGATGCTGGGCGAAGGCGGCGCGGGACTTGCCCGGATGGTCGACCGGCGCCTGCGCCGCGACATCCTGATGTTCGCGGGTGGCGGCCTTGCGATTCTACGCGCGATTGAAGGCGCAGGTTACGACGTGCTGCGCACGCGGCCAAAGCTTAAAAAACTCGACTATGTGAAGCTCGGAGTGAAGGCGTTGCGGGGGCGGCTGGATGGATTCTAATCGCGCGATACCTGTGCTCGACGGGCGCGCAGAGGCGTTGCTTCTGTCGGACTACGAGCGCTGCGCCGAGGTTACCCGGCGCTCGAGCTCGAACTTTTATTACGCGTTCATGCTGCTGCCGCTCGAGCGGCGGCGCGCGCTGCATGCGGTTTATGCGTTCTGCCGCTTCGTCGATGATATCGCCGACGACGAATCGATCCGCGAGCCCGCGGTGCTGTTGCAGCGCTGGCGCGAGGAACTGGACCGCGTATACGCCCGAACTCCGACCCGCGCGATCTCGCGCGCACTCACCGACGCGATCGGACGATTCGCGATTCCGCGCGAGTATTTCGACGATTTCATTTCCGGCATGGAGATGGACCTGTCGCGCAAGCGCTACGCCACCTTCGAGGAACTGCGGCTCTATTGCTACCGGGCAGCTTCGGTAGTCGGGCTCATGTGTATCGAGGTATTTGGATACAGCAATCTCGCGGCGAAAGTTTACGCCGAGAATCTTGGAATCGCATTCCAGCTCACCAATATCCTGCGCGACGTCAAGGAAGACGCTGGCCGCGGCAGGATCTATCTGCCGCTCGAAGACCTGGAACGGTTCGGCGTCACCGAGGACGAAATTCTGCGTGGAGTTTACAATGACGCGTTCGTCCGCCTCATGGAGTTCGAGGCGATTCGCGCGCGCGAGTACTATGAAGCCGCCGAGCGCGCGCTCCCCAACGAAGATCGCTCGACCCTTCTGACCGCGGAAGCGATGCGGCTCATCTACGGCTCGCTGCTGCGCCTGATCGTGAGCTCGAACTACCGCGTGCTTGACCGGCGGCTCAGCCTCTCGGCCCCGCGCAAGCTCTACCTGGTCGGACGTGCGTGGGCGAGTTCGCGTCTGGGAGCGCTGCGCGGCTAGAATCGCCCGGTAGATGATCGAATCCAAAGATGTCGTCGTGATCGGCGCCGGGTTCGCCGGACTTAGCGCCGGCGTCGCGCTTGCCGAACGCGGCTTTCGCGTGGCGGTGCTCGAGCGCAAACCCGCGCTCGGCGGTCGCGCCTATTCCTTCGAGGATCCCGACACCGGCGATTTTGTCGATAACGGACAGCACGTGCTGATGGGCTGCTACACCGAGGCGCTCGACTTCCTGCACAAAATCGGTTCGGCCAGCAAGCTGGTGTTTCAGCGCGACCTCGAAATCGAAATGCTGACCACGCCCGGGCGCAGCGCGACGCTTCGCACCGCACGGCTTCCCGGTCCGTTGCACATGAGCGCCGCGCTGATGCGCTACGGACATCTGAGTCTGGGCGAGCGGCTCGGCGTCGTGCGCGGAGGGCTCAAGATGCTCGCGATGCGCCGTCGGGAGCATCCCACGCTCGAAAAGATGACGGTCGCCGATCTGATGACGGCGCTGGGGCAGGGCGAAAATGCGCGCCGCGCGTTCTGGTATCCGCTTTCGGTCGCGACGCTCAACGACGAACCCGAAGTATCTTCGGCGGCGTTGCTCGCGGAGGTTTTGAAGCGCGCGTTCTTTTCGCGGCGCAGCGATTCCGCGTTCGTCTATTCGCGCGTCGGCCTGTCCGACCTGTACTGCACCGGCGCGCGCGAGTTTATCGAGCGCGCGGGCGGAGTGGTCGCGACGCACTCAATCGTAGAAGGAATCGAAACCGGCGACGACGGTCTGGCGATGCGGGTGCGGCTGCGCGACGGACGCCGGCTCGGCGCGGCGAATTTCATTTCCGCGGCACCGCCGCATCATCTGTTGCGGATACTGCCCGAGTGGGCGATCGCCGATCCTTTTTTCGCGCGCCTTACAGAGCTTGGATCTTCGCCGATAATTTGTGTGCATGTTTGGCTCGACCGCGAGGTTACGCGCTCGGCATTTGTCGGATTCATCGGCACTGCGACCCAGTGGCTCTTCAACAAGCGCAGAATTTTCGAGCGCCACGGCGAACGCCATCCCGGCTACCTGAGCTTCGTGATCAGCGGCGCGCGCAAGCTGGTCGACCAGCCCAACGAGGAAATCCTCAACCTGGTGATGAACGACCTCGGTACGATGATTCCCGCAGCACGCAACGCGACGGTCTTAAAAGCGATCGTGCTCAAGGAAAAGCAGGCCACGATGGCGCCGGAGCCGCGCTCTTATCAGTTGCGTCCCAAAGCGAAGACTCCGATCGCGAACCTGTTTCTGGCCGGCGACTGGGTGCAGACCGGACTTCCCGCGACGATCGAAAGCGCAGTGATCTCCGGACGCGCGGCTGCGGCCGCGGTGATCGCCCGCGCCGAAGCTGGTGCGGGTAATTCGTGATGGCGGCGCGGCTTGCCCTCGTGACCGGTGCGAACGGCTTCGTGGGGTGCCACGTGGTGCGGGCACTGCTCGCGCGCGGAGATCGGGTGCGCGCACTGGTGCGCGAAAAAGCGGATGCCGCCGCGCTCGATGGGCTCGGCGTCGAGCTTGCGCGCGGAGACCTGCGCGATCGCGCAGCAATCGCTCGCGCGGTGGCGAACTGCGATGAGGTCTATCACGTCGCGGCCGACTACCGCCTGTGGGTGCTCGATGCGGCCGCGATGTACGCAAGCAATGTTGACGGCACGCGCAACGTGATCGAAACCGCGCACGCGTCCGGCGCAAAACGAATCATCTATACCGGGACCGTCGGCACGCTCGGTATTCCGCATGGCGCCGCCGGTACGGAAGACAGCCCGGTCGTGCTCGCGGATATGCCGGGACCGTACAAGCGCTCGAAGTTCATGGCCGAGCAGGTCGCGCTCGAAGCCTCGCGCGCCGGAGCGCCGGTCGTAATCGTGAATCCCTCGACTCCGGTCGGCGCGCTCGATTTGAAGCCTACTCCGACCGGCCGCATCATCTGCGATTTCCTTAACCGCCGGATGCCGGCATACATGGATACGGGGCTGAACCTCGTCGATGTGGAGGATTGCGCGCGCGGGCATCTGCTTGCGGCCGAGCGCGGGCGAATCGGCGAGAAGTATATTCTCGGCGGTGAGAACCTGACGCTGAAGCAGATCCTCGAGCATCTGGCGCGCCTGTCCGGTCTGCCTGCGCCGCGGGTGCGGATTCCTTACGCGCTGGCGTTTGGATTCGCGCTCGGGGCGGAGGCGGTCGCGCGTTCGCTGACGCATCGCGCGCCACGCGCGAGCCTGACCGAGGTGCGGATGGCGCGCAAAAAGATGTTTTTCGATTCGGCGAAGGCGCGGCGCGAGCTTGGCTACGATCCTGGTCCGGTTGACGCGGCGCTCGCGCGCGCGGTCGAGTTTTTTCGCACGACCGGCGCGGTCGGGACCGCTGCGTAGGCGCGCGATGCATCTGCTTGCCGGCACGATCGCGCTGCGCCCGTACGTATTCGTCTTTCTGGCGAGCTTTCTGTTCATCGCGATCGTGAACTTCGGCGTGCGCACAACGATCCTGTTTTCGGTCCTGACCTACATCGTCGCGCTCGCGTGCGAATGGTCGTCGGTGCACAACGGATTTCCCTTCGGACTGTATCACTACCTCGACGCGACCCGCGGCCGCGAGTTGTGGATTTTCGGTGTGCCGTTCTTCGACTCGCTATCGTTCACCTTTCTCGGCTTTGCCAGTTACACCGTCGCGCTGCTCCTGTGCTCGCCGCTTTATCGCAGCGGCTGGGACCTGCGGATTCTGGACACCTGGAAAATCCGGCGCGCGCCGCGCGTATGGCTGATGGCGGCGTTGTTCATGGTGATGATCGACATGATCGTCGATCCGCTGAGCGTGCGCGGCAACCAGTGGTTCCTCGGCAGGATTTTCTGGTACGACCCGCCCGGCCCTCATTTCGGCGTTCCGATCAGCAACTACCTTGGATGGTACTTGGTCGCGGCGATCACCATCGCGATTTTCCTGGTGCTCGACGCGACGCTGAACCGCGGTGCGAAGAAACCGGCCGGCGTGCTCGAGGCGCTGCCTTCGCGCGCGATTTTGGGGCCTGCGCTCTATCTGGGAATCATGGGATTCGGAATCACGATGCTGTTCAAGATCGGCGCTACCAATGTTGCATGGGCGGGCGTGTTCATCTACCTGCCGTTCCTGACGCTGGCGATACATATTCTGACCCGCGCCGATTCATACGGCGGCGCCACGGCGCTCGAGCGTCATCTCGATGACTTTCCTTATGAACGCGGCCTGCCGGTTTGGAATGGAACGGCGGTTCGCGGCGCGAATTCTCGCCGGCACCTCGGCTAATGCCGCGTGTCGCGGACGCCTCCGTTGTGCGTAGCGATCGCTTCCAGAGCGGCTGCGAGCGCGCGTGTCGCGCAGTTGAGACTTTGCATCATCCGGGGAATGCGGGTGATCACGCGCGGATTGCGAAGCAGAAAATTCGCCGCTTGAAGCGGGCGCACCTTGCCGTTTTCATCCGCCATCTCCGCGCCGACAATCTCATCATCGACCGAGTCCATCACTGCCCGCACCACCGCAAAGCGCACGCCGCGTGCCCGCGCCTCGAGCGCGAGCGCGGCGGTTTCCATATCGACCGCGATCGCGCCGGTATTCTGCTCCATGGCGCGCTTGTCGGCGCCGGTGCCCAGCACGCGATGAGAAGTCAGCAGCGCGCCAGTTGAATAGCTGATTCCCGCGGTGCGCAGATCGCCTCCAAGTTCACTCAGCATGGCCTCATCGATAGCCGCGATCTGCTCGATCGCGCCATTCTCGCGGCTCGACAGAATTCGATCCGGCACAATCAGATCGCCCGCGGACAGTCCGCTCGATAGCGCGCCGGCGACACCGGTGCCGAGTACGAGCTGGGCATTGGGAAAAAGATCGAATGCGCGGCGCGCTGCGATTTCAGTGCGGGCAAACCCGATTCCGGTTGCGACGCCGATAATTTCAGTCGCACCGAGTTGCGCGCGGAATCCGCGCAGGTGCGGATCGCCGATCGTGCGGCGCGATTTCAGGCGCCGTCTAAGCGGAGCCAGTTCGCGCGCGAAGGCGTAAAAGAGAATAATCAAAAAAAGGATGTCCCCGCGTCGTGCCGGCGGCTCTTGAGTGCGCTGCCGGATAGAAGCAAAATTGCGCGGTCATGGCCCCCGGTCAAGTATCGCCGAGCTTTCCTCGCCCGGTTCCGATTGGCAAGCGTACGTGAAGCAACTCATCGTCAATGGCGACGACTTCGGCCTGTCGGCCGAGGTCAACGCCGGTATCGTAAAGGCGCACCGCGCAGGAATTCTCACCAGCACCAGCCTGATGGTCGCCGAAGAGGCGAGTGCCGCGGCCGCGCTCCTTGCGCGCGAGAACCCGGGCCTCGACGTTGGCTTGCACGTTGTCGTTTGCCGCGGACGCAGTGTTCTGGCGCCGGAAAAACTTGGTGGCGTGGTCGATGCTGCCGGGCGGTTTCCGGAAAATCCGGAGTGGGCCGGCATGCGATGGTTTTTCGACCGTAAGACGCGCGCCGGTCTGGCCGCGGAAATTCGCGCCCAGGTTGAAAAGCATCTCGAACTCGTCGGACGCCTCGATCATATCGACGGTCATCTGAATTTCCACGTGCATCCGGTGATCGCCGATATCGTGGTCGAGCTCGCGTCCGAGTATAAGGTTGGATCGATCCGCCTGCCGCGCGAAAAAGTATTCAGCACGCTGCGGCTGCGCCGCGACCATGCGCTGCGCAAGCTCTTCGAGGCGGTGATCTTCCGCTCGCTCTCGCGCCGCACCCGCCGGCTGATCCGCGAGCGCGGGATCAAGTCGACCGACTGGTTGTATGGGCTGCATCAGAGCGGCCATTTGAGCGAAGATTATATTTTGCGCGTCATCGAGCGCCTGCGCGACGGTCCGACCGAGCTGTACTTTCATCCGGCGGCCGATATCGGTGGCACGCCGCCCGCAGCCGCCGCGCAGCTCGAAGTCGAAATTCTGACCAGTCCCAAGGTGCGCGCCGCGCTCGACGCGCACAGCGTGCGCCTCACAACGTTCAGGGAACTCGCACAGGATCAGCCATGAGTGGAGTTTTAATCCGCGCCGCGACCGGAGCCGACCTTCCGCGCATCACGGAAATTTACAATCACTACGTCGTCAACACTCCGATTACCTTCGATCTCGAACCAGTTTCCGCAGAGCAGCGTGAGCCGTGGTTTCGGGAGCATACCGAGGGCGGGCGAAACCGTCTGTTTGTCGCGCACGATGATGGAGTGGTCGTCGGGTACGCCGGGACGGCACGGTTCCGCGCCAAGGCGGCGTATGACACCACCGTCGATGCCACGATCTATTGCGCCCGCGAAGCGACGGGGCGCGGAATCGGGACGATGCTTTATCGTGCGCTGTTCGAGGCGCTGCGCTCCGAGGACATCAATCGGATCGTCGCGGGGATCACGCTGCCGAACGATGCTTCGGTCGCGCTGCATCGCCGCTTCGGATTCACGCCGCTGGGCACGTACTCGGAGATAGGACGCAAGTTCGGACGCTATTGGGACGTGCTCCAACTGGAGCGGCCACTGGTTGTGTCCGTATAGTTTCCCTCGCGCGTCGAAAAAATTTGACGTACTCTAAGCCGACGCAGAGCTTCACCTGCACGATTTGACTTTTCACTTCGCACGGGAAGGACAACTTCAATGCACGATCAGGAAGGCGCGACGCGGACCCCATCGATCCAGGATTACCGGCTGCCGAAAAATGTTACCCCGCGACGGTATGAACTCAGGCTCGAACCCGACCTCAAGGCCTTCACCTTCAAGGGCGAGGAGTCGGTTGCGATTACCGTCAATGAAGCGGCGCGCGCGATCGTGCTCAACGCGCTCGAACTCGAAATCGATTCGGCTATTGCCGAGCGCGGCGGCAAGACGCTCAAGGCGCTGGTCGAGCTCGAGCCGGCGCGCGAGCGCGCGCATCTGCGGTTTGGCGAGGAGCTTGCCCCCGGCGAATGGACCCTCAAGCTTGTTTTTCGCGGCGTGCTCAACGACAAGCTGCACGGCTTCTACCGCAGCCAGTATGTGGACGGGGGCGGCAATGCTCACGTGGTCGCATCGACGCAATTCGAATCCACCGACGCGCGCCGCGCATTCCCATGCTGGGACGAGCCCGAGCTCAAGGCGAGTTACAAGGTCACGCTGATAATCGATGAGAAGCTGGCCGCAATCTCGAACGGCGGCCAGGAAAGCGAACGCCGAGTCGCGGGCGGCAAGAAAGAGATCGTTTTCAAAGAGACGATCAAGATGTCCACCTACCTGGTGGCGTTCATCATCGGCGAATTCGAGGCGACCGCACCCGTCGACGCTGGCACTCCGCTGCGCGTGGTCCACGTTCCCGGCAAAGAGGGACTCACGAGCTGGGCGGAACAGATCGGCGCTTATTCGCTAAAATATTTCGCCGACTATTACGGGCTCAAGTATGCGGGTGACAAGCTCGATCTGATCGCGATTCCCGATTTTGCTTCCGGTGCGATGGAGAACCTCGGCGCGATCACGTTTCGCGAGACCGCGCTGCTGGCCGACGAGAAGACCGCCTCGCGCGCGGAACTCGAGCGCGTGGCCGACGTGGTCTCGCATGAGAACGCGCACATGTGGTTCGGGGATCTGGTCACGATGCGGTGGTGGAATGGCATCTGGCTGAACGAAGCGTTCGCGACCTTCATGGAGATGCTCGCGGTCAACGCGTGGAAGCCCGAGTGGAAAAGATGGGACAGCTTTTCGGTTTCGCGCGCGGCGGCGATGGCGATCGACGGGCTTCGTAGCACGCGCCCGATCGAATTTCCGGTGCTGAGTCCCGAAGAATGCCGTGCGATGTTCGATATCCTGACGTATGAGAAGGGCGCCGCGGTGCTGCGGATGCTCGAGCAATACCTGCGGCCGGAGGTGTTTCGCGACGGAATTCGTCTGTATCTGAAGAAGCATCAGTTCGCGAACACCGAGACCAGCGATCTGTGGGACGCGCTGGAGGAAGCGTCCAAGGAGCCCGCGCGCAAGATGATGGACTCCTGGATCTTCCAGCCGGGCTTCCCAATTATCGACGCCGCAGCCGAGAAGGGCGGTATCGCGATCAAGCTCTCGCAGCGGCGTTTCTATTATCTGCGCGAAGAGTCGAGCCAAATCTGGCACGTGCCGGTGATGATCCGCGCAAAGACCGCCAAGGGCGTCGTCACGAAAAAGGTCTTGCTCACCGAACGCGAGACGACGGTCGAGTTTGGCGCGAAGGTCGAATGGGCGCTGCTCAACGAGGGCGGGCACGGATTTTATCGCGTGCACTACGCGCCCGAGATGCTTTCCGCGCTGACGCGTAATCTTGGCGAGCTTGCGCCGATCGAGCGCTTCGGTCTGGTCAGCGACACGTGGGCCGCGACGGTCGCCGGGATGGGACCGCTGAGCGAATTTCTCACGATGGCGCGCCTGTTCAGCGCCGAGAGCGACCTGAACGTCTGGCGCGCGCTGCTTGGCGCATTCAACTACCTCGACATGATCGCGTCGGACGCGGATCGTCCCGCGCTCGCGGCCGCGGTGCGCGCGATTGTGAGTCCCGCGGCGGCGCGCCTGGGATGGGAAGCGAAGCCGGGCGAGAGCGAGCTGACGCGCCAGCTTCGGGGAGTTTTAATCGGCGCGCTCGGGACGATCGGCGACGATCGCGAGATTCAGCAACGCGCCGCCGCGCTTTACGCGCGTTTTGAAGACAATCCGGAGGCGGCGGATCGTGATCTGGCAGCGCCGTTGGTCGCGATCCTGGCTCACGCCGGCGACTCCAAGCGCTACGCGGAGTTTTCACGCAAGTTCAAATCCGCGCGCACTCCGCAGGAGGAGCAGCGTTACCTGTTCTCGCTGACCGGATTTCGCGAGCCGAAGCTGCTCGAGCAGACGATGGCAATGTCGCTCGACGGGCAGGTGCGCACGCAGAATGCGCCGTACCTGATGCATTCCCTGTTGCTAAATCCTGCCTCGCGCTACGGCGCGTGGGATTTCATCCGGCGCAACTGGGAAGAGATGGCGAAGAAATATCCCGACAACGCACTGCCGCGGATGTGCGAGGCTGTCGTTGCCCTGCTTGATCGCGAGGACGACGTGAAGGCGTTCTTCGCGACTCATCGCGTGCGCCTGGGCGCGAAGATAATCGATCAGCACCTGGAGCGGCTGAGCGTCGCGGTAGGTTTCAGATATCGCGAAGGCGCGAAACTGGCTGCTACACTCAAGGGATGATTTCTCGCCCTGAAAGGGAGAAATTAGGTGAGAGACCTTATTCAGTGCGGCGTGCAGAGCCGCGCGATCAAAAGAAAGCTCTGAACATGGCCGCCCTCACCCGCGCGTCACGATGCTTGCGAAAAAGAATCGCAAGCATCGCGGCGCGCCGCCCGCGTGCCAGTGGCACCTGGCAGGCGAGAGTATCTACACCGGTCAAACTGTGAGTAGGCCCTTACCGGGGACGTGGTTGATCTCGAGGCGGATGCCGTCGGGATCCTCAAACAACACGGAGTAGTAGCCGGGCGCCCACGATCCTTCCTCGGGCGGATGCACGATCTTCGCGCCGAGGGTTTTCAGGAACTCGTAGGCTTCATCGATGTCCCTGCGTTCACGGGCGCGAAAGCATGCGTGATGAAGCCCCACGCGGGATTGTTCGAAATGCTCTTTCGAGTGCTTCGCGTCGGCTTTGTGGATGCCGACGCCAGTGCGGCCGCCAACGCAGTAGAACTGCGAATCGGTCTTGCGCACCACGAACGTGAGCCCCAGAAACGGCAGCAGCTTTTCATAAAACGGCACACAAGCCTCGTAGTTGCTGACCGTCAGCATCACATGCGCCATCCCATTCACTTCCATTGCGCGCCTCCTGTGATCTCAAGTAACGCTTTAAGTCCGCTCAGTGCGCGTGCATCCGGCGGGCATCGGGCTGTTGATGTCCCAAAATCGGATGCGGACGATAAGGCTTTTCGAGCGCCGCGATCTCATCGCCACTGAGCTTGATACTGACCGCGTCGATCGCTTCTTTCAGATGTTTCATTTTGGTCGCGCCGATAATCGGAGCGGTGACGCCCGGCGCGTGGAGGATCCACGCGCACGCGATTTGCGACGGCGTGACGTCGCGCGATTTGGCCAGCTTCTCGACCTCGCCCAGCACCTGGAAGTCGGCTTCGCTGAAGTACATCATCTTGGCGAAGTCGTCGGATTTGGCGCGTGCGGTCTCACCGCTTTTCTGCGCGTTGCGATTTCCCGCAAGGAAGCCGCGCGCGAGCGGACTCCACGGAATCAGGCCGACACCCTGATCGATGCACAGCGGGTTCATTTCGCGTTCTTCCTCGCGATAAACCAGGTTGTAATGATTCTGCATCGAGACGAAGCGATGCCATCCGTTCTGCGCTTGCAGGTTGAGCGCTTTCTGGAACTGCCACGCCGCCATCGAGCTGGCGCCGAGATACCGGACTTTGCCGGCGCGCACCAAGGAGTCGAGCGCCTCGAGGGTTTCCTCCAGCGGTGTAGTGAAGTCGTAGCGATGGATTTGATACAGATCGATGTAATCCATCTTGAGACGTTTCAGAGACGCGTCGCACGATTCGAGAATATGCTTGCGCGAAAGCCCGCTGCGGTTCGGCCCCGGCGCCATCTGCCCGTGGACCTTGGTCGCGAGCACGATATCTTCGCGCTTGGCCATCTCACCGAGCCATTTGCCGGTGATCTCTTCGCTGACGCCGACTGAATAGACGTTGGCGGTGTCGAAAAAGTTGATTCCCGCTTCCAGCGCAGCGGCGAAATGTTCGCGCGCTTCATCGACGGTCAACACCCAATCGCGCCACTGTTTGGATCCGTAGCTCATGCATCCAAGACAGATGCGTGAAACGGTAAGACCGGTCCTGCCGAGTTTTGCGTGCTGCATGATTCCCACATCCGGAGAGAAATTTCTCTTCCGCCTTTCAGATTGAATTTGAACGAAGGTCCAAAGCCCAAA
>JBARDN010000230.1:0-13145 GCA_049795175.1 Binataceae bacterium (SeqCode) | reverse complement strand
AAACAGGCCCTCACGATAGACATCGGAATCGAAGCGTGCGGCGCTGGCCAGCACGATCGTTTCGAGCGCGCAGCCGCCGCTGCCCATCTGAAAACCGTCGGCCAAGAGCCGCTCGATTATTTCCGCGCGCGACCCGCGCGCGAGATTCAGCCGAATCACATTGGGCGCGGCTTCGTTGTCGGCCGCCAGCAGGCGCTCGGCATCTTCGGCACCGAACCACTCGATGTACCGCTCAACGAGCCATCGCGGATGGGAGTACGCCGTCTCCAGGTATCGCGTCAGATCGGGCTCGCGCGGGGGCATCGCGATTTTCTCGCGCGTCGCGCGGCGCATTATCGCGTTGATAAATCCCGCCGCGACCTTGGTCCCTGCGCTGCGCTTGGCGAGTTCGACCGTGGTGGAAACAACGGCGTGCGGCGGCATCCGATCGAGAAACCGGAGCTGGAAGAGGCCCATCCGCATGATCTCGAGCGCCTCAGGTTGGATTTGCGCGAGTTTGCGCCCCGTCATCTGCTCGAGTTCGTAATCGAGCCGTCCGCGCCATGCGAGGGTGCCGAGGACCAGGCGCGTGACGAGGCGACGGTCGGCGGGATCCAGGGTTGCGATTTTTCGGCCGAGCAGCGCATCGGCGAATCCGCCGCGGTACTCGACTTCGAGCAGGATATCCAGCGCGATTCGCCGCGCGTGCAAACCCTCGTCGGTGGAGCGCGGCGCCGCCACGCGCGCGGGCGGATGCCTGACCGGAGGAGTCATGCGCCGAGCTGCGTGCCGGGCGCGGCTTGGCGCCCGTTGAAAAAATCCGCCGCTGGCATCCGCTTGCGCCCCGGCGCTTGAACCTCGCGCAGCAGCAGCGCGCCGCGGCCGCATCGTACGATCGGCTCGGGCTTGAGAGCGACGAGAGTTCCCGGCTGGGCAGAGGATTCTTGCGCGGCTTCGGCGACGCACGCGCGCCAAATCAGTATCGGCTCGCCGCCGAGCGTGGTCCGGGCAACCGGCCACGGATCGAACGCACGCGTCATTCGCTCGATCTGGGCTGCGTCGGCGCTCCAGTCGATCGCCGCGTCTTCTTTGCGGATTTGCTTGGTGTAGGTCGCGAGCGAATCGTCCTGCCGCGTTTCGGACGCAGCGCCGCGCGCATAGAGGTCGAGCGCTTCGACTAGCGCGTCGGCGCCGAGCTCGGCGAGCTTCGACTTGAGCGATCCCTGGGTGTCGTCGGGCGCGATCGGAATCGCACGGCGCAAAATGATCGGTCCCGAATCCATTTCGGCGGTTATTCGCATGATTGTGACGCCGGTCTCGGCGTCGCCAGAAAGAATCGCGCCCTCGATTGGCGCGGCGCCGCGTAAGCGCGGCAAGAGCGAGGCGTGGACGTTGATCGGCGCGAGCTTCGGCGCGTCAAGAATCGGCTGCGGCAGAATTCTTCCATACGCCGCGACGACCAGCAGATCGGGGTCATACGATTTGATCTCGGTCAGGAACTCGGGCGTGCGAATCTTGGCAGGCTTGAGCGTCGGCAGATGGTGCCGGGCGGCGACCGCGCCGACCTCGCTCGGAGCAAACGCCATCCCGCGGCCACGCGGCTCGTCGGGACGAGTCACGACGGCGGCAACACGGAAGCGCGGGTCGGAGAGCGTCGCTACGCGGCCGAGGATATGCGCCGCGAGCGCGGGCGTGCCCATGAAAATTATTTTCAGCGGCAATGCGATTTCAGATCCTGACCTTGGAGGGGGGACGTTCGTCGGCCTTGCCGTCCTTGATCAGCTTTTTGAGCTTGCGCCGATAGAGCTCGCGCTTGATCCGGCTGATTCGATCGATGAACAGCTTGCCGTCGAGATGATCGATCTCATGCTGCAGCGCGACCGCGAGCAGATCATCAGCTTCGATTTCGATTTCTTCCTGATCGGGAGTCCACGCGCGCACCAGCACGCGCGCCGCGCGCTCGACGTCCGCCGAATAGTCGATCACGGACAGGCAGCCCTCTTCCCAAATGACTTTTCCCTCGGACTCGACGATGCGCGGGTTAATCAGCTTGAGCAGATTCTTGCCCGGCTCATCGTGATCGGTATCGAGCACGACGATCCGCTTGGACTCTCCGACCTGCGGCGCGGCCAGGCCGACGCCGGGCGCGGAGTACATCGTCTGCGCCATGCTGTCGATGAGCGCATTGATTTTACCGTCGATATTCTCAATCGGATCGGCAACCGTTTTGAGCGACTCGTCGGGAAATTTCCGGATTTTTAACAGCGCCATTTAAGTTACGTCTAAGATCAAAAAATCTATCAAAGCGCCCGCCCGCTCGAAAGCCGCCGTTCCCAACGTTCATGTGTCATTCCCGCGCGCGAGGAATCGCGATCGGAGGGCCGCTGCATGTGATGTGGACGGAGCATGGCCGCTTCGGGATTCCTCGCCTATGGCTCGGAATGACGATTGGGGGCTCGTTGCATGAGTATCGTAGCCTCAGCCGAGTCCCTCAATCGTCATTTCGACCGAAGGGAGAAATCCCGAGGCGCTCATGCACTCACTCGCGAGTTGTGCAAAGGCCAAGGCCCAACGCGGGATCGCTCGCGGGAATGACAATCGCAGGATCGTCGGCCAATCAAGCTTTCCCGCTATCGCGCCGCCAGATCATACTCAGCGAGGAATGACTCCATCGCGCCGATACACTCTTCGGGCTTCTCGATTTGCAGGAAATGCGTCGTGCCCGGGATCGATTCGTAAGGCAGGCTGTGCTCGCGCGCGAGCTCGCGGCCAATTAGCGCCGGCGGCATCACCCCCACGAGATCCGGATCGCCGCAGATTAGCTTGACCGGCACCGGCAGCGAGCCCATCGCGTCCCACAAGGTCGGATCGGCCACGGTCGAGAACACGCTCGCCTCGAGCTCGCGCGGACAGGCGAGAATCCAGTCGCCCGCGCGCGAGTCGTGGCGCAGTGTCGCGCGCGCCATCAGCTCATAGGCCTCGGGCCGCCAGCGCGGATTGTACTTGCGAAATTGCGCCGCGAGGATAGAAGGATCGGCGTAACGTTCTGTGCGCCGGCGCGCGCGGTCCGCGAGCGAGTTCTTGTCGTCCGCCTGGTGGCCGCGCAATCGATGCCGCTCAGGCGGAAACATCGGCGGATCGAACAGCACCAGCGCTTCGAAGCGTTTGCCGTACTTGCGCGCGTGCATCGAAGCCGTCACGCCCGAGAGCGAATGGAATACGCCCGCGGTGCGCCTGACGCCGAGCTCACGCTGAATCGCGGCGAACACCGTCTCCATGTCGGTCACGAAATGGGTCCACAGATGCGCGTCCTCGCGATGCAACGGGTTGTGGCCGTGATTGCGGAAATCGAACAGCACGACTTCGTAGCGCGCGCCCAGCGGCCCCCAGAACGGCAGGTAGCCGTCGATCGCAAGGCCGTTGCCATGGCTCAGGACCAGGCGCGGCGCGCCGGTCACCCCATGCTGGCGCACCCGGATGATCGCTCCGTCTTCCATCCGCACTTCGAAACTATGCCGCGCGCGCGGCACCACATCATGACTTGGTTGCATACGGTTCCTGTATTCGAGAATGCTGCGCGGCTATAGCATTCGCACCGGATCGATATCGATGATCAGATGAACGCGATGTTCCTCGGCCATCGGACCAATCTCGGAGCGCATCGCCGCGAGCGCCGCGCGCATCGGTCGCAGCGCTTTGGATTTTAGCATCACCTGCCAGCGGTAGCGCTGCTTGATCCGCTCGATCGGCGCCGGCGAGGGTCCGAGCACGCGCAGAATTTCCGGCGATGGCGCGGCACGCATCAGCGCTTCAGCAGCGGCCGCCGCGATTTGCGCAACGCGGCGCGAATCTTCGCCCTCGACCCGGACCATCGCGAGACGCACGAACGGCGGATAGCCAAGCTCGCGGCGGAGCTCGAGCTCGCGCCGCGCGAAGCGCGCGTAATCCTGCCCCTGCGCTGCGCGGATACTGTAATGATGAGGCGCGCGGGTCTGGATAATCACACGGCCCGCGCGCTCGCCGCGTCCCGCGCGTCCTGCCACCTGCGTCAGCACCTGGAAGGTGCGCTCAGCCGAGCGAAAGTCGGGCAGGTTGAGTCCCATATCGGCCAGCACCACGGCGGCCAGCGTGACACCGGGAAAGTCGAAACCCTTGGTGATCATCTGGGTGCCGACCAGGATGTCGATCTCGCCTGCGCGCAGTCCGGCCAGAATTCGCGCGCGCGCTCCACGCTTTCCGCTGATGTCGCTATCCATCCTGTCGATCCGCGCGTCCGGAAAAATGGCTTCCAGAGCAGACGTGAGCTGCTCAGTGCCGAACCCCTGGCCGGACAGTCCATAGCCCTTGCACTCGGGGCAGACATCCGGGGCTGAACTATGGCTGCCGCAGTAGTGGCACCTAAGAGAGCGGTCGCGCAGGTGAAACGTCATGCTGACGCTGCAGTTCGCGCATGCGATTACGTTGCCGCAGAGACTGCATTGTAGAAAATTGTGAAATCCGCGCCGATTGAGAAACACCATCGCCTGCCCACCCGCGCCCAAGTTCGCGCGGATCGCTTCGATCAGCACGGGCGAGAGCGGAACCGCGTCAGCGGGCTCCGACAGCTTGGCCGGCGGCGTCGCGCCATTGCGGCCCGACTCGGCAGGAGCCGCGAGCGCGGAGGGCATCATGCGGCGCAGATCGACAATCTCGACTTCCGCCATCGCGCGATCATTGACGCGCCTTGCGAGACGCAGAAGGCGATAGCGTCCGCGGCGCGAATTCGCGAACGACTCGGCCGACGGAGTTGCGGAGCCCAGCACCACGGGGCATCGGCTATAGCCTCCGAGCGCGACCGCGAGATCGCGCGAGTGATAGCGAATGCCCTCTTCGCTTTTGTACGCGGCGTCGTGTTCTTCATCGACGATGATGAGGCCGGCGTCGCGAATCGGCGCGAAGATGACCGAGCGCGGGCCGATCATGATTCGCGCAGCGCCGCCGATCGCGCTCATCCAGCTCGCCCATCGTTCGCTGACGTTCTGTGCGCTGTGCGCGACCGCGACCAGAGCTCCAAAGCGCGCGCGAAACGAGCGCACCACCTCGTCGGCAAGCGCGATCTCCGGCACCATCACGAGTACCTGCCGCCCCACCGCGAGCGCGCGCGCGGCCAGATGAAGATAGACCTCGGTCTTGCCGCTGCCGGTCACGCCCCAGAGAAGAAAGGTCTCGAAGCGGCGCTGCTCGACGGCGGGCGCGACCGCGTCGACCGCGACGTTTTGTTCCGCGCTCAGCGCGAAGGCGACTTGGCGCGCGGAATCGGCGGCGATCTCCGCGACCGGCGCAAGCTCGAGGAGACTTCGCCGCGCCATCGACTTCAGGATCCGTCCCGCGCCACGAATCTGCCCGGCCAGCTCGTCGAGCGCGACGCCAGCTTCGCCGGCAGCCGCGACGAGCGCATAAACCTGACGCTGTTTTGGGCCGCGCAGCGCGGGCGTTTGCGCCGCCGGCGATATCCGCGCAAAAAATTGCTCGCGTTCGCGATGACGCCCGCGAGTAGCATCGTGACGCTCGAGGATTCCCTCGCCCAGCAAGCGTGCGAGCGCGGCGCGAACCTCGCCCGGCGGACCGAGCTTCTCGAGCCGGCTCGCGAGCGCGGAGCGGCGCGAGATCAGATCGATAATCTTGCGCTCGACTTTGCTGAGCGCGGCGGAACGTAGCACGTCAGGCGCCAGAGCCACGCGATATTCGATGCGCGACTCGACCCGCGCGACCGAAGGAATCACGCTGCGATATGCGTCGCCGAGCGGCGCCATGTAATAGCTCGCGAGAAATTCCAGCAGCTTCAAGTGCGCGGCGTCGAACAGAGGCTGCGGCTCCATCAGTTCCGCGATCGGCTTGAGCACCCCCGCATTCAGCGCGTCCCCGACTTCGAGCACCACCGCCGTGACTTTGCGCGAGCGCAGCGGCACCAGCACGCGATGCCCCGGAGCAACGCGGCCCTCGAGGGCGGGCGGGATGTCATAGGTCAGTTGATCGACGCCGTGCGCCGCTCCGACAATTACCACTTTCGCCTGCATCGAGGGGTTTCCGCTCAAGGCCGCGGTGCCGAGTGCAATCTACACCCGAATCGCGCGCGAGCAACCGCCGCGCACCCTGCTTCCAAGCCAGCGCCCGGAATGGTTGAATCGTGATGCCCCGGCGAGAGCAGCTACGCAGCCGGGATGGGAAAGTAATCGATGCTGCGTTTTCTCACCGCCGGTGAATCGCACGGCCCCGAACTCGTCGCGGTGGTCGAAGGCGTACCAGCAGGCTTCGAAATCGACCTCGCGCGCATCAATCATCACCTCGCGCGCCGCCAGAAAGGCTACGGCCGCGGCGGCAGGATGCTGATTGAGAAGGACGAGGTTCGCCCCGTCTCCGGAATCCGCTTCGGGCGGACGATGGGCAGCCCGGTCACTTTCATTATCGTCAATCGCGATTTCAAGAATTGGGAAAAACGGATGTCCGCCGATCGGGCCGACGCGGGCGAGGCCAAGGTCATCACGCGGCCGCGCCCGGGCCACGCGGATCTTGCGGGCGTGCTCAAGTACAACCTTGACGATATTCGCGACGTGCTCGAACGCGCGTCGGCGCGCGAAACTACCGCGCGGGTCGCTATCGGCGGCCTGGCGATGGAGCTTCTGCGGCCGTTCGGAATCGACGTGCTTGGCTACGTCGTGAGTATCGGCGCGACCGAGGCCAAGACTCCGCGCGATCTGAATTGCGCGGAGCTGCGGCGGATCACGGAAGAATCTCAGGTGCGAGTCGCCGACGCCGCCGCCGAGCACGCGATTATCGCAGAAATCGACGCGTGCAAAAAAACCGGCGACACTCTCGGCGGGGTGGTCGAGGTTATCGCAACCGGGCTCCCCGTCGGACTCGGCAGCCATGTACAATGGGATCGCAAGCTTGACGGACGCCTGGCGCATGCGCTCCTTAGCCTGCAGGCCGCAAAGGGCGTCGAGTTCGGCGCGGGTTTTCAGGTCGGACGAATTCGCGGCTCGGACCTGCACGACGAGATCGGCTACGACGCGGGCGCGCGGCGCTTCACGCGTGAATCGAACAACTCCGGCGGCACCGAAGGCGGGATGTCCACGGGCGAGCCGCTCACGGTGCGGGTTGCGTTCAAGCCGCTTTCGACCCTGATGCGTCCGCTCAAGTCGGTCGATACCAGGACCAAGGCGGAAGCGGTCGGCACGATCGAGCGCTCCGACGTATGCGCGATTCCCGCAGCGGCGGTGATCGCGGAGGCGGTGGTGGCGTTCGAGCTTGCGGTCGCGTTCCTGGAGAAATTCGGCGGCGATTCGCTGGCGGAGATCACGCGCAACTGGAATAGCTACCTTGAGCAGGTGCGCAGCTACTGACCCGCAAGCAGGTTCGCGGGACGGCGTAAAATGACATACCAGATGACGCCGAAACTGATCCTGACCGGCTTCATGGCGACCGGCAAAAGCGTGATCGGTCCGATCGTCGCACGCCGGCTCGGCTGGCGCTTCGAAGACACCGACGCGACCGTCGCCGCGCGCGCGGGCAAGCCCGTCGCCGCGATCTTCGCCGACGAGGGCGAGGCGCGGATGCGCGCGCTCGAGCGCGAGGCGATCGCGGCGCTCGCGCGCGATCGGATCTGCTGCGCGCAATGCGGCAGGCGCCGCCCGGCAGTGATCGCGACGGGCGGCGGCGCGATCGTCGACGACGCAAACTTCACAGAACTGCACGCCGCGGGAATCGTCATCTGCCTGAGCGCACGGCCCGAAGTGATTGCGCGCCGGGTCAAACGAACCGCGGCGCGACGGCCCAAGCTGCTCGAAGGCGGCAAGCCGCTGCTCGAACGAATCAGCGAATTAATGGCCGAGCGGGCAAGCGCATACGCGCGCGCCGACGCGACCATCGACACCTCGAACCTCGCGATCGAAGCCACCGTTGAGCGAGTAATCGACGCCTACGTCAAGCATAGAAGACTGCGATGCAATCTTTCCGCTTAGAGCTGGGCTTGAACGCGCACGAGGTGCATGTCGGAGCCGGTCTGCTCGACAACTTGGGGGCACTCGCGGCTCGCGCGGGTCTGCGGCCCGGACGCGCGGCGCTGGTGACCGACTCGAACGTCGCCAAACTCTATGCGCCGCGCGCGATCGATTCGCTGGGGCGCGCGGGCTTCGCGCCTGAGGTGATCGAGGTCGCCGCGGGCGAGGCGAGCAAGTCGCTGGCGACGCTGGCGATGCTCTACGATCGGATGACCGCGGCGGAGATCGATCGCGCGGGCGCCGTGTTCGCACTCGGCGGCGGAGTGGTCGGCGACCTTGCCGGCTTCGCGGCGGCGTCTTATCTGCGCGGGATCGCGCTCGTCCAGGTGCCGACAACCGTCGTCGCGCAGGTGGATTCGGCGCTCGGCGGGAAAACCGGCATTAACCATCCGCGCGCAAAAAATCTGATCGGCGCGTTTCATCAGCCGCGCGCGATCGTCGCCGACGTCGCGATCCTCGCGACCCTGCCCGAGCGCGAATACCGCGAGGGCTTTGCCGAGGTGATCAAGTACGGTGCAATCATGGACGCCGCGATGGTCGCGGACCTCGAGCGCGACCTCGACCAGATCGCTGCGCGCGAGCCCGCGATCCTCGAAGCGGTCATCGCCCGCTCGCTTAAGCACAAGGCCGCAATCGTCGTATCGGACGAGCGTGAAGGCGGCCTGCGCAAGATCCTGAATTTCGGGCATACCCTCGGACATGCTCTGGAGGCCAGCGCCGGTTACGGACGCTATTTCCACGGCGAAGCGGTCGCGATCGGGATGGTAGCTGCGGCGGCGCTTTCGGAAAAACACGGCGGCCTGAGCGCCGACGAGAGCTCGCGCCTGGTGCGCCTGATCGCGCGAGCCGGCCTGCCGACCGCGATGCCTGCGGGCGCGCAGCACGATGCGGCGTTCCTGAGCGCAATCCACCTGGACAAGAAACGCGCGGACGGCGCGATCGAGTATGTGCTGCTCGATCGGCTCGGCCATGCATTCACGCGCAAACTCGGCATCGAAGAGATTCTCGCGGTCCTCGCCTAGACACCATCAGCCCCTCTATCCACACCTGATCACCGTCAATGGTGCGCAGTTGTGGATAGGTGATCAGATTTACGCTTGCCCTTGACTATCGAAATGTACGAATATCCTACTGGTGGTGATCGTCAACCGTATGAGTTGGAGCGCGTTTAGCGCCATTGACGCGCATTGCTTGTCAGAGGACGGCCTGTTTTGCAGCTCTCAGGCAAACATTCGGTCTTTACCCGCTTGGCGGATAGTGGATTAATGTTTGTATCAGGTCTGGTGTTTCTTCCGGGACCCGGCTATTGCCCGTCATGGGCTTGCTGACCGGCATCAGGCCTGAAGGCGCTGTGGTTTATTGGCTAGTTCCGTCTGGACAGCAAGAAACAAATCAAACGGCGCCGAGGTGAGTCATGGATCGTGTTGAAGTAATGAGAAGCAGGGTGCTCACCGTGCAAGAGGTCTCGAGCTACCTGCGCGTGCATCCGTCGACCATTTACCGGATGCTCAAGAAAAACCAGCTTCCCGCCTTCCGGGTGGGCAGCGACTGGCGTTTCACGGTCGAGGCGATCGATCAGTGGCGCGAGAAGGCCGAAACCGGCGTGGGCGAGCCGGTGGCGATGTCCGAGCCGCGTAAGTAACGCGGCGTATCGAAGCTCAAGAGCCCCGCGCCGCTGCTCAACTGAAGTATCGGCGCGGGTTCTCCACCAGCATCGCGCGAATCTTTTCCTCTCCGACCCCAGCCGTTCGCAGTGCAGGAACGATATTCTTCAGCACGTGGGTCGGCTTCCAGTTCTCGACCAGTTTCGCAGTCTCCGGCGGTAGATCCAGCCCACGCCCGAGCCAGCACGCAACCGTGTCGTGTGACAGGACGAGCTGTTTTTCGTAGCCGACGCCGAGCAGGCCGATTAGCGCCGCGAGCCTGAGCTTGTCGGGATGCAGAAACTCCAGGCCGAAGCGGTCGAAGCCGAGGATACATCCGCGATCGAGCATCGCCGCGTGATAGCCCAAGTCCGCCGAGCCGCAGCTATGCCCGATAACCACGTGGGCAAGATCGACGCCCTCTGAGGCGAAAATCTCGAGCTGCTCGCGCCCCATCGTGCCATCTTCGGTGTGCGTCGTGATGGGAGCCCCGGTCCGCAGGTGCGCCCTGCCCGCCGCGCGCAGACAGTTCTCTTCGTAGGCGGTGACCTGCCCCTTGCCGGTGGCGCACTTTATAATGCCTGCCTTGATTCCAGTGCCGCCGATCCCCTTGGTGATTTCCTGCACATAAACCTCCGCGATCTGATCAACTGAGCGCTGCTTGAAGTATGGCGTGCTGCCGAGGTCTTCCTTATACAGCCCGGTGGCGCAGACGATATTGATGCCCGAGGCCGACGCGACCTCGGCCATGAAGTTCACGTCGCGTCCGATATCCATCGGGCATGGATCGACGAAGGTCGAAACGCCCAGGTCTTTCAGTTCCTTCAGTCGCTCGACGCAGGTCTTGAGCGCCGCCTTTCGCTCGAACTTGGGCGCGGCGCAATCGAGCTCCCATCCGGCCCATCCGATCATCAGATGCTCATGCATCAAGGTGGTGCCGAGCTGCTCGGCGGTCGAGGTTCCGGTGACGGTATTGATCGATTTCATCGGCAGCGCTCCTCGCGCCCGCGCCGATCGTCAGGGCGCGGGGGTATACAAGGCACGTTAAACCCGCGCGCGGCGAATCGTCAAATCGGCGCGAGTCGGCGCGCTCGATCAATTCCTTGCGGTACTGTGAGAAGAACGTGGCTGTTCGGCCGGGTCGGCCGGCCGGCTCTCTGCGGAATGCTCCGGCGAGCTTACGATCGTCGCGAGGATCACCAGCACGACACCGATCGTTATCGCGCTGTCGGCGATATTGAAGACCGGATAGTTGAGGTCGTAGTAATGCACCCGGATAAAATCGATCACCTGCCCGCGGAGCGCGCGATCGATCAGGTTGCCGGCCGCACCCGCAAGGATAAGCGCGAACGCGACCGAGTTGATATCGATCCGGCGGCTGCGCGCGATCAGCACCAGCAGCACTACAATCGCCGCGACTGACAATCCCAGCAGCAGCGCGCCGCGAATCCACGGCGCCATCGCGACGAACATGCTGAACGCTGCGCCGGGGTTGCGCGTGTACGTGATATCGAACCAGTTCGGAATTACAGGAATCGACTCGTACAGCGCCATATGCCCGGCAACGAAGATCTTGCTCGCCTGGTCGAGGAATATAATCGGCGCCGTCACGAGGCCGAGCAGGATCGCGATCAAGCTGAGCCGCGAACGCGCGCCGGTTTGTACAACCGCTGAAGCGTCGCTCACCGGATCAAGCCCTGACCACCGCGCGGCACCGCGGACACAACTCGGGGTCGCCGCCGTCGTCGAAGTAGCACCAGCATCGATGGCACTTCACGCCCGGCGCGCGGCGGCCAGTCAGTGCAACGGTCGGCGAGATGCGCGCGTAGAAACCGTCGCTCGCAAAGACCTCGTCGCGGCCGGCGGCTTCGGTCTTGAGCGCTGCAACCTCGCCCGGCGCCAGAACTGCAACGTCCGAGACGATGAACAATTCCTTGAATGCAGCCGCGTCAGCCGCCGCGTCCGATGAAATTCTGACGGCAGCATCAAGCGGCCCGCCGATCGTACCGGCCTTACGCATCGCCTCGAGCAGCTTGAGCGCGTCGTCGCGAACCGCGAGCAATCGGTCCCATTTCGCCGCGAGCGCCGCGTCGGCCCATTCGGGATGCACAGGTTGGAGCTCGAGCAGATGTACGCTGTCGGCGCTCTTGTCGGGAATGTAGGAATAAATTTCTTCGGCGGTGTACGGAATCAGCGGCGCGAGAATCCGCACCAGCGCGTCGAGGATTTGATACATCGCGGTTTGCGCCGAGCGCCGGCTCGCCGAAGTCTTGCCGTCGCAATAGAGCCGGTCGCGCGCGACGTCGATATACAGCGAGCTCAGATCGACCACGATAAAAGTTGAAATCGCCGAGTACGCGGCCTGAAATTCAAAATTCTCGAACGCGCGGCGCACCTCGGTCTTGAGCCGCTCCAATCGAGCGAGGATAAACCGATCGAACTCGAGCATCGCCGGATGCGCGACTGCGTCGCTTGCCGGATCGAAGTCCGAAAGATTGCTCAGGATGTAACGGCAGGTGTTGCGAATTTTGCGGTACGACTCTGAAACTGCGGTAAAGATCGTCGGTCCAAGCGCAATTTCGCTGGTGTAGTCCAGCGACGCATAGACCAGCCGAATCACGTCGGAGCCAAGCCGGTTGGCGACCTCGTACGCATCCTCGGTGTTGCCGAGTGATTTCGACATCTTGCGCCCGCGCTCGTCCACCGTCAGCCCGTGGCTGATGACCGCGCGAAAAGGAGCAGCGCCGCGTTGCGCGACCGCGCAGGTCAGCGATGAGCTGAACCATCCGCGCGCCTGCTCGACCGCTTCGAGGTACGCATCCGCGGGCCACGCGAGCTCGGGCCGGATCGCCAGCACCGCGGCCTGCGAGCATCCGGAGTCGAACCACACGTCGAGCACGTCTTCTTCTTTGCTGAACGCCGCGCCCGAGCACTTCGGGCATTTTAGCCCCGCTGGGATGAAGTCGGCGGCCGGGCGCTCGAACCACGCATCGGAACTTTCTTTGGCGAAAATTTCTTCGGCGATTTTCATCACGCCCGAGTCAAGAATCACGTTGGCGCATCCGGAGCACCTGAGCGCAGGAATCGGCACGCCCCATGCCCGCTGCCGCGACAGGTTCCAGTCCGGCCGCGTCTCGGTCATGTTGCGGATTCGATCGCGCGACCATCCGGGAACCCATCTCGCTCCGTCGATCGCGGCGATCACTTTCTGGCGCAGCCCATCGTGATCGATCCGCAAAAACCACTGCTCGGTCGCGCGGAAGATGAGCGGCTTGTGGCATCGCCAGCAATGCGGATAGCTGTGCGAGATCGTATGCGCCGCCAGCAGCGCGCCGGTTTCGCGCAGTCGCGCGACGATTGAGTCGTTCGCGTCGAACACATTGCGCCCGGCCCACTCGCCGCCTTCGGCGGTGAACACGCCGGCGCCGTCAACCGGCGTGTACGGCTCGATTCCGTACTTCGCGCCGACCACGAAATCCTCGTA
>JBARDN010000229.1:0-3818 GCA_049795175.1 Binataceae bacterium (SeqCode) | reverse complement strand
AAAGGTGGCGTACAGCCGCGGATGCGGTTTGCTGCCCGCGGGAACACCGTCGGAACCGATCATCGTCGTCGGATGCCGCAGCACGGTGCGCACGTCGGCCTCGTCCATCGTCTCGACGATCACGAATGCTCCTGGCTCTTCCGCTGCGATCCGTTCCGCCGCGGCGCGTGACGGCAGCTTCCAACGCTCGCAAAACGCAGCGAGCGTCTGGCCCTCCCAGTCCGGATGCTTCGGCACGGACGCGAACCGTAGTTTCTCCGGCGGAACTTTGCCCAATCCGCCGCGCGCAGGACCGTCATCGAGCGCGCCGTTCCGGATCACCGCGCCAAGCTCGGTCGATCCCGCAGTGTACGGATACTGATCGGCGGTGACGTCGATTCCACGGGTGCGCGCCGCCTCGATCAGCCCAAGCGATTCGCGCACGCGCCCCCAATTCTCCTGCCCCGACGCCTTGTGATGCGAGATCTGCACAGCGACGCCCGCTTCCTCGCCGATTCGGATCGTCTCGCGCACGGAATCCAGCAGACCGCCCGCCTCGTCGCGCATGTGGCTCGCGTACAGCGCGGTCGTACCGCGCATCTCGCGCGCGAGCGCGATTATCTCTTCGGTCGCGGAATAGCGGCCGGGCTCGTAGATGAGGCCGGTCGAAAGACCAACCGCGCCCGCCGCGATTCCTTCGGCGACCAACGCCCGCATCGCATCTGTCTCCGCGGCCGTCGCGATGCGCTTTTCGTTCCCCATCGCGGCCAGCCGCACCGTTCCATGACCGACCAGCGCCGCGACGTTGAGGCTCGGCGGATCGCGATTCACCGCGTCGAGATAACCCGCGTAGCCCTGCCACTCCGGAATCCGCGAGCCGCGATGCATCGCACCGAACATCAACCTCGCGATCGGAAATGGCGCTGCGCCAAGTCCGCAATTTCCGACCACGTCGGTCGTCACGCCCTGCATCACCTTGAAATCCATTTCGGGCGTGGCGAAGACCGCGAAGTCGTCATGGGTATGCACATCGATGAAACCGGGCGCGACCGCATGTCCGCGCGCATCGATCTCCACCGCGCCGGCACCCGCGACAGTTCCGATCGCGGCGATCCGATCGCCCTTGATCGCGACATCCGCGCGAACCGGCGCGGCGCCGCTGCCGTCGAAGACCAAGCCGGCCCGAATCACCAGATCCCACTCCGCTGCCATGCTGGAACCTCCGCGAGCGTAAATCGCGCGTGGCTATTTTGCCGCAAATCGCGCGGGCGAGAGTATCGCGGCGTCGAATCGCTTTGTCGCCTTATGCGCGATCAGATCCGCCGCGATCTGTCCGATTGCGCCGCTGCTTTCGATCCCGAATCCTGCCTGCCCCGCAAGCCAGAAAAAACCGGGCAAGCTCGTGTCCTCGCCGACGATCGGAATCGCGTCGGGCGAGAACGTGCGCAGCCCCGCCCATCGCCGCTTGAGCGCGCGCGGCACCAGAGCCGGCGCAAGCGCGCGCAGCCGCTCGATCGCCGCCGCGATCGTTTCGTCGTCGGGCTGCGCGTCGCACGGCTCCATCGGAATCTGGTCCATCGGGCTCAGCATCAGGCCGCCCGACTCGGGCGCGAAGTAAACCTGGTCGGCCTCGCTGATCACAAATGGCCATCCGCGCACATCGAGATCGTCTGGCGGATCGAACAGGACGATCGAACGCCGGCGCGGCTCGAGCCGAATCGGCGACGCACCCGCGAGCTTTGCGATCTCGCCCGCCCACGCGCCCGCCGCATCGACGACGACTGGCGCGGTGAACCTGTCGGACACGGTCGCAACGCCGCGGCATCGCCCGCCCTCGACGATAATTTCGCGCACCTCTGCGCCGACGCGAATCTCGGCGCCGGCGCGGCGCGCGCCTCGCAGATAGCTGGTCAGCAATTCGTGAACGTCGATACGGCCGTCGCCGGTGAGCAGAAGCGCGCGCGCCGAGGCACCGGGCGCAAGTGCGGGAACCCGCGCGATCGCGTCGCGGCTGGAAAGCTCCTCGAACGGAACGCCGTCGCGCTTGAGGCCGGCGGCGGACTCGGCGAAATCGCCGAAGTTGCCATCGCGGTACAGCAGCATCACCTGCGAATTATCGACCAGCGGATTTTCGGCGAATCCGGCCGGCGGATTTTTCAAAAATTCTCCGCCCTGCGCCTTAAGCTGCTGCACCGGCGCGATCGGGTCCCACTCGACCAGGCTTGCGGCGCTTCGTCCGGTCGAATGGTAACCGTGCTGCGTCTCGCGCTCGAGCAGAACGATATCGGTAACGCCGCGCTGGGTGAGAAAATAGGCGAGCGACGCGCCGGCAATTCCTCCGCCGACAATTATCACCTCGAAGTTGCGCTTCTCCGCCATCGGTGTAGTTCCGCGGTCCTCTGCTACTTTTCGATGCTGATATGAAATACGCCGCCGGCTACGCGCGAGTCGAGAATCGAGTAGCCCTCGGCTTCTGCGGCGCGGGGAATATCGCGCGCGCCGCGCGGGTCATCGAGCACGAGCTCTAAAATCTCGCCCTGCGCCATCGCTTCGAGTTTGACCTTTGCGTGCGCCCAATTGAGCGGACATTTGACGCCGCGCAGATCGAGCCGCCGCCGCTGCCGTTCCATCGTTATCGATCTCTATCACATGCGCGATCGCCGCGCGGCGAAACGGACCCGCACGAAATCCATCGTCCAGTTGCCGGCGCGATCGCACAAAGAGGGACGAATCAAGTCGATCACTTCCGTTTCGGCAGCGCGGCGATCTTCGGGCGCGAGCGGACGAAAGAAATTTTCGCAGAACGTCGCGATGAACCCCTCCATCCCAGTGCCGAGCCGAATCGGGAGCGGCGCGAGCTCGATGCGCTCGACCGCGAAGCCCGCGCCCTCGAGCACCGCGCGGTACTCTGCCGCGGTCGGGTAGTACCATGGATTGACGCGGGCAAATTCGATTCCGCGAGACTTCAGCACTGCCGCGGCTGCGACCATCGTGCCCGCGCAGCATCCGTGTCCGCCGAACTCGCCGACGAACCGCCCGCCCGGCTTGAGCGCGGAGAAAATCCGCGCGGCCGCGCGCTCGGGTTCCAGCACCCAGTGGAGCACCGAGTTGGTGAAGACCGCGTCGAACTCGCGATCGAATTCGAGGTTGTAAACGCTGGCGACGCTCGCGTCGAGGCCGCGACGCCGCGCGGCTTCAATCATCTCTGCCGACGCATCGACGCCGACCACCGTCGCGCCGGCGGCGACTATGCGCTCGGTGACGAAGCCGTCACCGCATCCGAGGTCGAGGATTCTTTCGCCGCGCACGGGCGCGAGGATCGGCAGCGTGTAATCGGCGAAGGTCGCGACGTAGCGCGCGTTGTGCGCATAGCGCTCCGGCACCCAGGTTTGCGTGCTCTGACTATCGGCGGCCATCGCCCGTCTTGATCACTTCTTCGCGGCCGCTTTCGTTTCGGCCCATCCCTGCTTGAGCGGCACCGAATGCCAGAAGGTGATCTTGCGCTCGACGAAGCGCCATCCGCCTTTTTCGCGCCGGTAGCGATCTTCGTAATATCCGGCCGCGGTGACGCTCTCTCCATTGCGCGAGAAGCGCGCCTCGATTCCGCAGGTGCCGCGCGCCTCATCGCCATGCACTTCGATGATGTGATTCTGGATGAACGGGATTGCGATTTCCGGCTGGTTCACCGCCGAGCGATAGAACTTGAGCAGCGCTTCGCCGCCGCGCACCGGACGAAAGCTCCCATCGCTCACTTCGAGCGCGCCGTCGTCGGTGAAAAGTCCGGCGACCGCCTCACCTTCACCGCGCGCGACATGCCAGCAATAGCGCGCGGTCAATTC
>JBARDN010000228.1:0-4282 GCA_049795175.1 Binataceae bacterium (SeqCode) | reverse complement strand
TGGCAGGGCAAGCTCGACTACAAGGCGGCGCTCGAGCGCGCGAAAATCGCCGACGCCGCCGGGATCCATTCAATCTGGGTCGCCGAGGCCTGGGGCCGCGACGCATTTACGCTCCTGACCCTGCTCGTCGAGCACACCACCAAAGCGCAGCTCGCAACCTCGATCGTCAATATCTATTCGCGCACGCCCGCCGCGCTGGCGCAGCATTTCGGTACGCTCGACGAATTCTCCGGCGGCAGGATGATCATCGGTCTTGGCACCAGCGGCCCGCAGGTGATCGAGCATTTCCACGGCGTCAAGTTCAATCCGCCGCTCACCCGAATGAAAGAGACCGTCGAGATCATCAACCTGCTGATGGCCGGCACGCCGCTCAACTACCAAGGCAAGCTATTCAAGCTCGGCCGCGGCTTCACCATGCGTTTCGAGCCGCCGCGCAAGCATATTCCGATCTTTATCGCCTCTCTCAACGCCAAGAGCGTCGAGTTCACCGCGCGCCAGGCCGACGGATGGATGCCGGTGATGATTCCGATAAGCGCGCTCAAGAAAGCGATCGACGATTTCCGCAAGATCGCGACCGATGCCGGCCGCGAGCCCGCCGCGGTCGCGGTAAAAGCGCCCGGCGCCGTGACCGTCACTAACAATGTTGACCGCGCCCGTGCCGGACATGCCGCCAACGTCGCCTTCTACGCGGCGCGGATGGGCACCTTTTACGCCGAACAGCTCACCCGCATGGGCTTCGGCGACGACGTTGCAAAGGTCAAGGAAGCATGGAACGCTGCCGGCTCGAAGGCTGGTACCGACGCGGTGTCGCCGAAGCTGCTGGCCGAGCTTGCCTATATCGGCCCGGTCGAGGGCGCGGTCGAGCGCCTGCGCGCCCAGGACGAAGCCGGCGTCGATCTGCATCCGGTCGATATCGACGCGGGCGGCAGCGCCGCCGAGTTCGAGAAGATCGTCGCGCGCCTACTCTAGCATCTAAACTCAATAGCGAATTGGAAATGGAGGATTAGTCCTATGCGAGCTGCAGTATTTGAAGCAACCAAAAAACCACTGGTCGTCAAAGATGTCCCCGATCCCAAGTGCGCCCCCGACGGCGCGATCATTCGCGTCGAGGCCAACGGCGTCTGCCGCTCCGACTGGCACGCATGGTCGGGCGATTGGACTTGGATGGGACTGGCCGCGCAGCCGGGCTCGATCCTGGGCCACGAGTTTGCCGGCGTCGTCGAAGAGACCGGCAAGGAAGTGCACAGTTTCAAAAAGGGCGACCGCGTAGTCGTGCCCTTCAGCCAGGGCGACGGCACTTGCGAGTATTGCCGCAACGGCCAATCCAACGTCTGCCTGAACGCGCAACTACCAGGGTTTTCCTATCCCGGTGGTTTCGGACATCTGGTCGCCGTGCCTGCGGCCGACATGAATCTGGTCAACCTTCCCGCGAAGATCGATTTCATCGAGGCGGCCTCGATGGGCTGCCGATTCATGACTTCGTTCCACGGGATTATCGATCGCGCCAAGGTGCAGCCCGGTGAATGGGTCGTTGTCTATGGATGCGGCGGAATCGGACTGGCCGCGATCAACGTCGCCAACGCCTGCGGCGCCAACGTGATCGGCGTCGATCTCGACGGCGCCAAGCTCGAGCTTGCCAAGGGCGTCGGCGCAACCCATGTCGTCAATGGCAAGAAGACCGACGCGGTGCAGGCCGTGCTCGATCTCACCAAGGGCGGAGCGCACGTCTCGGTCGATGCGCTTGGGATTGCGACCACCTGCCGCAACGCGATCATGAGCCTGCGCAAGCAGGGACGGCATCTGCAAATCGGCCTCACCACCTCGGCTGAGAAAGGCGAAATCGCGGTGCCGATCGATCGGATGGTCACGATGGAGCTGCAACTGATCGCGTCGCTCGGGATGCAGGCGTCGCATTATCCCGCGATGCTCCAGATGATCGAGTCGGGCCGCATCTCGCCGAAGTCGATGATCACCGGGACCTGCGACCTGGCAGGAATCAATCAGGTCTTCCAGGAAATGAACACGTTCCAGAACGTCGGCGTCACGGTCTGCAACAAGTACAACTGACGCGCGGTTCTCACGTCATCGAGAGGAGAGCCTCCGCGGCTCTCCTCTTTTTTTTCCGCGCAACGAAGTGGTTGTCATCCTGAGCCGCAGGCGAAGGATCTCCGCGAAGCGATTAGTGCAACCAGACCGGGACTTCCACCTCACGGTTGCGCTACGCGAGCACCTTCCCTATCTCGATCATATGAGATTCGGAATTCATGTTCCGCAGTTCGGCGACTACGGTGATCCAAACCAGCTCGCTGCCCTTGCGCGCGAGGCCGAGGACTCCGGATGGGACGGTTTCTTCATCTGGGATCATATCCAGGTCAATTGGCCCGCGCCGGTTGCCGACACCACCGTCGCGCTCGCCGCGATCGCGCTGGCCACGCGGCGAATGCGAATCGGTCCGATCGTGACGCCGCTGTTCCGCCGCAACCCGGCCAAGCTCGCGCGGGAGACGGTATCGCTCGATCACTTAAGCGGCGGACGGATGGTGCTGGGCGCGGGTCTCGGGGGCGATTGGTTTGGCGAGATCAGCACGTTCGCCGGCCCGCGGGAGGCGCGCGTTCGCGCCGCGATGCTCGACGAGTCGCTCGCGATCATTACCGGGCTATGGAGCGGTGCAAAATTCTCGTTCGACGGCGTCCACTACCAGGTGCGCGACGCGCAGTTCCTGCCGACGCCGGCACAGCTTCCGCGAATTCCGATCTGGCTCGCCGGAACCTGGCCGAAAAAACCGCCGTTTCGCCGCGCGGCGCGCTATGACGGCGTGGTGCCAGCCAGCGCTGATGTTGAGAAATTGCTCGCTCCCGACGACATCGGGGCCGTTCGCGATTTTATCGCGGCCAATCGCAGCGACGCCGCTCCGTTCGATATCGTATGCAGCGGTGAGACTTCTGGCGATCTCGCGCTTGCGCGAGAAAAAGTCGCGCCGTATGCCGAAGCCGGCGCGACCTGGTGGCTCGAGGGCAGGCTGCCGTGGAAGGAATCTTTCGACGACTTCCGCCGCCGCGTCCTCGCCGGTCCGCCCGCGCTCGCATCACGCTTTTGACTCTGAGTCTGCGCTGATGCAGGTTCTATCTTCATGAAGGCAGTACTTATCGATCGGCCCGGCGATGAATCGGTGATGAAACTCGGCGATGCACCCGATCCGGTTCCATCCGATGACGAAATCCTGATCAAGGTGCGATGCGCCGGAATAAATCGCGCCGACCTGATGCAGCGCCAGGGCTTCTATCCGCCGCCGCCCGGAGCGTCTGAGATCCTGGGACTCGAAGTCGCGGGCGAAGTCGTTGCCGTAGGCCCGCACGCGCACGGATGGAAGCGCGGCGAGCGCGCGATGGCTCTGCTGCCGGGCGGAGGCTACGCCGAGCTGGCGGTTGCGCACGCGGGCTCGGCGATGAAGATCCCCGCGGGACTTTCCGATGAAGAAGCGGCAGGCGTTCCCGAAGTCTATCTGACCGCGTTCCTCAACCTGTTCGAGCTTGCGGGCGTCAAGCCCGGCGACAACGTACTGATTCACGGCGGCGGCAGCGGCGTAGGCCCCGCGTCGATCCAGCTCCTGCGCGAGGCCGAAGCGCGCTCGATCGTGACCGCGGGCAGCGATGCCAAGTGCGAGCAATGCCTCAAGTTCGGGGCCGACGTTGCGATCAACTACAAAAAGGGTCCATTCGTCGCGGCCGTCAAGACTGCGACCAGCGGACGCGGCGCCGACGTGATCCTCGACAGTATCGGCGCGTCGTACCTGCCGCAGAATATCGAAGCGCTCGCGCAAGGTGGGCGCCTGGTGCTGATTGGACTCATGACCGGCACCAAATCCGAGATCGATCTCGCCGCCGTGTTGCGCCGTCATCTGCGGATTTTCGGATCGACGCTGCGCACCCGCCCCGTCGCAGAGAAGGCCGCGATCGTAAGCGCGTTCCTGGCCCGCTTCGGCACCACGCTCGCATCGGGCCGTCTGCGTCCGCCAATCTACAAAACGCTCCCCGCGTCAGAAGCTCCAACCGCGCATCGCATGATGCAGTCCTCAGAACATTTCGGAAAAATAATCCTCCGCTTCGCGTAAGCCGGCGTCCGCGCAAAGATTGACCGGCCATGCGGAAGACGGGCGGCTCCCGAGCCGCCCCTACGAAAACCGGATTGAATTCATAGGGGCGCGTCGCGGCGCGCCCGCCTACGCAGGCGCTGATCGCGCGGGCGTTTTTTTTTCTCGCCCTGCAAGAGAGTCGCGATGGCT
>JBARDN010000227.1:0-12248 GCA_049795175.1 Binataceae bacterium (SeqCode) | reverse complement strand
TCAATCAGAATGTCAACGAGGTGATCGCCAATCTCGCAAGCGAGCGTCTTGGCGGCGGGCGCGGCGCGAGCGCGATTGTGAATCCCAAGACTCACGTCAATGCGTCGCAATCCACCGCCGACGCATGCGCGACCGCCGCGCGAATCGCGATCCTCGAACAGGCGAGCGTGCTCGAAAATACGCTCACGCAATGCGTGCGCGCATACCGGGCGAAGGCGCGCGAGCTGCGTCGCGTGATAACGATCGCGCGCACTTGCCTGCAGGACGCACAGCCAACTTCGCTCGGCGAGTTTTTTTCCGGCCACGCCGCCGCGCTCGAGCGCCGCAGTGCTGAGCTGGCGCGCAGCGTGCGGGAACTGCGGCGCGTAAACCTGGGCGGCACGGTGATCGGCTCCGGCAGCGGCGCACCGGCCGCATATCGGCGCGTGATTGTGCGCCGTCTGCGCGAGGTGACCGGACTCGATCTGATCGCTCGCAAAAACCTTTTCGACGCGGCGCAAAATATCGACGACTTGGGCGCGGTCGCCGCCGCGCTCGGGATGCTCGCCGAGGTGCTGATCAAGCTCGCGCAGGATCTGCGGCTGCTCGCATCGGGACCCGACGGCGGCTTCGGCGAAATCACTTTGCCGGTGGTGCAGGAAGGTTCGTCTTTTTTCCCCGGCAAGATCAATCCGGTGGTTCCGGAAACGATGCTGCAGGGCTGCTTCCAGGTGCTCGGATACGAACGCGCCGCGCGGCTTGCGCTCGAACGCGGCGAGCTGAATCTCAACGTGTTCGAGGGCGTCGCGGCGATCAACCTGCTCGACGCGATCGCGATTCTCACGCGCGCGGTCGCGCTATTCACCTCGCGATGTATCACCGGAATCCGGGCGAATGAAGATCGATGCGGCGAACTCGCGGCGGGGTCACGATTCAAATCCTGACCACGCGGACCAGCTCATTTTCCTGCTCTAAAATCTTTACATAGTCCACGCACGCGCTCGCGCGCGCAGCGGGTTTTTGTGCGGTACTCGCAAAGCTCATTAACGGCGCGCTGCTGGCACCCGCCTTGCTCCTTCTTGGGCAGAGGTCAACTGGAGGAACTCGAAATGCTGTACTGGACATTGGTTTTTCTGGTCGTTGCGATTTGCGCGGGAGCGCTTGGGTTCGGCGGAATCGCCGGCACGGCAGCCGGTATCGCCAAGGTTCTGTTCTTCATCTTTTTGGTGATGTTCGTGGTCGCGGTGCTGTTCGGCAGAGCGCTCATCTAGCGATTGTAGATCCCAAGCCAGCGGCGACGATCTTCAACTATCGCGCGCCGGTTTTTCAAAAGCGCGTACGCCGCGTCCAGCGTCATCGCTCTGCGGGTCATGAGAAACCACGCGACCACCAACGGCGCGCGCTCGCATCCTTCCTCGCAATGAACCAGCACCCGCTTCCCCGACTGTAGATGCCGGTCGATAAGCGCGGCGGTGTCATTCATCGAGTCGATACCGCGCGCGAGAATCGGCATGTGAATCGCCTGCGCGGGCTCGCCTTCGGGAATATCGGACAGGACGTTGATGATCGTGCCGTCGAAGCGCTGCGCGTCCTGCAGATCTCCGACGAAGAGATTCTCGATAATCTCGCTTTCCTGCCACCCCGCCGCCATCACCGCGAATCACCGGACCAGCTTCACAAGCGTTGCAGCGTCAGGATTCAGGCCGCGTCCACCGTGCGACCGAGCTTCCTCGAGCTGTCCGCGCTCGACCAGCGTGCGCCACAGACGCTTCGGATCGGCGCTGAAGATTTCGGAGGTATCGATCGGCTCGACGTACCATGCTCCAGCCTGAATCTCGGCGCGCAATTGGAGCGGCAGCCACTGCGCCCGGCCGTAATAGACGCGTATCGTGTCGGGCGCGGGATTGCCCTTGATAAACGCCGCGACCGCCGCGCGTTCGTCCATCCAAAATAGATCTTCCGCAACCGCGATCGCGCCCGGCGGCGCGGCGGCTGCTCGCATCAGCACCACCGGAGTATGCATCTCGACCGGACCGCCAAAGTACGCGGTCACGTCGCCCAGCCGCGGCGGCGCGTCGGGCAGCAGCGCGCTAATCGGAATGGTGGTGGGTTGATTGATGATCACGCCGGCCATCAGCGGCGGCTCGCCGCCGGGGAGCAGCAGGATAACGGATTGTGCGAAAACCGGATCGTCGAGGTCCGGAGTGGAGACCAGCAGGGAAGGCACAGTCAGCGGAGTCTGCGCACGCGCTGGCCGCGCGCAGACAAGGCCGCAGAGGATCATGACGAGCGCGGCCATCGACGGCATCGCACGCATTCGCACGGCGTTCCAGTTTCCAAATAAAGATCGCGGGAACATCCAGTCACCGGCCGACAGCTTGAGGCTTAAGAGGAAAGGCGCGCCCGCGTCAAGCCTCGTGCTGGATCGCGTGCAGATGCGAAGGCCCGGAATCGCTTCCGGGCCTTCACGTCTATCGGGGGTTAACGGCGCAGGATTAGTTGCCGGACTTTATTTTCGGTCGCGGCGTGCCGATGCCCGACAGCGTAACCGACACTTGCCGATGGACCGGATCGTTCGACACGACCAATACATTCGAGGTGAAGTTGCCCACCTGAGGCGGCTTGAACCGCACCGTCACTTCGCGAGACTTCCCGGGCTTGAGACTGAAGTATCCTCCATTCTTGTTCACGAAGAACGCGGTGTCCGAAAGCGGGGTCACATAACCGGTTAGCTCTGAGGTTCCAACGTTCGTGATCCTGAACTTCCGCGTTGCCGTACCGCGATTGCCCGCGCGCGGCGGGAACACGATATCGGCGGGACTAACCTCGATCGACGCCCCCGACGGCGTCGGCGTCGCAGTCGGCGTTGGCGTCGGAGTTACAACCGCCGGCGCGATAACGTTGAATCCGACGGCGGCATTCGACGCCACGTATTGCGATGTTCCGGCGAAGCTTGCACTCAGGGTCTTGGTCCCTGCGGAACCAGCGCTGGCTGCGCAGGTCGCAATGCCGCTCGCGTTGCTCGTGCCACCGCAGCTCGAGCCGCCAAGCGCGAAGGATATTTCCTGACCCTCGAGCGCGGCCGCCGGACTTGAAGAGACATCCGTCAGCGACGCGACGAGGTTGACTGATTGGTTCACCGATCCGGTGGAGGGGCTGGGATTCAAGCTCACGAAGGTCACGTCCTTCCCCGGTCCCCACGTCACCACCGCCTGATTTGAGGTGAGGGTGGTGGTGGCGAGCGCTGCTGCCGCAGTAATCGTATCGACACCCTGATGGGTAGCAATATAGGTGAAGGACGCCTGCTGGTTGGCGTTGGTTAAGCCCTGTTGGGTCTGAGGATTTGCGCCCGACACAATGAATTGGACCGGAGTGCCCGCCGGCACGGTGGAGTAGTGGAACGTCGCGCTAATGGTCTGCGAAGTTCCTTGCGCAGGATTGGGCGCGATTGCCGTAGGGCTCAGTACCAGCGCAGGGGCCGGCGTGGGTGCGGTGTAGGCGCATCCGCCGCTGGTATCGGTGATCTTGTACACGGCGTTTGGTTGGGCGGCATAGATGCACCCGTCGGGACCAAAAATCATATTGTTGAAGGTCCCATTGTTGACGAGGCCCACGCTCTGCGTCGGCGGATTTGTAGTGAGATCGAAGGTGCCCATGGCACTCGGGCTGGAACCAACCGCCGGGGTGTTGACGAACAGGGTTTGTCCGTCGCCGTTGCCCTGCGTGCCGAGCGCCAGAATTCCCAAGTTTGAGACTGTAACCCCCGGCAGAGTCGATACAGTCGGAGTCGGGGGTCCGTTAGTTCCGCTGACCTGAGCAACTGTTCCGGGGCCCCAAACGTACATCATGCCGCTTGGCGTAAACGCGATATTGTCATTGGGTGTCGTCGGCAGCGTCGCATAGACACTGACCACCGGAGTATCGCTGTCCGGGTTCGAGATACGCCACAATGCCGGATTGTCGGAGCCGGCTCCGCTGCAGGAATCGTCCGCAAAGATATCGCCGCTCAGTGGGTCGATCGATATCGCCGACGGACAGGTAAGGTCTGACGCGATCGTGCGGGTAACTGTGCCGCTGGACGGATCTATCTGCACCACCGCACCGGTATTGAAGTTTCCGGTAGTCGCGTCGAAGCTTCCATAGAGATTGCCGCTCGCGTCGATCACCAAATTTGCTAGGGTCTTACCGAGCGAGGTCGGGGTGATCAGAGTGCTGGCGCCGACCACTCCACCGCCTGGCGGAAACTTGTAGATATTCCCCTGAGGAGCGTCGCTGACATAGAGGTTTCCCGAGGAATCGAACGCCAATCCGACCGCCCCCGTGCAAGCAAAGTTGATATTCCCAAACGAATAGGCTTGCGCGAAAAACCCGATCGCGTATGGCGTTACCACGAACCCCGGCACGGCCGGCGGAGTTCCGGGTGCGCATCCCGGCTCGGGGCTATTGTTGAAGGTAACAGTTCCGTTTTGAGGGAACGGAACATTTCCATCGGTCACATCAACCGCGGAATAGGTCACAGTTTCATCGATCGAATCGGTTGCGGTGAACTCGATTGTCCCGTTGCTATCGGTCACAGGGGGTATCGGTCCGGTGATGACCGAATTGCCGCCTGATTGATTGATCTGGATCAGCTTGCCCGGGCTTGGCCGCCCCTTCGAATCCTCCAGAGTGACGGTGATATCGGCGGGCGTGACACCGTCAGCGGGAACCGTGTTCGGGTTTATATCGAGCCCCGCCGACGCCGCGGGCGCGGTCACAAATGCGAGCGATGGTTGCGCGGTGAGCGCAACACTATCGCCCGTTGCCGTCAGAACCACGTTCTCGGCGGTGGAGTCGGTCACCTGGAATGAGACATTCCCGTTCGCGTCCGACACCCCGCTCGCCGGTGAGATATGGGCACTGCCAGTAGCGGTAAGGGTAACGGTTTTCCCAGCTACCGGAATCCCGTTGCTGTCGTACAACGATACGAGGGTTAGTGAGGCGGTCGTGCCGTCATCGGGCTCGCCGATAGGCCCAATTGCACCGGCAGGCTGCACCCCATTTTGCAGGTACGGCGCGACTGCCGAGGCGGACGCACTGACCGCTCCGGGCGATTGCAGTGTCAGCGCGCTATACAGTGCGCTGAGATCGGGAGATCCCAATCCGACGTGGGTGAAATCGCTGCCCATCGACGCCGCGTTGTGAAAAGCCGCGGTCGCCGAGAGCGAGTACAGCTTTGGATTGAAGAACCCGGCATTCTGGCCCACGCCCTGATTGAGCAAAGCCGTGTACGCGGCCCATTCAGGAGCGGACAGACTGGTCCCGCCGTACTGCTTCCCATTGGGACATCCGCCGTCATCCGCCTGACAGATCTGGACACCATGGAACGGGTCGGCGTTCGCTACCACGTCGGGCACCATTCGCATGGACGAACCGGTCAGTAGCTTTTGATAACTCGGAGCCGCGAAGAACTTGCTGGTGCCGAATCCGCCTTGCCCCGCCGGCGGGGTCGTGGTCGCATCGTTCCACCAGGTTTCGGTGCCATAGGTGAATCCGGGACCCGGCGAAAGTGAACTGCCGCCGACGGCGGTCGCGTTGGGAGAATCGGCCGGAACCGCCACCGTGTTAGCGCTGCCATCGAGGCAGGTGCTGCCGCTATCTCCAGAGCCGTTGAAAATGGTGATGTTGGATGCGGCGGCATTCTGGAAAATCGTGTCGATACTGTCGACGTCGGCCGCAGTGGTTTGATTCTCGCAGTAGGCCCAACTGTTGCTGATGATCGAAACACCGTCGTCAATCATCTTGTTGAATACGGCCTGAAAGCTGCTGCCGGCGCCGGCGAATGGCGCATCATAGACCACCACCTTGGCTCCCGGTGCGACCGCCGTCACCGCGTCAATATCGAGCAGCACCTCGTCCTCGCCGGGACCGACACTGGCGCCGCCGCCAACATTTACTTCACTGATATTGTTGATCTGGCTTTCCGGCGCCCCGATCAGAGCAAGGAAGTCGCTCACATCGCTCAAATTGAAATTGTCGAACTCAACTAATCCGACCGTCTGGCCACTGCCGTCAACGGATTGCCATGGGGAAGCCGAAACCAGCGCCGGTCGGCCCAAACCAATCTTGGGCTGTGCCGATCCCAGATCCAGCCCAGGTTGTGAGAGCGAGGGTGTCGGTGGCGGGTTGCAGACATTTGGTACGGGAAGCCGGCGGCTATATCCGGATGCCGCCGCCTGCGAGTTGAAGCAGATAGCAAGGTCTTTGAGAAAGCATGCCCGATACGTAGCAGGGTCATTTATCGTCCCTATTGCCTGGATCGAAGCGATGACCGAGCAAACCGCAAGGAATAGCGCCTCCCGGCCCGGCTTTGGTTTCGCGTAACTCGAAAGACCGGAGATCGCCAGCACCCGCGAGGCGATCGTCTGCGGTAAAGCCGGCGCGGTCTGATTCGCAAAAAAAATTTGCTTTCCGATTTGATAGTTGCCGATAGTCACATCGAACGCCCGCTCGGCATCGCCGCGCGTGCCGGCGACAGTTATCGTCAGCCGGTTACTGGAGCCCTCGACCAGGTGAAAACCTTTCGTCCGCAGGTAGGTAAGAACTGAGTCGTAGGCTTCGCGGCTTGGGCCGAAGCGATCGGCGATTTGCCGCTGAGTCAGGTAGTGGCGGAAATTTTTCGAATGCGGATCCCGAATCTCTTTCAGGAAGCGATCGAATGCCGATTGCTTATCACGCCTGAGCACGATCGTCAGCGTGATCGGCTGAGCGTCCTGTTTCGCCAGACCTGACTTGCCGCTCGGTGTCGAAATCGCGGTCGCCTCCGACAACGCCGGCAGCACATGCCCCGGAAGTCGGACGCTTCCTGCGGCGGTGCGAATTCCCGCGACCGGCGATGCGGACGTAACCGCGGCCACAACCGGCGACGAGATAGTCAATATCAGCGGCAGCAACAGAACGGATGTTATCCAGCGATACATTGTTTCTCCGGCGTGCAGGCGTGAGTGACTATTGCGACAGCCGACTCAAGCATCTCCAGATGAACACCTGTTGGCTCATCAGGCGCGACTAGCCGCAAGAAGTATCTACGGCTGCATTCGTACCGCGGCCATACTGCGAACCGCAACGGAACAATGTGAAATTCAAGGGTACAAATCGCGCGGACTTGAAAATTAAGTCACGCCAAGCAGTATCTGACTATTGCAGATCAGGATCTGGCTTAATTCAGCGCCCGGGCGACTCGGATACCTGCCATTTGATCGGATGGATGGGATCCGGCTCATATACGCACGAATAGCCAGTATGAATACTGACCGCAAGATTGTGTCCGACTGAGATATCCAGCGAGCGGATCTTCCGGATCGCCGCCTTGATCGCCTTGGTCACCATCACCCGCGCGCGTCCCGGCGTAGCGTCCGCGCGGGCGCCATGCATCCTGCGCGCGGGCGCGCGGGCGGCAGCCGATCCGATTCGCGCGAGCTCCTCGGCGGCAACGCTGGTGCCCGGACGCGCGGCCAGATGCGCCAGGTAGAGCAGACCCTTGGTGCTGCGCAGGCGCATCTCGACGCCGCCCAGCGCGATCGTCCAGAAGTCGCCTTCGCAGCGAAAAATACCTTCGGTGGTTTCAGAGCCGATAGGGTCTGCGCCCTCTGATTGACGATTTGCGGAGTCTGCGCGACGGCCCCTGCCGCGGCCTCGCGCGGTATTCACTTTGTCGATCCATGGCGCGCCGGCGCCGTGGCGCTGGTAAATCTCCTGGGCGGCATCGAATTGCTCTGCCGCGCGAGAGAGCGCGCCGGCGGCCAGCAGCGACGAGGCCCACAGGTGATGCGTCTGCGCGAGGTCCCACGGCAGATCATAGCGGCGGAAGATTTCGAGTGCGCTCGTGAAATGATGCTCGGCCGCGTCGTGACGGCCCTCGGCAGCCGCCGCCATCGCCTCGGCAAGAGCGGCGCGTCCGAAAAGTCCGCAGAAGTTCTCGCCGCCGGCGATAATCTCGCGGCATCGCGCCAGATGGCTGCGCGCGCCATCGGGCCGGCCGCGCAAAATCGCAACCAACGCCGCCTGCGCGTGCGCATTCAAAGCATACGGGATGTGCGGACCTTCGATCGCGGCCACCAGCGTGACCTGATTCATCGCCTCAGCGCCGGCCAGATCACCGGCGGCCAGACATACCAGCCCCTGGAAATAGGCGTAAACCGTTTCGCCGTCGCGGCTACCTGCCGCGCGCATCGCATCGCGGCTTTCGTCAAGGATCATCGCGGCGCGCGCCCAATTCCCCTCGTAGAGCAGGATGAAAGCTTCAACCACCACCCGCGGCGACTCGGCGAGCAGCTCTTTGGCTCGCCCGAGCTGTCCGCGAAAAACGAACCCAAACGCCATCTCCTGGACGAGGACGCGGCGCTGAAAGATCGCTTGCGCCATCCGCGGACGCGCAAGCTCGCGCGCGAACCATCGCTGACCCTCGCGCGGGTTCCACAGCGCCAGGGGATGGTAACCGCCGCTCCACGCGGTCTCGAATGCGCCGTCCAGATTGTCCATGCGATCGGCGCGCTGCCACGCGTCGTCCATAAGCGCTGCCGCTTCGGCTATCCGTCCGCTGTGGAACAGATGATCCGAATGCTGGGCTGCGGCGCGAATCCATAACGATTCCTCACCGAGATGCGTCGCGATCTCCATCGCGCGATGCGACGCCGCCAGTCCCTCTTGCGTGTGCTGCGCCTGCATCGCGGCCTGCGCCAGTCCGGTGTAGAGCCAGATTTGCGATTGGCTGTCGGGTAGCGAGCGCAGAACCAGTTCGGCTTGCCGATATTGCGCCATCGCACGCGGGACATTCATCGCCGGCGTCCGCCGCGAAAGCATCAGCCCCAGCCGGGCGTGCAGATGCGCCCCTTCAATCGGCATCGCGGCACTCTCGTATATTTTCGCAGCGCGGTCGATACATTCGATGCCGCGCGGATGGTCAAACTCTGTGATCGAGTACGCATCGCCCAACCGCTCGAGAATCCGCGCGAGGCGCTGCGGATCGGCCGGCCCGCGCTCGGCAAGCGTCAGTGCGGTTTGCCAGTGATGCGCGGCGCGCTCGTATGCGAAAGCCGAAAATGCCGCCTCTCCCGCGGCGATCGCGTACTGGATCGCTTTATCGCTCGAGCCGCCGGGTGCCGCCGCGACCGCGTGATAAGCGATCTGATCCAGGTGCAGCGCCGTTTCGGAGCGATAGAGATCCTCGAGCACGCAAACGATTTCCGCGTGCAGCCGCGCGCGGTTGCTGAGATCCAGATCCTGATAAACGACTTCACGGATCAGCGCATGGCAGAAGTGGTAGCGGCCCGGTCCATCCGGTGCGAGAACGCCGGCGCTAATCGCGCGATCGATAACGCGCAGCAGCTCTTCGGGCGCAAGCCCGGTAACGCGCTCGAGCACCGCGCCTTCACTCTGGATACCCAGAGCCGCGGCGACCGAGAGCATCGCGCGCACGGATGCGTCGAGCGCGCTCAGGCGTCCGCGAATCGACGCGCGCACGCTTTCAGGCACCAGAAATTCCGTGCGCCGGGCCGCGCCATTGCCGGCGCCAACGCCGGTCAGATTCATCGCGCGCATCACTTCGGTGATAAAGAACGGATTGCCGCCGGTGGTCCGATAAAGCGTGGAGACGAATTGCTCGTCGGGGGCGCAGCCGGCTCCGCTTGCCACCACTTGCGCGACTTCGGCTTCGCTCAGCCCCGCCAGCGGGAGCTGCCGCCCGCTGCGATACAGATCGGCGATCACGCGCACCAGGGCTTCCGAACCCCGCACCTCGACCTCGCGATAGGTGGCGATGATCATCAGCGGCGCGTCATGAATTTCCCGCGCCGCGAACCGCAGCATCAACCACGAGGTCTCGTCCGCATCGTGCAGATCGTCCAGCACGATCATCAGCGGACGTTCACGCGCGAAGCTGGCCACCAGCGAGGCGAATCCGTCGAACAGCCGGAACCGCGATTGTTGGGCGTCCTCTTTGGCATCGACCGGCGCGGCTGCGGCGGCCGCATTCGATTCTCCCACCAGCCGTGCGATCTCGGTCGCCGCCGCACCTAACCGGTCTGTGTCAAAGCCGCCGTCGATCAGAGCGCGCGCGACTTGGCTCATCGGCCAATAGGGCGGCGCACCTGCCCCCTCGCAGCAACGCCCCCACACCGCCAGCATCCCGCGAGATGCAGCCTTGGCGGCGATTTCGGTGGCGATTCGGGTTTTGCCTATTCCCGCTTCTCCGGTCAGTAGAAAAATTTGGGTTCGTCCCGCCAGAGCATCGGTCAGACCAGCGCGCAATTCCGCCATCTCGCGTCCGCGGCCTACGAATTGGGATTGGCGAAATCCGCCTTTCGCTTCGACCGATGCAGGCACCTATAGGACCCCACTGTGGAGACGCAGTTAATTAGAAGATGGTTGCTGAACCCACCTTACACTTAATGAACGATTTATTTGATTTTAAGCGCTGATTCCAGCATTTCGATGCTGTGGCATCGCACGAACGGACGGTCCGAAACCGCTCCCCCGAGCCTGCATGCTTCATGGGGGTTACTTTTTCGACGATTTGATCTTATGCGGCGGTTCCAATTCCGCCAATAATTTGCCCAACGTGGCAACAACCTTGGTCGGCGAATCGACGCGGAATTGCGCCTCACTGCGACGGGCGCCGCCCACCATAATTGTCACGCCGTCATCGCGAAGCTCGCGGAATGCATCTTCATCAGTGACGTCATCGCCGAAATAGACTGGGGTCAGCGCCTGCTGTGCGATCAAGTTCATGATGGTGCGCACCGCGGCGCCTTTGCCGCCTACATCGCGCGGAATTGCTTCATCGACCATCTTCCCGTGCAGAATCGTGACGCTCGGGCATCGCGATCCGATAAACTCGCGCAAGGCTGCACGCACTGCGGCTGCCAGCGCCGGTTTCGCGTTGCGATAGTGCAGCGCGATAGTCGCGCGCTTGTCCTCGACCACGAAGCCGGAGCTATGCGGCACTTGCCGTTTCATCCAGGCGCGGAGCTTTGCGATCTCGGCGCGCGCCTTTACGCTCAGGCGCTGCGAGTGCCGCCTGCCGCGCGGATCGATGATCTCGATTCCGTGGCTTCCTGCCATCCACACTTCGCGCTCGCGCCGCAGCATCGCACGCAAGGTCGCCAAATCGCGTCCGCTGATAATTGCGACCGCGACGCGCTCCGGATGGGCCGCCAGCGCGCGGAGAATCCGGCGCGCGTGCGCAACCGGACGAGCCGCCGACGGACGGATGGCGATCTCGGACAGGGTGCCGTCGTAATCGAGGCATAAGAGGAGCTTTCGCTTTTGAACGATACCCGGCAGCAGGTGCCGTGGCAGGGGTTTTGGAATGCGTGCCAGGACCGATTGCGACGATTTTTGCACTAAGGTTTTCATTCGGCGTGAGGTTCGCGCAAAGGCGAAAGATAAGAAAAATTGCGCCGACTTAAGGGTCGGATCGGGCTATGATGATTGTCAAGGCACCCTATACGGGATTCGCGGCGCAGCGATGCCCACTGCGTTGCGCGATCGCGAGGTCGCGCAGTATTCTTTGCGCCGCGGGCCAGGATCATGGACGCATCTGTGATGATGGAAGCGACGAGACGCAGCGCGGAAATGGAATCCGGTGGACGATTGATCGTCGTGACCAACCGCGCGCCCGTGAAGGTGATTGTTCGCGGCGACGCGACCCGGGTCGAGACGACAGTCGGCGGCGTCGCGACCGCATTCGTCCAGTTACTGGAAAAATTCGGCGGCCTGTGGATTGCCTGGTCGGGCAGCAATGAGGATTTCGGTTCGCTCAGGCTGCCGGTCGATAACCCGCGCTTCTCGATGAGCTTGAAGGGGCTGACCGAAGCCGAAACCACCCAGTACTACTGGGGGATGTGCAACCGCGGACTGTGGCCGCTGATGCATCAGATGACGGCGAACTGCCGTTTCAACACCCGGGATTGGATCACTTATCGCTCAGTCAATCAAAGCTTCGCCAATCAGTGCCTGGCGCAGGCGCGGGCCGGCGATACGATTTGGATTCAGGACTTTCATCTGGCACTAATGCCCGCGATGGTGCGGCAGCAGGCGCCACATTTGCCAATCGGGGTTTTCTGGCATGTGCCCTTCCCGCCCAAAGAAGTGCTCAATAAATTTCCCTGGCGCGACGAGTTGCTCGAAGGGATGCTCGGCGCGGATTTGATTGGCTTTCAGACCGACGAGCATCGACGTGCGTTTCTCGGATGCTGCCAGAACCTGCCGGGCGCCGAAGTCGATCTTGA
>JBARDN010000226.1:0-15394 GCA_049795175.1 Binataceae bacterium (SeqCode) | reverse complement strand
TACGCCAGCACCACCACCGCGCCGAACTCGCTGAGCGCCCGCGCCCACATCATGACCGCGCCCGAGACGATCGAGGGCCGCGCCAGAGGAATCGTGACGCCAAAAAAAACCGCCCACGGGCCGCGTCCGAGCGTGCGTGCGACCCCTTCGAGCCGCGGATCCACCGCGCGAAAGCCGTCGCGCGCGGCGTTGATCAGAAAAGGCGCCGATACGAACAGCATCGCGATCACGATTCCCGGAATCGCGCCGGCGAAATGTATGCCGATCATCGAAAACGTATGCCCCACAAAAAAGCCGCGTCCGAATACGAACAGCAGCGCGATTCCGGCTATCGGATGCGGAATCACGACCGGCAGATCGATCAGTCCTTCCACCACTGCCTTGCCCGCAAAGCTGTGCCGCGCGAGCACGAAGCCGAGCGGCAGTCCGATGATCGCTCCGAGCGCGGTTGCCCAGGTCGCTGCGAGCACGCTCAGTCCGATCGCGCTCATGACCTCGGGATCGGCAAACGAGTTGAGAAGACCGCGCGGATTGCTCGTGACGACCAGCTTGACCAGCGGCCCGACCAGGAACATCAGCGCAATTCCGGCGCCGATCGAGAAAAGCGCGGTGCGGCTTCCCGCCGCTCCCGGCCACGGCGAGCGATAGGCTTGAGTGCTCATCGTCGAGGTCGCGACAATAGCATCGGCGGCGGCGAAAATCCCACGACACCCGACCAGCTTGGCGTAAGCGCGAATCCGCGCATAAGATGGCATCGCGTGAGCGCGACGAATCGCAATCGGAATCGCCGCGGTTGAATCCTCGGCGACCAGCGCAAAAGGAGAATCACTCATGAGAAAATCTGCACTCAGCGGTGCGCTACTGGCCACCGCCGTCGCCCTGATGTTCACCGGCAGCGCGATGGCGGCCGACAGCGCAACTCCGGCCAAGGCGCAGTCCCAGGTGAAATGCGTCGGTGGCAATTCGTGCAAGGGCCAGAGCTCATGCAAGAGTGCCTCGAACGGCTGCGAGGGCCAGAATTCCTGCAAAGGCAAAGGCTACGTGATGACCTCGAACGCGAAGCAATGCACCAAGCAGGGCGGTCACGCCGAAAAAGCGAACTAGACGATAAGCCGCTCCGACGCGGTTCGACTTGCCATGTTTCAGCGCGCGGATTTTCCGTTTCTCGGCTTCGGAGCCGGTCTGCGCCGTCCGCATTATAGTCATGTCCTCGAGGCGCATCCGGAGATCGACTGGTTCGAAGTCATTTCGGAGAACTTCATGGTTGCCGGCGGCCGCCCGCTCGAGGTTCTCGACGCGGTGCGCGCGCATTACCCAGTCGTGATGCACGGGGTCTCGATGTCGATCGGCTCGACCGACGCGCTTGATCTCGCATATCTTCGCCGCTTGCGCGCGCTCGCGCGCCGCACCGCGCCCGCGTGGGTCTCGGACCATCTATGCTGGAGCGGGGTAGGCGGTCATAGTCTGCACGATCTGCTGCCTCTCCCGCACAACGATGAAACCGTGCGCCACGTCGCCGCCCGAATTCGCCGGGTGCAGGACATCCTGGGGCGCTATATACTAATTGAGAACGTATCCAGCTATCTGACGTTTCGCGCCTCGACCATGACCGAGTGGGAGTTCGTGCGCGCCGTCGCCGAGGAAGCCGACTGCGGAATCCTGCTCGATATCAACAACATATTTGTAAACGCATTCAATCATCGCTTCAGCGCCGAAGAGTATATCGACGCGATACCGCCGCAGCGGGTGGTGCAGTTTCATCTCGCGGGCCACAGCGACCATGGCGATTATCTGCTCGACACGCATGATCATCCGATTCGCGACGAGGTATGGGCGCTATATGCGCGCGCGGTGCGGCGCTTCGGAGCGGTATCGACGCTGATCGAATGGGACGATAATATCCCGGCGTTTGCGGTCCTGGCCGCTGCCGCTCGGCGCGCGCGGCGCATCTATGAATCCGCACAAGCGGATTGCGCGCCTATGACTATTCATGACGCTCGCGCTTAAGCATACGCAGCGGCTGCTCTATCGGCTCGTCACTGCGCAGGGTGGCGTTGGGGAAGGGCTCGAGCATGAGCGCGGCCTTGCGCGCGGCGGTCTTGACGTGTTGATCGGCGGAGACCCGCGGATGACGGCCGTCGAGCGACTGGATATTTACGCGAATATGTATTTCTTCCGCCTGCTGGAGATCCTCAAGCAGGATTTCCCGGCGGTCGCTGCCGTTTTGGGCGCGGACAATTTCCACAATCTCGTGACTGGATATCTGACTGAGTATCCGCCTACGGAGGCATCGGTGTTTTGGGCGGGCAGATACTTCGCAGACTTTCTGCGCACGCATCCGATTCACCGCGAGGTCCCGCATATCGCGGATCTGGCGGCGCTCGAACGCGCGATCGTCGAGGTGTTCTGCGCTCGCGATAGCGTACCCCTCGAGGCCGAGGCGATCCGCGCGATTGCGCCGCAACGGTGGCCGAGCGTCCGGATGCGCGCGATCGCTGCGCTCCAGGTGATCGAAACGCAGTGGCGAGTCACGCCCGTGTTGCGCACGTTCGAGGCTGGGCGCCAACTCAAGGCGCCGGCGCGCGGCTCGAGCACGATCCTGATTTGGCGCAAGGCCGCGAAAGTTTTTTTTCGCGAGGTCGATGCATCCGAAGCCTGCGCGATCGCGAGGCTCCGGCGCGGCGCTGCGTTTGGCGCAATCTGCGCGGCGGTGAGCAAATCCCTTGGCGAGAATATCTCTGCGCGTGATCCGGTTGCTGCTATCAACGCGATGCTCGCGCGGTGGTTGCGCGATGGAATTGTTGCCGATGCTCGTTTGGCGCGCGCCGGTGCTAAGCTTGATGCTCCCCGCCGCGGACGCGCGGCACGAAGTCAATGAACGGCAACGGCATCACGATCGAACGCGTCGCCACGCGCGACGGATACGAGGAGTTTGCGCGGCTGCCGTACCATGTTTATGCCGCGCGGGAGGCGTGGTGGCCGCCCGACATTCAAAGCGAGATCGACATGATCACGCACCGCACGCACTTTGCGGCGTATCTCGACCTCGAAGCGTTTTGCGCCAGGCGGCGCGGGCGGATGGTCGCGCGCGTCAGCGCAGTCGTCAATCGCCGCTATATCGAGCACTGGGACGAGCTGCTCGGGCAGCTAATCCATTTCGAAGCGTATGAAGGCGAAGAGGATGCCGCCGTGGCGATGCTCGAAGCCGCGGCGGAATCTCTGGGCGCGCGCGGGATGAAGGCGGCGCGCAGCGGTTTTGCCGCGTTCCTTGATTATCCATACGCCGTCGATGGCTATGGGCGATTGCCCTCGTTTCTGCTCCGCGGCAATCCGCCGTACTACCATCGATGCTTCAAGCGGGCCGGCTTCGAGACTGAGAAGGGACAGACCGATTACACTGCGGAGCTTCGGCCGGAACTGCTCGAGCGTTACCGCCGCTCGGTTACAGCAGCCACGGCAGCGGGCGTTACGATCAGGAGTTGGCGCGAGTTTGGATTTCTTGCCGCGATCGACGCATGGACCGAAGTGACTAATGCCGCGTTCGCGCGTCATTGGGGATGGAACCCGGTCACCAAGACGGAAGTGCGTCCGATGTTGATGTCGCTGTGGGAGAGCCCGGTGGCCGACCTCTCGATGCTCGCCGTGATTGGCGACGAGGCGGTGGGCGCGGTGTTCTCGGTGTCGGACTTGAGCCCGATGCTCGCGCAGGTGAGGCGCGGCGTCCGCCTGGAGGCGCATCGCGGCGGCGGCACGCGCGGCGCGCTGATCAATATCGGCGTGAAGGAAAGCGCGCGCGGACGCGGAATCGCAGCCGCAATGGCGTCGCAATCGTACCTCAAGATGGCCGAGCAGCGGATGCGCTACGCCGGCTACACCCTGGTGCTCGACGACAACTGGGCCTCGCGCCGAACCGCAGAGAGCCTGGGCGCGCATATCTCGGGAAATTTTGTCACCTACCGCCGCAGCCTCTGAGCTACAATCCCTGCAATGCTGAGCATGCGCATATTGGTGTTGTTCATCCACGTGACCGCGGTGATCGTTGCGCTCGGCGGCTCGCTCTTCAGCACCTTTGCGCTCACTCCGATCCTGACCGGAGAGCTGGAACCTCCGGCGCGGGTGAAAGTCGTGCGCCGCGTGGTTCGACGCCTCGGCGTGATCGTTCTGAGCGCGCTCGCGATCCTGGTCGCGACCGGGATGCTCAACGTGCTGTATATCGGCGCGATAAGCGTGCTGCTCGTGATCAAGCTGGTGCTGGTCGTGATCGTGATCGGGCTTGCAATCTATCAGTACGCGAACTTGGGCGCGCGAATCTGGCGGGTCTCGGAAAATGGTCCCGCTCCCGCTCTGGCTCCTCTGCTCGCGCGCTTTCGCCGCGTCGGACTCGCGCAGGGGATGCTCGTGCTGCTGATTGTCTACCTGTCGCTGGGACTGACCCGCGTGGCGGGACCGATCGCGATCGGATGAAGCCCGCCTATCGAAAATGGCTGCGATGGCTCAGCGTCGTCGCGCTGGTGACGGGAATCATTTCGACCTTCAGCTACGGTAGCGGCGCGCATCTGATTGTTCGATACATGGATCCGCCGCTGGGCCGATGGTGGAACGAGCATGAGTTTATGCTGATGATCCTCGCGGCCGCCGCGCTGGGAATGCTGATCGCGATTCGAGTTGGCGCGCGGCTCCTCGATGACGCCGCGGCGCGCGCTCGCGCCGCTGTGATTTCGATGATCGCCGGCGCGCTCGTGCTGATCCCGCTCGCGCGGCTCGGGGCAGCACTCGGACAGCTCGGCTGGACGGGCGCGAATTCCTTCGATACCTACGCGATGAATTCGATCGTTGACAAGCTTCTGATCGCGGGCGTTTACTTTCTTAAGGTCCTGTTCTTTGGGCTCATAGCCGGACTCGCGATATTCGCGATCGTCGCGATGGCGGTGTCGATTGCCGCTCCCGCGCGGCGCGAGGCCCCTCAATGAAATCGAAATCCGGAAAAGACAAAGATTCGTCTAAGCGGCCGCTCAGCCGGCGATCGTTCCTGAAAGGCGCCGCGCTGACCAGCGCCGGCGCTGTAGCCGCCGTCGCGACGCTGGGTCATCTCGCGCACGCCGATGCGTCCGCGCCCGCGTTAGCCGATGGCGTAGCGGAGCAACTTGGTCCCGGCCCGGTCGATATCGAATTGAAACTGAACGGCGCAACTCATCGTCTGGCGATCGAGCCGCGCGTGACTCTCGTGCGCGCCCTGCGCGAGCATCTGGGGATGACCGGCACCAAGCTGGTCTGCGATCGAGGTTCGTGCGGCGCATGCACCGTTCATCTCGACGGGCAGCCGGTCACCTCGTGCATGATGCTGGCGGTCGATGCGCGCGGCCACGAGATCACGACGATCGAAGGGCTCGGAAATCCCGACCGGATGCATCCGGTGCAGGACGCGTTCGTGCACACCGACGCGATGCAGTGCGGGTTCTGCACGCCCGGAATGGCGATGTCGATCGCGGCGGCGCTCGCGCAAAATCCCACCGCCGACCTTGACGCGATCCGCAAATCGATCGCCGGAAATATCTGCCGCTGCGGAACCTATCCTCATGTCTTCGCTGCCGCGCTCAAAGTCGCGCGCGCGAAGGGGAGTGCGTGATGTCGCGCCGCGTGACGGTCAATCTCGGAATCCCGCAGGCTCCGCGCCAGGTGACCGTGGTCATTCCCGACGACGAGCCGACCCCGTGGCAACTCGGCGACAAATTCACGATCGTTGGCGTGGAAACTCCGCGGGTTGACGGTCCGGCAAAGGCCACCGGCACCGCGCATTACACTTACGATATCGCTCTGCCGGGGATGCTGTACGGCGCGGTTGCGCGCAGCCCCTATCCGCGCGCGCACGTGAAGAGCGTCGATCTATCGGCGGCAAAACGCGTTGCCGGAGTGCGCGCCGCGCTCCAAATCACCGACGGCGAGCTTCGCTTCGCCGGGCAGGAGGTGGCCGCTGTCGCCGCGACCAGCTCGGATATCGCCGCCGACGCGATCCGCCTGATCAAGGTGGACTACGAGCCGATGCCGTTTGTGGTCGAGATGGATGCGGCTGCGGCGGCCGGCGCGCCGAGCGTGTTCAGCGGCTCGAACGTGGGCGCCGCAAAAACTTCGAGCGAGGGCGATGTCGATCGCGGGCTCGCGCAGGCCGCGAATCGAATCGAGGCGACCTACGCAACTCCCGTGCAGACGCATGTCTCGCTCGAGACGCACGGCGCAGTCGCTCAATTCGACGGCGGCGCGCTCACGGTCTGGTGCTCGACGCAGGGCGTCTTCTCGGTGCGCGACGACCTGGCGGTGCTGTTCAATCTTCCGCCCGACAAGGTTCGCGTGATCAGCGAATACCTCGGCGGTGGTTTCGGATCGAAATTCGGCGCAACTCCAGACATCGTGATCGCCGCGCGCCTCGCCAAAGAATCCGGAGCGCCGGTCAAGCTGATGCTGCCGCGCGGCGACGAGCATCTGGCGACGGGAAATCGTCCCTGCTCGGAACAGAAAGTCCGCATGGGCACCGACGCGAAAGGCAAACTGGTCGCGATCGATCTGGCGCAGCGCGGCAGCGGCGGGATCGGCGGCGGCTCAGGAAGTTCAGGCCCGTTCAAGCTGGTATATCCGTGCGCCAACATTCGCACTTCCGAAACCAACATTTATATGAACACCGGCCCGTCGTCGCCGATGCGCGCGCCCGGATGGCCGCAAGGCACGTTCGCGCTGGAGATGGCGATGGACGAGATGGCGCGCAAGGCCGGGATCGATCGCCTGGAGTTCCGCCGCGCGAACAATATCAATCCGATCCGTGCGATCGAGCTCGAACTGGGCGCGCGCGCCTTTGGCTGGACGAAAGACAGCGCCGCGAAAAAATCGAACGGACCGGTTCGCCGCGGGACCGGCGTGGCGTGCGCCGCATGGCACGCGCTCGGAGCCTCGGGGCCAGAGGCGCTGGCGATCGCGCATCGCGACGGGCGCGTCGAGATCCGTTGCGGCACGCAGGATATCGGCACCGGCACGCGCACCGCGCTTGCGGTGGTCGCGGCCGAGGAGCTCGGTCTCCCGATCGCGCAGGTTGCGACCGAGATCGGCGACACGCGCTATCCGTTCTCGCTGCCCTCGGGCGGCAGCATGAGCTCGCCGTCCAACACGCCTGCGATCCGCCAGGCGGCGGCGCATCTGAAGGACAAGCTGTTCAAGATTGCGGCGCCGATGCTCGGCGCGGAGCCGTCGGACCTCGAAGCGCGCGACGGCACAGTCTGCGTGCGCTTCGATCCGTCGCGAAAAGTCGCATTCAAAGATATTTGCCGCCGGATTCCCGGCGATTCGATTTCCGCCGGCGGCGACCGGATTCCCAACTACGCCGCCTACAGGAACGATCAGGCCGGATGCCAGTTTGCCGAGGTCGAAGTCGATACCGAAACCGGAGTGGTGCGCGTCAAGCGCGTGGTCGCGGTGCATGACGCGGGCACGATTATCGATCCGATGACCTCGCGCAGCCAGATCAATGGCGGCGTGTTGATGGGAATCGGCTTTGCGCTGTTCGAGGACCGCCGGATGGATCCGAATCTCGGTCTGATGATGAATCCGACCATGGACGATTACAAACTGGTCGGCGCGCTCGACGTTCCTCAAATCGACGTGATGTTTCTCGACGTGATGAATGGCGGCACCAACACTGGCGTGCTCGGAATCGGCGAGGTTGCGCATGTCGCGAGCGCCGCGGCGGTAGCGTGCGCGGTGAGCGACGCGGTTGGCGCTCCGCTGCGCGAGTTGCCGCTGACACCCGACAAAATTCTCGCCGCGGTGGGGCGTGCGTGATGAACAAGTTCACCATCCTCACCCCCGCCGATCTGGCGCATGCGAGCACGATGCTCGCCGCGCCCAATCATGGCGCGATCGCGGGCGGCGTCGATGTCGTCGATTTGATGAAGCAGGACATCGCCAGTCCGGCGACACTGGTTAATCTCAAGGGCTTGCCGGAGCTGCAGGGAATCAAGCATCAGCCTGACGGTTCGATGCGCTTGGGCGCGTTGGTGAAGCTGCACGAGGTCGCGACCAACGGCGAGATTCAAAAACGCTTCACCGCGATTTCCGACGCCGCCAGTGAGGCGGCCACGCCGCAGATTCGCAACCTCGGGACCGTCGGCGGCAATTTGTTGCAGCGTCCGCGATGCTGGTATTTCCGCAATCCGCTGACTGTCTGCCTGAAGAAAGGCGGCGACAAGTGCTACTCGATCGGCGGGCTCAATCGCTACCACGCGATCCTGGGCGGCGGTCCGTCGTATATCGTGCATCCGTCGAACCTCGCGCCCGCGCTCATCGCGTTCGGCGCCAACGCGCGAATCGTAGGGCCGGCGGGCGAGCGCACGGTTCCGCTCGAGAAATTCTTTACGCTGCCGTCAGTCGATCCGAAGCGTGAAAATGATTTGCGCGCCGGCGAGATAATCACAGAGGTGATCGTGCCCGCGCTCGCGCCCGGCACGCGCAGCATCTACCTTGAAGTGCGCGAGAAGCAGAGCTTCGACTGGCCGCTGGCGAGCGTCGCGGTCGTGCTGGTTCCCGAGGGCAAATCGGTGCGCGACGCGCGAATCGTGATGGGCGCCGTCGCGCCGATTCCGTGGCGCGCGCCGACTGCCGAGAAAGCGATTGTCGGCGTTCCCCTGGACGCTGCGCACGCACGCGCCGCCGCCGAAGCGGCGCTGACCGGGGCACAGCCGATGTCCGACAACGCCTATAAGGTCACGATCGCGAAGGTGATTGTGCGCCGCGCGATTTTGGCCGCGGGCGGAGTTGCGGAGGTTTAATCAAGATGGCGACTGCCGTATCGACATCATCTTCGCGCCAATTCTGCGGATTGCTCCGCACCAAGACCGCCTATTATCGCACCTCCGACGGTGTGCGGATGTTTGATCCCGATAGCACTACCGCGTGCTATACATGCCTGAACACTCAACGTCCGTATGGACCCGACGGCGAGCCTGCCGATACAGACTCCTGCGGTCCGGGCCGCGGATGCTATGAAGAGGAGCAATAGACATGGGCGCAGCACAAGCCGAACAGTTGGGACCGGTCGCGACTCGCACGCTTTTCGAGAACGATGACGTGCGCGTCTGGGAAATGGATTTGCAGCCGGGCGAGGTCTGCGGGCTGCATCACCATACGCTCGACTACGTGCTGTTCATCCTCTCGAGCGCGTCGGTCGGCGCGCTGCGCCGAGGCGAGAATCCGCCGGGCGGAAAGCCGCGCGGCTTGCCATTGCACGCGCGTGCGACGTACTTCGTGCCGGCCGGCGGAATCGAGAGCGCGCACAATGTCGGCGACACGCGGTTTCATGAAGCGCTGTTCGAGCTCAAGCGGCCCGCAAAACGCGGCGCCGAGCGTCTGGGCTTTGTCGGATGCGAAGCGGTTGCGGGGCGCGAGCCGGAACCCGGCACGATCACGATTCTCGACAACGACCGCGTGCGCGTCAGCGAGGTCACGCTCGCTCCCGGCGCGGAGAGCGCGATGCGCAGGTACTCGCACGACGCGGTTGCGTACCTCGCCGAGGGCGGCGACCTCGAAGTCGTCGAGCGGGGCGACGGCGGCGGCGAGTCGGCGCGGCGCGCTGCGATGACGGCGGGAAGCGTCGCGTGGTATCCGCGCGGGGCAGGGCGCAAATTCCACAACTCCGGAAGCGGCCGTATCCGGCAAGTTCTGGTGGAGTTAAAGTAAAGCTTTAGCTTTCGAGGAGCCGGTTGCGCGTCACCGAAGCGACGGTGTGCGCCGTTCAACCGCTGCCCATGTCCGTCGGCGGCCGGTTTCCGCCGCTTGCCGGTCGTTGATTGGCGCAAATTCTCTAACGCGTGATAGGGTCACGCGCATGAAAATTCCATCCCTTGCGAAGTCTGCTCCGCTGGCCGTGGCCATGTTGCTGGTCTTCGGTAATCCGGTACTCGCCGCCCAAGTCAAACCCGGCGAGACTATCTCCGAGGCGAACGCCGCGGAGGTCCAGACTCTCGTGAGCCCCGGCACCTACCAGGCAGTGACCAAGGGCATGGAGATGCACATCGTCGCGTCGGCACGAATCGAATGGCCGCCTCCGTACCAGATTGCGACCGAAAAATATTCGCCGCAGGTGCGACTGGGTCCGGACCGCCGCACGATTATCGGCTACGTCGCCGGGCAGCCGTTTCCGCTGCTCGATCCAAACGATCCCGACGTTGCGACCAAGATCATGTGGAACTCGAACTTCAAGCCGATCGCGACGGATGATTTCGATCTGCGCTATTTCGAGTGCCAAGTGGTTCGCTTCGCGCCCGGTGCTCCGCAGAATGTGATCAATCTGACCGAGGTCGGCCATCTTGCGGGCTACTACGATATCGGACGTACCGAGGTCCAACCGCTGCCCGCCGATCCGGATTTCAAAACCGCCGGCATCTGGTGGCGCGCCGCGGCCTATCCGACGATCGCGCCCGCCGAGGATCGCGGCAGCGGCGGGATGCGCTATCGCTACTGGGACGCCGATCGCGGCGACGACGCGTGGGCCTTTCTTGCCGGCAGCAGGCGCGTGCGCCGCGTCAACGAAGCGATTCTGACCTCGTCGCCGGGCCTCTCGACTTGGGATCCCGATCATGCGGGTGGCTTCAACGCCAAGCCGCAGGAATACAACTACAAATTCGTGGGCGAGCGTCAGATGCTCGCGTGCGTCCATGCGCAGAACTCGCCGGCGCATCCGTGCCCGACCGACGGCGGCGCGACTTCATGTCCCGACGATTGGGAGATGCGCCACATGTATATCGTCGAGGTGACGCCACGTCCGGAGCGCACCAGCGGCATCCTGCAATCCAAGACCATCGTCTATGTCGACGGCGAGGCGTGGCTCAATCCTTACATGGACAGCTACGACACCAAGGGCGAGTTGTGGAAGACGCAAATCTATCTCTACACCTATCGCGATCGCCCGGTCCCCGAAGCCAAGGTCGCGATTTATCCGTTCAAGCGCGAGTTCAACGTCGCAGCATCGAGCGCCGACTTGCAATCCGGGATGGTGACGACCTGCTATCTGCCCGGTCCAGACACTCCTGAGCGCGAATGCTGGTATATCAACATGGGCGCGGTCGATAAGGAGTTCCTAAGCACCGAGGCGATGGCAAAGGCCGGCCATTAACGCCGCGCAGGGCGCGCGTCAGTCGCGCTTGTGGATGGTGGCGCCGGTTAGGCCTGCGATCACGAACGCGATGGCCAGTTCTTCGGCTGCGCGGCGCGAGGCGCGGCCGGCGCCGACCGAGCGTCCGACGGAATCCGACAGGCTCAAGACCATCGTGGTGAGGATTTCGGCATCCGCGCGCGAGGGCTTGAGCGCCGATCGAATATGCCCCGTCCATAGCTCGAAGAACGGGCCCAGCCGCGTGCGCACGCTTTTGCGCAGCCGCCGCCCGCTCAGCCGATTCTGCAAAATCGCGATAAGCGCGCCGCGTTCGACGACGACATCGAGGTAGGTCGAGATCGACGCGCGCACCCGTTCCTCGAACGGCGCCTCCGCGTCCATCGCGTCGCCGACCTTGCGGTACATCGAGGCGATTTCCTGATCGAACAGCGCAAGCGCCACTTCCTCCGCGTTCTCGAAGTAGGCGTAGCCAAGCCCCTTGCTGACGCCCGCGTGCGCGGCGAGCGATTCCATCGTCAGCGCCTCGAAGCCTTCCTTCAGGATGATCCGCGCCGCCGCCTGCAGCAGATGCGCCCGGCGCGCGGCGGCCGGCATCCGCGCGGAAGGCTTGAGCGCGGCGGACTTGCCGGCGGGTTTTTCGACCGCGGTCACATGAGGCATCGCAAGGACCTTCCCCCGTGCAGATTGCGCATAATCTCTCAGTTGACGCCAGTTGACGGTAGCGTCAATTCAAACTAGATTCACCCCAGCGCACACCCCGGACAAATATATCCGGACAGACGTGCGCATTATTATAGTCAAGGGAGCCCGTAATGCCCTACGCCCAAGGCCGCACTTTTTACGACGCCGACAGCCATCTGATGGAGCTCAGCGAATGGCTCCCGCGGTATGCCGACCCCGGCGTGCGCGAGCGGATTCGTCCGCTCTACCTGGGCGGAGCGGGCGCCAAGGCGGCGGAACTTATCGCACAGGCCAAAGCGCGCGCCGCCGATCCGCGCGCGACGGTCAAGCTCGAAGAAAATGTGATGACGTCCAAAGGATGGCTCGCGTTGGGCGCATTCGACCCGGCCGAGCGCAGCCGCGCGCTGGATCTGATCGGCGTCGACAGGCAGCTCGTCTTCCCGACCTTCGCCTTTTCCCAGTTCCTTGGCAGCGACACTGCACTGCTTTGGGGCGGCACGAGCGCGCTCAATCGCGCGATCGCGGACTTCTGCTCGGCGGACCGCCGCCTGATCGCGGTCGGCTCGGTGCCGTGGGGCGAGCGCACTTGCGCCGAGGCCGAAGCGGCTCTGGACGCCGGATGCGGCGCGATGCTGGTGAATTCGATGCCGGGCGCCAAGTCGCCGACGCATCCTGATTTTCATCCGCTGTGGGCGATGCTGCAGGAGCGCGGCATCCCGTTCATGCTGCATATCGGCGGAGGCGGCCGCGCGCTGCGCCGCGCGTTCAACGACAACGGACTCGCGCCGACGACAGACTGGCTGGGCGGCGGCGAGAATGTCCGCGCGAAGGACTACATGGTGATCCATCAGACGCCGGAGCAATTTCTGGCCTGCATGGTGCTCGACGGAATCTTTGAAAAATTTCCCAAGCTGCACGGCGGTGTGATCGAGCAGGGCGCGATGTACCTGCCGGCGCTGCTGCGCCGCCTCGATATCTGCCAGCAGAGTTTTCGCAAGACCGAGCCTGCGCTGAATCTGCCGCTCAAGGCGTCGGACTATCTGCGCCGGCAGGTGAAGTTCACGCCGTTTCCGAACGAGCCGGTTGGCTGGATCATCGAGAATTCAGGACCCGAGATGCTGCTGTTTTCGACCGACTATCCGCATCCCGAAGGGACCAAGGATCCGATCGGGCGCTTCGAGGCGACGATGGGCCAAGTCAGTGAACAAGCGAAGGAGCGGTTTTACAGCCGCAACTTCGCCGAGATGATGGGTGACGCCGCATGACTTGAGATCACCGCGACGATCTCGGGTTGGGGGGTAACCCTGAGCGATGCGGGCGAGGTTAATTCCTCGCCCGCATTGTAATTTTACCGGTTCGCGTTCTACTTGATCGCAAGCGCGTTGGGCGGCGACCCAACTCCGCCCGGCACGTTGAGCGGCGCCGAAGTCAGGAAGAATTCGTACACGCCATCGGCCGCGCAATCTTCCGCCAGCGGCTCGAGATTCCACATCTCGCCGATCGGCATCCCGAAAAACGCCAGCATGTGGAAATGCAGGAACTCCTGGTCGCCGGATTTCGGCAGCGCCTCGAGCGCGGGCGAATCCGACGCGACCGCGGCCAGATGATGCTCCCAGAGCCATCGCGCGACGCGCTGACTGCCCTCGATTCCCGGCACCACGGTCTCGCGCGCGAGTTCCTCTTTAAGCTCGACGCTGGCGCCCAGGTAGAAGGCGGTCCATCCGATGCGAATCAGCAGGATATCGCCGGCGCGCAGAGGCGATTTCTGCGCGGCGAGCGTCGCTTCCAAATCTTCAAGCGGAATCGATTCGGGCTGGTCGTACTCGAGCGACTTGCCCACCTTCGCGTAATACCGTCCGATGTCGGCCAGCACTCCTCGTCCCGCGATTCCGCGCCGCGCGAGATTGTCGATGCCCAGCCGGGTGCCGCCGCGCCCGGTGATCTCACTATCGGGGATTCCGTTGTACGCGCCATGCTGCGGATGCTTCACGTGCGCGAGCGCGTCCCATTGCGACGATGCTTGCGGATAGAAGTTGTCGAGATAGTCGTCGAGCACGAATTCCATCGGCGCGGGAAATTGCTTCACCGTATGGCGATGCGCCTGGCGGGTGAACAGGGGAGGGTTGGGAATATCGATCGGCAGATTGAGCGCGAAGACTTTGCCGGTCTTGATCGACTCCGCCGCCGCGCGCACCCGGCCGGGCGTCAGCAAGTTGATCGTCCCGACCTCGTCACGATCGCCGAACACGCCCCACGCCGATCCCTCGGGAGCGCCTGCCCGCACCGGAAGCTCGTCGTAGCTGGGAATGCGCGGTTCCGGAGGCGACGCGGGCCGGGCCGCGGGGCGCGCCGCCGCCGGTCGGGCGACGGGTTTCGTCGCCACAGCTTTCTTCTTGGGCGCCGGCTTGGGAGTGGGCTTACGGGCGGGTTTGGCCCGAGCCTTTACCTTGATCGGTTTCTTTTGGGGCTTTGCAGCAGCCTTTCTCGATTTTGCCTTTGCCAATTTCGTCCTCCTGACGGGCAGCTCGCGCGTCGAGCAGCCGGAGATTCTTCCTTCTCAATAACAGAGCCGGGGTTAATCTCAAGGGTAGCGAGAATATTCCCGCGATATTCCTGGGTTCGGCTTGTTAGGCAGGCACGCGGATGATAGTTTAACCGTTTGCTCCTTGCTCCAAACTCGGGGCTAGAAACCATAAGGAGGACTGAGCGCTTTGAGGCGCTACGAAACAATATTTATTCTTCGCCCCGACCAGGGCGAGCCCCAAATCAAGGATTCCATCAAGCGCTTCTCGACTATCGTCTCCCAAGGCGGCGGCGAAGTGGTCGAGAACGAAGAGTGGGGGTCGCGCGAGCTTGCCTACCGGATCAAGGGCGAGCGCCGCGGCTACTACATCCGGCTCGATTATCTATCCGATGGCGCTGTGATGAACGAGGTTGAGCGCAATCTTAAGTTGTCCGACACCGTTTTGCGCTACCTCTCGGTGCTGGTTGACGACAACGCCGACGCGGCCAAGGTTCGCGAGGAGATCGAGACGCGCAACCAGCGTATCGCCGAAGCTCGCGCCGCCGCCGAAGCGCGTGCCGCCGCCTATGCCGCGCAACAGGCCGAACGCGAGCGCCAGCAGGAAACGCCAGACGCGCCAGAGGAGATCATGGCCGAGGCGGAAGATCCTACCGCTATCGACCCCGAGGGCGGTGGCGAACAGAATTGAGCTTACGGGCCGTGTGCTGCGCACCCCGGAGCTTCGGATAACCCCGGCAGGCACGGCCGTTCTGATTTTCAGCGTCGAGTGTGCCGAGCCGGCCGAAAAGCTCAGCCTCGAAGTGGTGATGACAGGGGATGCGGCCCGCGAGGTTGGCGCGGAGCTCAAGCGCGGCGCCGTCGTCGCGGTGACGGGACGCCTCAGAGCCGCTGCGTCGCGCGCGATTGGAACGGTGGGAATCGAGGTAGTCGCAAGCCGGATCGAGGCTCGCGCACAGGCATAACAGCGGTCGGCTCTGGGATGAAGCCGGCGGCGAAAAGTAGTCAAGTAATCGCAATGGCAGACGATAGAATGGATC
>JBARDN010000225.1:0-3085 GCA_049795175.1 Binataceae bacterium (SeqCode) | reverse complement strand
CCGAGCGGAAGTGAAACTCGAATCCGCGGCCATCTGAGAAACGCGCGCGGTCCAGCTCGCGAAGGCTCTCGGGAATCGGAGCTGGCAGGCACATCGGCTCCGCGATTCCGACTCGCGCACCGGGCTTCGCGACTCGCACCATTTGGGCCAGCGCTACGGCACGATTCTCTGCGATCATTTCGAACGATCCGACGCTGATGACGGCGTCGAACGTCGCGTCGGCAAAACGCAGATTCTGCGCGCGAGTCTTGAGCGCGATCACCCGCTCGAAAACGCCTGCGGCCTGCGCTCGCGCCTGGATCTGCTCACCCCCGAACCAGGGCTCGAGCGTGAAGACGGTGACGTTCCAATGCTTCGCGAGCGTCACGGCGATTTGCCCCGAGCCGCCGCCGACTTCGAGCACGCGCATCCCGGCTTTGATTCTCACCGCCTCGACCAGCGGCAGCGCCATCTCGAACGAACCGGGACCCCATGCTTCACGATCTTCCAATCCCAGAAACGGATTGCTCATTGCTTTGCCCCACTCATAATCATCGGTCGTTTCTCTTGCGCGGACGGATCTCGCACAAGTGCGAAACCGCGTTCCGCGAACGCAGCGACGCCTGCGCGAAACGCTCAGCCGATCATCGAATGACGCGAAAGGGGTTAGCGGCAGCGAGGCGGCAGATGCGTTTCGCGCGCTTCGGGCGCAAGTTCTTGTTTCATGAGGATCATCAAACGCATCTCCTCTTGATGGAATGGCGCAATCCTAACCCAGATATGAGCCGCTTACAATTGAGCAGCACATCGCGGTGGTGGTTCAGTGAAGAGAAATCGCAGGCCCTGGATCTGTCATTCCCGCGCGCGTGGCCGCCGCGCGTGAGGAATCCCGGACGCTCGGCGGTACTGCGGTCGGGAAACCGCCATGCCAATCAAACCCGGGATTCCTCGCGCGGCAGCCACGCGCGGGAATGGCACATAATCAGCGACCATTCATCATCAGCGACGACGATGCGCATAGTCTTCGATGCGCGTTTAGCGGTTCTGGAACTTGCCCGGGCGCCGCTCGGAGACTGCCTTGACGCCCTCGCGATGGTCCTCGGTGCGCATCAGCCAGTTCTGTTCGCGAAACTCGATATCGGTTTGCGCCTTGACCGCATCGGCGAGACCGGCGCACATCGTCGCGCGAGTGGAAACGATCGCGAGCGGCGCATTCTCCGCGATTTCGGCGGCGAGCGCGCGAGCGGTTTCGCGCAGCTTCTCGGGCGGGACTATGGAATCGGCGAGTCCCCATGCGAGCGCCTGATCACCGGTGATCCTGCGCCCGGTGTAGAACATCAGGTTCGCTTTCTGGATACCGATAATCCGCGGCAGCGTGTAGGTCAGGCCGAAGCCCGGATGAATTCCGAGCTTGACGAAGTTCGCGGCGAAGCGCGCGTCGGCGGTAACCACGCGAAAGTCGGCAGCCATTGCAAGACCGAAGCCTCCGCCGATCGCAGCGCCCTGGATCGCGGCGACGATCGGCTTCTTGCATCGAAAGAGCCGCACCGCTTCCGAATAGAGCGGATTTCCGGTCGCGGGTGCGGCGCCGGCCGCGGGCGCCTGCCGTTTACTGAAATCGGCGCCGGCGCAAAACGATTTCCCTTCCGCCGCGAGCATGATCGCGCGGCATCCGGCGTCGGTATCGAGCGCATCGATCGCGTCGGCAAGATCCTTGATCAACTGATGATCGAAGAAATTGTGCGGCGGCCGATGAATCTCCGCGGTTGCAACATGGTCGGTTTCATTCACGGCGATTGATACGTCGCCATAGCGCGGGGCTGTCATCGATGTATTCCTCAATCTGCATCTATAGCGCAGACGCGGCGCGTGCGGCGACCCTCGACGCGGTTTCCGATGCTCAGGTAGAGTCGGGTTTTCCACCAGGAGGAAATCGTCATGGCAGGACTCGTGCTCCGTGAGGACAAGGACGGGCTCGCGACGCTCACGCTGAACCGTCCCGAGAAACTCAATTCGCTCAATGTGCCGATGTTCGTTGAGATGCGCGAGCATGTCGAGGCGATCGCGAATGAGACCGATCGCGTCGGGCTGGTCGTCGTGCGCGGCGCGGGCAAGTGTTTCTCGGCGGGCCACGATCTGGCCGATATCGCGGCGGGCGAGCGGCCGCCGCGCCCGAACTTTCAGGCCGATACGATCGAGCGCCTGGCGAATCTGCCGCAACCGGTAATCTCCGCGGTGTATGGACATTGCTACACCGGAGCGCTCGAGCTCGCGCTGGCCGGCGATATCATTTTCGCCGCCGAGTCGGCAAAGTTCGCCGACACGCACGCGCGCTGGGCGCTCACTCCCGCGTGGGGGATGAGCCAGCGGCTGCCGCGCCGGGTCGGACCCGCAAAGGCGCGCGAGATGATGTTCACGTGCCGCACCTATCCGGGTGCGGAGGCGCTTGCGATGGGGCTTGCGAATTTCTGCGTCGCCGACGACGCCTTCGATCGCGAGCTCACCGCGCTGGCGCAGATGATCCTGGCCAACTCATGGCACAGTCATCGCGCAAACAAGCGCCTGCTGATCGAGACCGACGCGCTGCCGCTCGAAGCGGGACTCGCCCACGAAGTCTATCGCAGCGCGGGCGTAGGTCCGGACATGCGCGAGCGAATAGCAGCATTCACCTCGAAGTCCCGCAAATCCTGATCTCTGATTCCTCGCCCCGAAAGAGAGATGATCTGGCACGCGGCAAGGTGGGGACCCTTATTCAACGCGACGCGTCAGCGACGCGCGATTAAAAGAAAGCTCACAGGAAGGCCGCACTCACCCGCGCGTCACGATGTTTGCGAAAAGAGCGCAAGCATCGCGCCGCTTGCCCTTTCCCGGAGGAGGGAAGGGTATCAGAAGGAGCCTCTGCCCCGGTGGGAGCGCATCATCCAGATTCGAAACCCAATATCAGTAGGGCCGGGCGTCTCGCCCGTCGTCGATGCGGCCTAACGGCCGCCCTGCCAATGATTCTCTGGCGCGCGATGCTGTCTGATGTTTTACTGATCAGGTAGTGAAGATCGCGATCGCAGCAGCAGAAATTTCTCCGTGGGCGAAAGTTGGCGGACTCGCCGAC
>JBARDN010000224.1:0-15141 GCA_049795175.1 Binataceae bacterium (SeqCode) | reverse complement strand
GAACGCGGTGGCCGGCTTTCAGAATCGGGTACTGGCGATCGGGCGCGTCGCAGGCGGTGCCTGCCGGCATCACGCGGGCGCCTTCGGGGGCGTATTGGAGGATGTAACTCTTGCGCACCGACTTGGTCGTGTTCGGGCCAGTGCGATGCGGCGTCAACGAGGTGAACACCACGATATCGCCGGCGCGCACCGGAGCAGGCGTCGCCTCCGCGCCGTCCTCTTCGCGGCAGACGAATCCTAGATTCGTCAGCCGATGCTCGAGCGTGCCGCGCAGATGGCCTCCCGGAATCACCCATGGGCATCCGTTCTCGACCGTCGCGTCGCTGAGCGCCAGCCAGCATGTGAGGTAGGCTTGCGGCTCGATGTAGGTGTAGCCGTTGTCCTGATGCCACGGGAACGGCTTCGGATACTCGGGCTTCTTGTACACCGCCTGGTCCCAGTAGAGACGCACGTCGGGACCGATCAGATCAAAGCATAGGTCGGCGAAGAGCCGGCTCGAAGCAAATTCCCGGATTACGCGCGATTGTTTGACCAGATGCGTGGTGAACGTGATTCCGTCGGCTTGCGCAATAAAAACCTTGCCGCCGGGAGCGCGCCGGAGCGCGTCTTCGAGCTTTGACTCCCACGGATCGATCGCGGCGGTCACGCGTTCGAGGGTTTCGCGATCGATCGCGCGCTCGAGGATGAAGAAGCCGCGCTGGTCGTAGGAGCGCGCCTGCTCCGGGGTGATCGCTCGAAAGGGTCCGCGGCGTGGCGTCCATTTGAAGCCGTGGTTCTGAGGATGGAGTTGGGTCTCAGCGTTCATGCGGTGATTTTAGCACGCTACCGGATATTGCTCGCGACCGGTCTGGTTCGGCGTTTCGGCGAATATTTCAAATCGAGAAATCCGGGGACTTGCCCGCAAGGAACGCTCCCGCTCGCGTGAGCATCGATTCGTTCACCGCCGCGTGCTGGGTAAGCGTGTGGATGTCGCGAAGATGACGCTGCAGCGGCGACGAAAGATACGGCGCGGTGCCGCCGCCCGCGGTATAGCAGGTATCGACCACCGCGGCCGCGATCTTTGCCGCCCAGGTTACGCTTCCTACTATTCGCGCGGCCTGCGGCGGAAGGGGAGCGTGACCTCTCGCGCACGCCTGCGACACGGCACGTGCTTCCTCCATCAGCAGAGCGCGCGCGGCGCGCAGACTGGTCTCGGCCTCGGCGAGGCGGAACTGAAACACCGGAGAATCCGCGATTGCCGATCCGGTATAGAGCCGTTTCTTGTTGGTCTGGACCAGCGCGACTATGTCGGTCAGCGCGTGATGGGCAATACCCAGTCCGACTGCGCCGATATGGAGCGCGAAGCTGACGACTGGCGCTTGGTAGAGTGGCCCCGGGACGCAGGCTTGCCCGAAAAAAATGTCGAGCGAGTCTTCGGCGCGCACGTGAAGATCCGTGACCTCGATATCGTGGCTGCCTGTGCCGCGCAGGCCGTTCACGTTCCAGGTGTCGATAATCTTGACCTGGTCCGCACCAAACAGCATCGCGCGAATCTGATTCGATCCGGGCATCAGTCCCGGCCGCGGCTTGCCGTTCTCGGTCACCACGCAATTGCCGACGAGCCATCGCGAATGCTGGCAGCCGCTGGCAAATGCCCATCGGCCGTTGACGTTGTATTCATCGCGCGCGAGTTCGGCCTGCCCGCGTGGCGCAAAGCCTCCGCCAATAATCACGTCGGGGCCGGCGGAATAAATCTCGTCAAAGCGACGGCGCGGCAGCATCGCCAGCAGCATCGGCGACTCCGAGCCGATCATTACGGTCCATCCGATCGCGCCGTCCGCGGCCGCCAGCGCTTCGATAATTTCCATCGAGGCGGGCAGGTCGATTTCCAGACCGCCGTGACTAATCGGCGTCAGCATCCGGAAGCATCCAGCCTGCGTCAGTTGCGCGAGCAGATCGGGTGGAACCCGGCGCGCGGATTCTATTTCCGCGCTGCGCGCGGTTATTGCCGGGGCCAATTCGCGTACGGCCTCGAGCACGGATGCCGGATTGTCAGCCATCTGGAGGCTCCTCAATTGAAGCGGCGATCTGTCATTCAGGCCACTTGCAGAGCCGCGCCGATCAGCAGGCGGCGGGCGGCTTCTACCCGCTCGCGCGGGCCTACAACTTCGATCACATCGCCCTCGCCCAGGACTTCTTCGCCCGAGGGGACGACGACCGGGCCGGCGTTGCGCGCAATCGCGACGGCGGTGGCGCCGGTGGCCGCGCGCAGGTCGAGTTCGGCGAGAGTTCTGCCGATCGCGGCGGCGCCCGCGCCGAGCACGATCGGCGTGACGGTTCCCAGCCCGGCGATCTCGTGCGGAGCGGCGCGGTTGGCCGCGAATGCGGTCCCGATCAGATCGGCGACGGCGCGCAGATTGCCTTGCAGTTTGCGCGCGCTGCGCCATATGACGAAAACCATCAACACGATGCCGATCACGATCGCGCCGATACCCTCGACGGGTTCCAGAAACGGTTGCACGATCGCGAGCAGCGGCATCACGGTGACGAGCAGAATCGTCGCGTGCAGGACCGCGATCAGCGCCTCAGCGGCGGGCGCGGGCGCAGCACTGCTACCGGCCGGGAACGCGCGCGCCGCGATCGCTCGCGCCAGGTTGCGCGCACCGAGGTACATCGAGTAGCCGAACGGCGCGCAGATGATCAGCGCCACGAAATCGACCGACAAGCCGGCCTTGAAATACGAGGCATGAATCATCCGCGCGGCCCAATAAGTGATCCCGTAGGGATCCTGTTCGTTGAAGATCAGAATCGCGGCGATCGCGATCGCTCCGCCACCGAGCAGCGCGATCCCCCATCCGAATGCGCCGCCCCGCGCATGCTGTTGATGCGTGCGTTCCATCAGCGAGTCGTAGATCACTTGCAGCGAGCCAAGCCGCTGCGGGATTAATTTGCGGGTGACGAAATCTCCGAGCGGGCCGGAGGCGCGGATCATGAACGGAGTGGTGAAGGTGGTGATCGCCGAGACCGCGACCGCCAGCGTGTAGATAAACTCGCGGGTGGCGTGGGTCGAGATTCCGACGCCCGCGATGATGAACGAGAACTCGCCGATTTGGGTCAGGCTCATGCCGGCGCGCACCGAGGTGCGCACGCCCGCGCCCGAGAGCAGCGAGGCGACCGTCACGGCAAAGAGCTTGCCCGCGATCACCGCTAGCACCAGCAGCGAAAGCGCGCGCCAGTGTTCGCCGATCAGCAGCGGATCAATCATCATCCCAACCGAGACGAAGAACACCGCCGCGAAGATATCGCGCACCGGCGCAACCAGATGCTCGATGCTGGCGATATCGCCCGCCTCGGCTACCAGCGAGCCGGCCAGAAACGCGCCGAGCGCGACCGAGTAACCCGCGCGCTCCGCGATGATCGCGAAGATGAAACAAATTCCAATACTGGCGACCAGGGTTGTCTCGGCGCGGCCGATCCGCACGATCTGGCGAACGCTCCACGGCACGACCAGCAACCCGCCGCCGACCAGCAGCGCCAAAAAAATCGCGAGCCTGCCGACCACCGAAATCATCATCGAGGTGCTGAGCCCTGCTCCGGATGCGAGCGCGGTCAGAACCGCGAGCATCATCACCGCGGTCAGATCCTCGGCGAGCAGAACGCCGAAGACCAGCTCGCGGACGTCCTCAGGAACCTGCTCTTCGCCGTAGGCCTTGGCGACAATCGTCGTGCTGGAGATCGAAAGCAGCGCTCCGGTGAAGATGCATTCGAGCCGCGTCCATCCCATCAGGCTCCCGACGATGTAGCCCAGCCACAGCATCAGGCCGACCTGAAGTGCGGTCACGAAGCCGGAGGTCGGGCCAAGCTGGACCAGCTTGCGGATGCGGAACTCGAGCCCGAGCGCGAACATCAGGAGGATCACGCCGAGCTCGGAGAGCGTGTGGATTCGATCAGAACTGGCGAAAACGATGGGAGTGTAGGGACCGACGATCACGCCCGCCACCAGGTATCCGACCACCACGGGTTGGCGGATTTTCTGGAATACGACGGTGGTGATCGCGGCGACTCCGAGCACCAGGCCGAGATCTTCGAGGATATTATGAGAAGCAAGAATCATCAGATTGCGAAATGATAGCTGTCACCGGATGCGCGCGACAGATGATGGCGGCGATGGATCGGCACAGACGGGACCGTTATCGCGCAGTTGAAATGCACATGCGCTTGGCATAAGCCTGTGTGCCACCGCGAGGCATAACTTAATCGGCGGGTAAGTAAAGAGCCAAAGTGTGTCGTATCGTTCTCTGACGGCAATGAGTTGGACCGCGATGATGATCTGAGGGAGGGACCGGAATGCGCATACGAAATTTTGCCATCTGCCTTGGAGTACTGCTCGCGACCATCGGTTCGCGCGCGATGCCGGCGTTCGCCTGCATGGGCAGTACAGTTTTGCTTCAAGATGATTTTAAGACCTTGCAGGCCAATTGGGGCCAGCCCAGCGCCGTCCTCTCGGTGCAGAACGGGGCCTTGATCATCAAGCCGCCGCTGAACTCTGAATCCGACGTCCTCAATAATGGCAACGTGTTCACCGACATGGACGCCTGCGTCACGGTTGAGCCGACCGCGATGGGTCCGCAGCAAGCGCACGCGTATGGCGGTTTTATCTTCTGGGCTATCGACCTTAACAACTACTACGAGCTCACCGTATCGGGGCAGGGGACATTTGCGGTTTTCCGTCATCTGGCCAACCGCTGGATCACAGTGATCAACTGGACTCCCAACGCGGCAATCAAAAAAGGTCTCAACCAGAACAATCAGCTTCGGGTCGTCACCAAAGGCACCCAGGCCACGCTCTATATCAACGGCACGCAACTGACGACTTTTTCGGGTCAGCCCCCGACCGGCGGCGGCGAGATTGGCCTGTCGGGAGCAGCGGGCACCAAGACGCTGCCGGTATGGCAGTTCACGAGCCTCAAGATCACGAACGCAAGTTAGGGCCTCGCGGAGCTTCGAGTAGCCGGGCGGGCGCGGACTGGCGCGTCCGCCCGGTTTCATTTCAAGTCGCTCACGCGCGGCAGCACCTTGGTCCAGAACAGCTCGATGGTTTTCATCAGGCGATCGTGCGGCATCAGGCCGTTGTACATCCACGCGAACACCCACCTGATCGGCAGGCGCTTCAGCAGATGCTCGACCTGGCGGGTCACAGTATCGACAGTGCCAACGAATGCGAGTCCGTTGGACCACAGATCGGCGGCCTGCCCGGTTTTCGGATCGTCGAGTCCTTTGGAAAAGCCGAACGGCTCGAACCATTCGTGGCCGCAGAAGTAACCGCTCTCGCGCCAGATTGCGCGCGCTTGGTCGTCGCTGTCGGCGATCACGATATCGCGCAGCACGCCCATCCCGTCGCCGAGCGGACGCTTTGAGACTTCGGCATAGACCTCGCACAGGTGATGTTCGAGGTCGGGATGCAACGGCGGCAGAATCGCGGTGACGCCCTCCTGCGCGCACCATCGGATGCTGCGCTCGGACGACGCGAACGGCTGGAAGATCGGCGGATGCGGCTTCTGCACCGGCTTGGGCACGACCGAGACCGCGCGGACGATTCCGTTTTCAACGCCGCCGCCCCATTTGATCGTCGCGTCGATATTCCACGGCGTCGGTCCGGCGGGGACGCGCCAATACTTGCCCTCATAGGTGAGAAAATCCTCGGTCCAGGCTTTCTTGATGATGCGGAAATTTTCCTCGAACGCCGCGCGGTTGGCGGCGTCGATCTCGTCGTGCTGATGCGGCTGTGCGCCGTGGATACCGTGCGTCTGCTGCGCCATGATATCGACCCATCGCCGCTGATAGCCGCGCGCGAAGCCGGCGTTGGCGCGGCCACCGGTCATGTGATCGAGCATCGCTATATCCTCGGCGACGCGAATCGGATTCTGCGACGGCAGCACGATTCCAAGCTGCCCGACCCGGAGCCGCTTGGTTTGCATCCCGATGAAGAGATCGAGCAGCACGGGATTGTTCGAGAGCTCGAAGCCTTCGACGTGGAAGTGATGTTCGGTGAAGCTCATCGAGTCGTAACCGAGGTCGTCGGCAAGGCGGGCCTGCGCGGAGAGCTCGCGCAGCATCTGGTCGTAGAGGGCGCCGTTTAATCCGACGCGGCCTTTTTCGATATCGGATTTGCTTCCGACAGACGGCAGGTAGAATAGCGAAACTTTCATCGTGATTTCACTCCGTGGCCGACTCTAGGATTTAGCATCGGCACCCGGCAAGCCGCGGTGGCTTCGTTCCAGTTAATTCGCATTTTGAGTATACAAAATCTTGAGCAAAGTCGGGCATAAGTTGATCCAAGATGAGAGTTCGTTTTGATTTTTTCGCAATATGCGAATTCAATGATGGTTTGATATTAGCGTTCATCGGACGAGTTTGGCAGATCGCAGCGGAGAGCATAAGGCTGAACAGTTCAGCCATGAACAAACCTGGCAAAAAACCTAACGACCGTTAGGGAAGCGGAGGCGGGGCAACACACGCGACTATCGCCACGCAAAGGCGGGCGCGTCGCGACGCGCCCCTACGAATATAATCCTTCTTTCAGGGCCGGGGAGCAGATTTCGTGCGCGGAGGGACGAGCCAGAATGTTAGCGCGACGACCAGCATGAAGATGGCGTAGAGACCGATAAAGACCCAGGCGGGGGCGTGGTAGAAAATGAGGTGGTCGAGCCAGTAGGCGACGAACGCGCCCGCGTAGCCGGACTGGCCGGCCCGGAGGCGAAGCGAATTTTCGATAGTCGACAGCGGGCACGCCACTCCCGCAATCGACTAGACAATCACCAGAGCGATCGCAGCCAGATGCGCGGCGCGAAACCAGATGTTGCGAACCCATCGCCATCCTGCCGCTGCCCCGATGAATATCGCTGCCAGTCCCAGCACCACGAATGCGACGTACGCGACGTGGATTGCCACCACCAGATTCGCGAGTATTGCCATCATCGTTTCGATCCTCAGAAGATTGTCGTAGCATCACAGGCAATGATATTCGCTATACATCCGGAGGTAACTCGCGATGTCCAAGCAGCAGCTTGATTCTCTGATCCAGATGCTCAAGGCGCAGCCGATCGATCCCGATGCGTCGATTGAAAAGACCCGCGCCGGCTTCGAGCAGATGACGGTAATGTTGCCGGTCGAAGCCGACGTCAAATGCGAACCGGTCAGCGCCGGCGGCGTGAAGGCGGAGTGGATCGCAGCGCCGGGCGCTGACGCGGGCCGCGCGATTCTTTATCTGCATGGCGGCGGATACGTTATCGGCTCGATCAATACGCATCGCGCGATGGCTGGACGCATCTCGCGCGCGGCCAAGGCGCGGGTCTTGTTGATCGATTACCGCCTCGCGCCGGAGCATCCGTTTCCCGCCGCGGTCGAGGATTCCGTCGCCGCCTACCGTTACATGCTCGCGCAGGGAATCCGTCCGGGGCGGATTGCGATTGCGGGCGACTCGGCGGGCGGAGGACTGACGATCGCGGCGCTGGTCGCGATCAAGGAAGCGAAGTTGCCGATGCCGGCGGCGGGAGCGGGTTTGTCGCCGTGGGTCGATCTGGAAGGAATCGGCGAATCGATGACGTCGAAGGCGAAGGCGGATCCGATAGTTCAGAAAGACGGCTTGCTGCAAATGGCGGCTGCATATCTGCACGGAAAAGATCCGCGCTCTCCGTTAGCCGCGCCGCTGTATGCGGACCTGAGCGGGCTGCCGCCGCTGCTGATCCAGGTCGGTACCGCGGAGACGCTGCTCGACGACTCGACCAGGCTGGCCGAGCGCGCGCGCAAATCGGGCGTGAATGTGACCCTTGAGCCGTGGGAAGACATGGTGCACGTGTGGCAGGTGTTCGCGCCGATGCTCGACGAGGGGCAGCAGGCGATCGACAAGATCGGCGCGTTCGTGTTGAAGCATACCGCGTAGCGACTGAAGCGATGGGTGAGCTGACCGCGCGGATCGGGACGCTTGACTGGAAACGGATCGAGCGCGAACTCGATGCGCGCGGTTACGCGCTTACCGAACGGCTGCTGGCGCCGGATGAATGCGCGGCGATGCTTGCGCTTTATCCGGAGCGGGAGAAATTTCGCAGCCGCATCGAGATGGCGCGGCATGGCTACGGCGTCGGCGATTACAAATATTTCGCCTATCCGCTGCCGGCGGAAGTCGCGGAGCTGCGCACGGCGCTCTATCGCCGGCTTGCGCCGATCGCGAACCGGTGGGCGCGCGAGATGCGGCTCGAGGCGGAATATCCGCCGTCACTCAAAAGCTTCGTCGCGCTATGTCATGCTCACGGGCAGAATCGCCCTACTCCGCTCATGCTCCGGTACGACGCGGGCGGCTACAACTGCCTGCATCAGGATTTGTACGGCGAAATTGCCTTTCCGCTTCAGTTCACTTGCACTCTCAATGATCGCGGGCGTGATTTCGACGGCGGAGAGCTGCTGCTGGTCGAGCAGCGGCCGCGCGCGCAGTCTCGCGGCGAGGCAATCGCGCCCGACGCTGGATACGGCGTCATCTTCGCGAACCGGTATCGTCCTGGCGTGAGCGCGCGCGGGCATTACCGCTTGAACGTCAGGCACGGCGTCAGCACGGTCACGCGCGGCGAGCGTTACGCGCTCGGGATCATATTTCACGACGCGAAATAGAAAAGTTCACTGCGCAGCGTCGGGGTCGCGGACACCGGTGGCGGCTATCTGGGCGAAGAATTCGGCGTTGGCGCCGTCGAGGCTCTGCGCCGATACCTGATGCGTGACGGCGGGCGAATTAGCGCCGATATGAAACGCGAAGACCTGATCGAGGATAAACAGGTCGGCCGCGGTTACCCGCTGATGCTGGCGCAGATGCTCGAGCCATGATTCGACGGCGAAGTACTCGACGAAACGGCCGGGTGCCGCAGCGTCGAAAAACATCCCCCAGAAAGTCGCGCCGTCGCGGCGGCGGATTTCGCGCAGCGCGCGCGCGGCGCGCTCGAACTCGATCGCGCGCTCGGGATCGATCAGATACTCGACCGTGATCAGGACCGGTCCGCTGTCGGGGTCGATTGCGTGTGCGACGTCCGGCATCGGGCGCGATACCAGAGCGAGGTTCAACTCGGCATCCGTGGCCAGCCGGAACCACAAGCGCGTCACCAGTCCCAGCATGATAGCCGCCGCGCCGCCGACCAGCGCCTCGGGCAGGCCGATTCGAAGGGCGGCATATCCCCACATCACTGCGCCGAGCGCCATCCCGCCCTGCACGATCATCTGATAGGTGGCGAGCGCGCGGCCCTGCACCCAAGCGGGAACCGAGAGCTGCGCCGCGACGTTCAGCGAGGCCATCGCGATCGTCCATGCGCCTCCGGTTATCGTCAGCGCAGCGCACGCCAGCACGACGTTATGGGTGGATGCGAGCGCGGCGGTGCCGGCCGCTACGACGATCATGGCGGCGAAGACGATAGTGTCGCGCGAGAACCGGCGTCCGAGGCGCGGCATCAGCATCCCCCCGATAATCGCGCCGCCGCCGAAAAATCCGAGCAGCATGCCGTAACCTGCCGCGCCGAGACCGAGGGACCATCGCGCGACCGAAGGCAGGACCGCCCACAGCGTGCTGGCGCCGAAGATGAACGCGGCAGTTTGAACCAGCACGGCGCGCAGTTTGGTATCGTAGCGGACGTAACGCACGCCCGCGCGAATCGCGCCCATCACGCGCTCGGCGGGAAGCACCGCGGGACGCGCGACGCGGCGCCATTGGTAGAGCACCGCCATCACGCCCAGAAACGAGAGCGCGTTCAGCAGGAAGGTGGGACCGATGCCCGCGGCGGCGACGATCAGGCCGCCGATCGCGGGACCGATCGCGCGCGCGACGTTGTAGTTGATCCCGTTGAGCGAGATCGCGGCGGTTAGATCCTCGCGTCCGACCAGTTCCGGGATGATTGCCTGCCACGCCGGCGCGTTGAGCGCCGAGCCGATTCCGAGCGCGAAGCTCAGAGCGAGCAAAGTCCACGGCGTCACCGAACGCGTGAGCGTAAGAAATCCAAGTGAGCCGGCGGCCGCCAGCATCCAGGCTTGCGAAACGATCAGCAGCCGCCTGCGATCGACGATGTCGGCCAGCGCGCCCGCGGGCAGCGCCATAAGCAGAATCGGCAGGCTCGACGCGGTCTGGATAAGCGCGACCATCAGGGGTGACGGCGTAAGCGAGGTCATCAGCCACGCCGCGCCGACATTCTGCACCCAGGTGCCGATATTCGAGACCAGAGCAGCGACCCAGATCGCGAAAAAAATCCGCCGGTGAAACGGGCGCAGAATCGAAACCACCGGCTTGGCTTCAGCAACCGGCCGCGGGCCGCCGTATGTGACGAATCCACTCATCGGAAAAAATGCCGATCCGATTGTGACGAGAGCTTCGCATGGAACCAAGTGCGCGCGCGTACGTTTTTGGCTGCCGCGCAGCGAGTTAACTGATTGACCTTGTGCATAGGCGGGTTTACGCTTTGAAAATGGGCCGGCAATTCTTCAGCGGAGCCTCCGAGGCACTAGACGGCGACGCGAGCGATCTTGCCATAGATGCTCTTCTAACCGGGACCGACAACGCGCAAGCGACGAGCGAATCGCGGAATCCGGAGGTTGGGATGCGGGTATTTGTGGTCGATGACAACGAGGATGCAGCCGTGCTGATGGCGGAGGCGCTGGGAACAAAAGGCCACGTTACCGCGACCTCATTCGACGCGATAACGGCGTTGAAAGACATTCCCCAATTTGCCCCGGACGTGATTTTGCTTGATATCGGACTGCCGGTTATCGACGGATACGAACTCGCGCGGCAGCTTAGGCAGATTCCCGAGCTGGCGACGGCCCGGCTGTTCGCGGTCACCGGCTACAGCGAGGAGTCGTACCGGAAACGAGCCATGGAATGCGGGTTCGATCAGCATATTACCAAACCGATTGAACTCGAGGCCCTGGACTCGCTCATCCGGTGCAAGGCCGAAACCGCCTGAGGCTTGCGAATCTACCGGGCAGCATAGCGGGAACCATAGAAATGCCGGAAGAAACGCTCGAGCAAAAACCGATTGAACTGGACCGGGATACCTATTTTCGTTCGCTGATTCGCGAACTTGCGGGCAGCCTGGAGGAAATTATCGGCCTCAAGGAAGCGAGCGGTTTTGTAAGTATCATCAGCCAGCGCATCGGCGACGAGATCAACCAGAAATATCTGTTGGCGCTGGATACCGAAAAGTTTGACCGCCATCAGCTCGCTAGCGTGCTGGTCGATTTGAAGCGCCGGATCGGTGGAGATTTTTTCGTGATCGAGGAAAATGAGGAGCGGATCATTTTCGGCAACCGCCGCTGCCCTTTCGGCGACAAAGTTCTCAACCGGCCCTCGATGTGCATGATGACCTCGAATATGTTCGGTTCGATCGCGGCGGCCAATCTGGGATATGCGAAGGTCGAGTTGCGCGAAACTATCGCGATGGGCAAGCCGGGGTGCGTCGTGGTCGTGCACCTCAAATCGACCCCGCAGAGCGCCAGGGCCGAGGGACGAGAGTACGTCAAGGCTTGAACGTTGATCCGGCAGGTTGAGCTGACATTCCCCCCGCGGAAAAAAATCGGCTGCTCTACTTCGACGCAATAAGAGCGCTCCAGGATCCAATATTTCTCGTCGATTCTAACCATTTCCTGATCGAGGCGAACGATGCCGGCCTGCGGCTGCTCGGATTGACGACGGTAGCCGGCGTGCCGCTGTCTTCCGTGGTGGAGAATCCGGACGCGGAGGTACGATCGGTTTTCCATGGTTGGGCCGGGACCCGCTCTCCGGTTCCGGGACGGCTGGTTTGGAAGACCGCGAAGGGCCCGCAATCTCCTCAACTCGAAGCCTGGTGCGCCGAGCCGGCGAGCGCCGGGAAGCCCGGATTAGTCATCCTCCACTGCAAGCCGTTCTTTAACATCGCGGACCGTTTTCTCCTGCTCAATGACCGCCTGGAACTGCTGCGAAAAGAAGTGCTCGCCCGAAAGCAGTTGACGCAAGAGTTGATCGCCACGGTCAAGGTGCGCGACGAATTTATCGCGGTGGCGGCGCATGAGCTCAGAAATCCGCTCAATGTCTTTCAATTGAGCATGCAGCTCTTGTATCGCCGCTTCGGCGAGGTTGAAGGCATCCGCAATATTCTCAACCGATCGCAAATCCAGCTAAATCGGCTGAACATGCTGGTCGAGCGATTGCTCGACGTGTCCCGGATCCGGGCGGGAAAATACGAATTGCATCGCGAAACGTTCGACCTGTGTGATTTGGTTCGCGAGGTCGTTGCCCGATTTTTCGAGCAATATTCGCTTGTAACGATATCGCTGGAAGCTGACGGTTCCGTCCCCGGTGAATGGGATCGGGGAAGAATCGATCAGGCGATTACAAACTTGCTTTCCAACGCAATAAAGTATGGCCAGAATAAACCCATTACGGTCGCCATCGCGGTGGTTGACGACCAGGCGGTCATCAACATAGCCGACCAGGGTATTGGTTTGGCGCCGAACGACATCACGCGGATTTTCGAGCAGTTCGAACGCGCAGCGCCAGCCAGTGAAGGATTTGGATTGGGACTTTGGATTACCCGGCAAATCGCCCAAGCCCATCGTGGTTCAGTTACGGCCGAGAGCGAACTCGGCCGAGGTTCCACGTTCACCCTGAGACTGCCGATCGAGGGGCAGCGACCACGAGAGGCCTAAGGAACCATGGCGGACGATGTGGTGCTGATTGTCGAAGATGAAGATCAAGCGCGCGAGTTTCTGACCGAAATACTGACTCTCGAAGGCTTCAAAGCGCTCGGATTTCCCAATGGCGCCGAGGCGCTGACCTACCTGGAAACCGCGCTCACGCCGCCGTGCCTGATGGTGCTTGACATTCTGATGCCAATCATGAACGGCAGGCAGTTGCGGGTTGAGATGCTCAAGAAAAAGGAGTTCGCGGAAATACCGGTGATCGTCGTCAGCGCGCTCGATCCCTCCGAGGCCCGCGATCTGAAGGCGATCCGCGTATTTCCGAAGCCGATCGATATCGACGCGCTGGTGCATGCTGTGCGCTCCGTCTGCTGATCGATCCGTCCAAAAGGTTCGTCTCAGTTTCGCCTGACGCCAGAGAATATTTCCAGATTGTTAAGAACCTGCCGGGACGGTAGAATCTTGTTGTGGCGGAGGCTTTTGATCGTGGCGGTGGCCGCAAGCGATTCATCTTTAGCGTAGTTTGATATGTCTGAGTCTCCCAAATCATCCAGATCATCGACGGCGATTTTCAACCACGCGCGTGCGACTCGTTCCGATATCGCCAAGCACCATCCGGCTGGCGAGGTCGGGCACTTCGTTCACTTTTACGAAGATGACCGATTCGCGCTGGAGAATATCTTGCGGCTGGCAAGCAAGCGGATGGGTGCCGGAGACTCGGGGATTTTCGTCGCGACGCAGGCGCATCTCGGCACGATTGAGCAGGGGTTGACGGCAAGCGGCCTGCATTTGAATGCGCTCCGGACTGGCGGACGGCACGTTACCCACGACGCCGACGTCGTATTGTCGCGCTTCATGGAAGATGGGTGGCCGAATCAGGAAAGATTTTTCGGCAGTATCGGCGATATCGTCGGTGAGGCGTTAGAGCGCAACTCGAATCGATCGATCTTGATATTTGGCGAGATGGTCGCGCGGCTCTGCGCGCAGGATAACGCGGCGGCGGCGATTCAGCTCGAACGTCTGTGGAACCTGCTCTCTGAGCGATACCGATTCGCGCTGTGGTGCGCGTACCCGCTGAGGATTTTCGAGAACGACGCGGGCGCGGAGACGATGCATAAGATCTGCGCGGAGCACTCGCTCGTGGTTCCGGCTGAAAGCCCGCTCTGACGTGTTTTTTTCGCTGGCTGCTCCCTTCTTGTCCGGTAAAAAGAAATGATGGCACACGCTTTAGCGTGTGCTTAGCACCTCGCATTTATTGGCAGGGCCGTCGCCGTTGCACGAGCGCGTCACTGCGCATATGCGTTAAGCCATCTTGGAATCGCAACTGAAACCCGGCGACGCTGTAATCTTCATCGACCGCAAAGGGCGGCGCTACCTGAAGACGCTGCACGCGGGGAAGAAAATTCTGATTCGCGGTGAGCTGCTCGCCGACGCGATTTTCGGCATCGACGAAGGCTCGCGCGTGAAATTCTCCACCGGCGAGACTTTCGTGGTCCTGCGCCCGACCTACGCCGATCTGATCCCGCTGCTGCCGCGTGCCGCGCAGGTTATCTATCCGAAAGACACCGGACCGCTGCTCATCTGGGGCGACGTTTTTCCCGGCGCGACGGTGGTCGAAGGCGGAACGGGAGCCGGCGCACTGACGATAGCGCTGCTGCGCGCGGTCGGTCCCGCGGGCCGGGTCATCTCGTACGAAATCCGCGAGGACTTTGCGGCGGTGGCGAAGCGCAACGTCGCCGCTTACTTCGGCGACGCTCCCAACTGGACGCTCACGCTGCGTGACCTGTACGAGGGCTTCGACGAGACCGGCGTCGATAGAATGTTTTTGGACCTGCCAGAGCCGAGCCGCGCGCTCGAAGTGGCCTCACGCGCATTGCGGCCCGGCGGCGTGTTGGTCTCTTACGTTCCGACAGCGCTGCAAATCAAAGACACCGTTGACGCGCTGCAAGCCCGCGCCGATTTCGGCGAAGTTGAAACCTTCGAGACGCTCCTGCGCCACTGGCAGGTCAAAGGGATGAGTGTGCGGCCGTTCTTCCGGATGATCGCGCACTCAGCGTTTATCATCGTTGCGCGACGCCTCGCACAAATCTCCGCCGATACCCAGATAGAACCGCTCGCGCCGGTCGAAGACACCGCCGAGCCGGACTACGATTCGCCCGGCTCGGACGGCGATCCCGATCCGGCTGAGTAGAGTCCATTAGCCAGTTAGTCAGGTTATGAAATCTATCGCGTGCAAGTCTCGGTCGATAACGGAACATCGTGGCGCGAAGCTTCCTTAGTTAGTAATCAGGCAATCAGGCAGCGTATGTATGGATCGTCTGGAAATTCTGTTTCTCACCGGACGCGCCGGGAAAGTACATAGTGAGTATCCGCGCGATCGACGGCAACGGCGTCGCGCCGCCCCGAAGCGATAAACCAGGTTCGCTGGGCGAAAATTTGCCAGTAGGACCGGCTCGCCGG
>JBARDN010000223.1:0-12934 GCA_049795175.1 Binataceae bacterium (SeqCode) | reverse complement strand
GCCTTCACTTCGCAGCGCGCTCGATCGATCCTAACGCGCGTATGCATTCGGCTCGGCACGACACTGCTCGCCGGGCCGTCGGGGACCGCGCCCGGCGTGCCGCGCCTTCACCTTGTCCAAGTGTACGTTCACCGAAGGATGATCCGGGATTCCATCGTCATTGCTCATCGCCATGCCAGCTCCCTGAGCCATGCGCCAGAATACTAATGTCAAGTGCGTTCGCCATTCGCGTTGATGGCTTGGGGCATGCCATGTCGTTGACTTGGGCAACGCAAGCGGATGCTAATAGCATCGAAGGGTGGCGGATGAGTTTGCACAGGAAGCCAGGACCGAGTCGGGCCGCAACCGGCCAGGAAATCTTCAGAACAAGACCGCCGCATCACCGCTTCGACGGAATCTTGAAAGACGTGTGACTATCGGTACCGAAAAGGAAAAGGTCATGAAAAAAGAAATTACTATCTGGAGCGAAGGAATGCGGCTTGCCGCCGATCTGTTTGTGCCGGACGATCTTCGCGACAACGAAAAAAGGCCGGCCATACTTCTTTGCCACGGATGGGGCGGACCGAAGTCTCATCTCAGCTCGACTTATGCACCATATTTTTGCAAAGGCGGGTTTGTCTGCCTGACCTTCGACTATCGCGGATGGTTTGAAAGCGACGCGCGTCTGATCACTCCTGAAAAGCAGCCCGCCGCCGACGCTGAAGGCTTTGTCACGGTTCGAGCGCGGCAAGTCAGAGAGGTAGTCGATCCGCTCGATCAGAATCGCGATATCCACAACGCGCTGGACTACCTAATCGGGGAACCGGCGGTGGATCCGAACCGGATCGGGATTTGGGGTTCGAGCTTTGGCGGCGGCCATGCGATCTACATGGCCGGCACCGATCCGCGAATCAAAGCGGTCGTGAGCCAGGTGCCGGGGATGGGTCCGGCGCCGGACGCACAGGGATTTGCCGCGCCGATGGAGCAAGTGCAGAAACTCGCAAGCGCGATGGCGCGCGGCGAAATCACGACGATCCCGCGTCCGAAGGAACAGCCCGATTCGCTAAAGGGAATCGGGGACTTCACGACGATGTGGCGTTATCGTCCGCGCGTCGCGGCCACTCACATCAGGGTGCCGACGCTGATTATCGATCAGCAAGACGAAGAATACGGCGGGCGAGAGAATTCGGGGCTCGCGGCGAAGAACGCAATACCCAGTACGACCATCGTCAAGTATCACGTGTTCCCCGGAACCCACTACGATATCTATGAAAAGAACTACCGAGAGAGTGGAAAAATGGCGCGGGACTGGTTTACGGAGCATCTGATGTCTGCGCGTTCGTGATGATCGGCAACGTCATTTTGCGCAATTCCGGAATCCTGAAACTCGCCGAGACGATGCAGATGATCTACCGGTCTGGGACAGCCGTTGATTTGGGCAAACCGATCGAAGCGGCGCTTTCCCCTATACGGCACACTTGATCGATGGGGGGCTTTCTCTTTGCCAGTGGGTGCCGACGGCCCGTCGGGATGACGCGCAGCGTCTTCTATGTGTGTGACACCCTGCGGATTTACTTGCAGCCGCTCGCGTCCCAGATGACGCTTCGCGTGGCCGACGAGCCGTCGGCGACCACTGACAGGCAAAAGCAATCGCCGATGTCAGCCTATTGCTGATGCATCTCGTGCGATTACGCTTTGCGCGTGAGTATTCCTTGACCCGCGCCGGGCGATGCTGAAATGATGAACGCGCAAGCGGTGACGCGGTTTTCCGACTAACCGCTCTCTATCTACTTTGCAGTTCAAACGGCTGATGACCCCTGCGGCCACATCGCCGTAGGGGTTGCGGTTTTCTCGGAGCGCGAGCGAATTTAAATCGCGAAAAATTGCCATGCAAGAAAATCTGAAAAGCAAAGAGATCACGCAAGGGGTTCAGCGTTCGCCTAACCGGGCGATGTTGCGCGCGGTTGGGTTTACCGATCGCGATTTCGACAAGCCGATCGTCGGCGTCGCCAATTCCTACAGCACCATCACCCCGTGCAACATGAGCCTGGACGTCCTGGCCGAGCGGGCGCAGGCGTCGATCAAGGGCGCGGGTGCGATGCCGCAGGTGTTCGGCACGATCACGGTCAGCGACGGGATCGCGATGGGCACCGAAGGAATGAAATATTCCCTGGTCTCGCGCGAGGTGATCGCCGATTCGATCGAGACCGCATGCGGCGCGCAGGCGATGGACGGCGTGGTCACGATCGGCGGATGCGACAAGAACATGCCCGGGGCGATGATCGCGATCGCGCGGATGAACATCCCGGCGATTTTCGTTTATGGCGGCACGATCAAGCCGGGACATTACAACGGCAAAGATCTGACGATCGTCAGCGCGTTCGAAGCGGTCGGAGAATTCAGCGCGCATCGGATAAGCGAGCACGACCTGCTGGAAGTCGAGCGCCGCGCCTGCCCGGGTGCGGGATCCTGCGGCGGAATGTACACCGCCAACACGATGTCGTCGGCGATCGAGGCGATCGGCATGAGCCTGCCGTACTCCTCGACGATGGCGGCGGTTGATCCGGAGAAGGCTGACAGCGCGGCGCGTTCGGGCGAGGTGCTGGTCGAGGCGATTCGCCGCCAAATTCTGCCGCGCCAGATCATGACGCGCAACGCATTCGAGAACGCGATCGCGGTGGTGATGGCGGTCGGAGGCTCGACCAATGCCGTGCTGCATCTGCTGGCGATGGCGCACGCGGCGCGAGTGCCGCTTAAGATCGACGACTTCGAGAATATCCGCCAGCGCGTGCCGGTGCTGTGCGATCTCAAGCCTTCCGGAAAGTATGTTGCGACCGATCTGCATCGAGCCGGCGGGATTCCGCAAGTGATGAAAATGCTGCTCGCGCATGGCCTGCTTCACGGCGACGAGATGACGATTACGGGCAAGACTATCGCCGAGAATCTGTCCGAAGTGCCGGCGACGCCGCGGGCGGATCAAGATGTGATCCATCCGTGGGAGAGTCCGATGTACGCGCAGGGGCATTTGGCGATCCTGCGCGGCAACCTTGCCACCGAAGGCGCGGTCGCGAAAATCACGGGAATAAAAAGCCGCCAGATAACCGGACCCGCGCGAGTGTTCGAGTGCGAAGAAGATTCGCTCAAAGCGATCCTCGACGGAAAGATCAAAACCGGTGACGTACTGGTGATCAGATACGAAGGTCCCAGGGGCGGACCCGGGATGCGTGAGATGCTGTCGCCGACCTCGGCACTGATCGGCGCGGGATTGGGCGGCTCGGTCGGGCTCATCACCGATGGACGATTTTCCGGAGGAACCTACGGCCTGGTGGTTGGGCACGTCGCGCCGGAAGCGCAGGTTGGCGGATTGATCGCGCTGGTGCATGAAGGCGATTCGATCACGATCGACGGCGACCGCCGGGTGCTGCAGCTCAATGTTCCGGAAGACGAGATTGCGCGGCGGCGCGCGGCATGGACGGCGCCCGCGCCACGTTATACGCGAGGCGTGCTGGCGAAGTACGCGGCGCAGGTGTCGTCGAGCAGCCTCGGCGCGGTAACCGACTGATCGCGGGGACTTGGTTAGAGTAGCGCCTGACCCACGCAGCTTGACTGCATCGCCGGTCGATTGTCTTATTGTAGCCGCGAACGGTGATGGGGTTCACCGCCAACCGCTCCCGTCTGAGTGAGCTGATGACTCCTACTGGTGTTAAACACAGGTAGGGGTCTTTCTATTGAAAGGGCTCTGCCATAAGGACAGGGCCATGCATTCAGTTGCCACGATCTTGCATCTGCTAAGCTTGCGTCACGTCGGCCCATGCGGAGATCCAGTTTGAAGACACAGGCTAAAGCCTGTGTCACTGAGGTCCGCGGCTGCGAAGATTCAGTCCCGGGAGGTGCATGATGATGTTTACCGGAAAGGGAAAGCAACTGAGCATCTACTTCGGCGAGACCGATCAGTACCAGCATCAGGCGCTATACATGGCGCTGATCGAGTTATTCCGGCGCGAAGGATGCAGCGGCGCGACCGCGGTCCGCGGGATCGCGGGGTTCGGGGCGTCGTCGCTGATCCACACCTCGGCAATCCTGCGTCTCTCGATGGACATGCCGATCACGATCACGGTGATCGATCGGCCCGCGCGGATCGATCGAGTGATCGCGGCGGTGCGGGAGATGGCGCCCAACGCGCTTATCACCGCTCAGGAGGTTGACGTGCTGCAATCGGGCGCGCCCTTCAGGGAGGGTCTGCCCGACGTAAATGTCTCCGAAGTCATGCGCCACGAAGTCGCGACGGTGAACCCTGACAATCCGATCACGCAGGTGGTCGAGCTGCTGCTCACCAGGAACTTCACCGCGGTTCCCGTAATCGACGCGCAGCGCAAAGTGGTCGGCATGGTCAGCGACAACGACCTGCTGACGCGCGGAGGGATGAAGCTCACGATCAGTCTCAGGAAGGCGGTGGCAGACCCGGATTTCGTGCGCAAGCTCCACGAATCGCTCGAGGATCCGCATCGTAAGGTGTCTGAGATAATGACCACCGAGGTGGTGACGACGACTCCCGATACCGTGCTCGGCGCGGCGGCCCGGCTGATGGTGGACAAGCGGCTCAAGCGCCTGCCGGTGGTCGATGCGAATGGAACGCTGGTCGGAATCCTCGGCCGCCTCGACATCCTGAATACGATCGCGGCGGTTCATCTGCCCGAGTGGCGGCCCGAGGCGGTTCCCGCCGGCCCGTACGCCGCGGTGTCCGACGTGATGTCGCGCGAGGTGCCGACCCTTCACGAGTCGGCGACGATCGAGCAGGTGTTCGATCTTCTGGTCGCGTCCTCGCACAAGCGGGTAGTGGTCGTGAACGACGATCGCCATGTGGCCGGCATCATCGCGGACTCGGATTTGATTGCGAAGCTCAGCCGCGAGGGCACGCCCGGGCTGCTGGAACTTCTCGTGTCCAAGATGCCGATCGGAAAAATCAGCGACGACGCGCGCAAAGACGTCCAGAAGCTGCGCGCGCGCTCGGCCAAAGAACTGATGACGCGGGAAGTCATAACGGTGAGAGACAAGATGCCGGTGGCGAGCGCGCTGGTGCTCTCGGCGGAAAAAAGAGTCAAACGGATGCCGGTGGTTGACGGCGAGGGCGAGTTGGCCGGAATCGTCGGACGAACGGAGATGATGCGGGCGTTGCTGGCTCCAGTCGCGCCGGGAAGGACTTGACCAGTGCTGGGAGCGATATCGGTTGCGATCGGCGGCGCGATGGGATCGGTCGCGCGCTATCTGGTGGGTGGATGGTTCGCATCGCGTTTCGGAGGCACCTTTCCGTACGGAACGTTTGTGATCAACGTGACGGGCAGCTTCATAATCGGGCTGTTCCTCGCGTTCGCCGAAGAGCGGGTCTCGCTGAGCCCCTATTGGCGGCTATTTTTCGCGGTAGGATTTGTCGGCGGCTACACCACTTTTTCGACTTTCGAATATGAATCGGCGCGGCTGTTCCAGACCGGCGAAATGCTGCTGGGCGCAACCTATCTAATCGGCAGCGTGGTCACCGGCGGCGTCGCGGTGCTTGCCGGGATTGTCCTTGGCAGTTGGATTTGAGCTTCGGCAGTTGGATTTGAGCGTCCGTTTCGTGCTTCAATCGAGCCGCCAAAACCGACCCGCCAAGAGGTATCGTCATGGCTTACGCACCCGACAATCGCGCATTTTACGACGCCGATAGCCATATCATGGAGCTGCCGGATTTCCTGCAATCCTATGCCGATCCGGAACTGCGCGCGGAGATTCCCGCGGTCAGCTACAGCGCCTCGCTGGTCACGGACGAGGAAGTGGCCGAGATCATGTCGCGCGGCGGACGTCACAGCCAGGAGCATGTCGCGGATCTTCTTTCGATGGGCGATCACCTGATTGAACGATCGAAAGAGATTCAGGCGTTGGGCGCCTTCGACAGTCCCGAGCGCTCCGTCGCGCTCGATATGCTCGGCTTCAAAAGCCAGCTGGTGTTTGCGACTCACAGCCTCGCGATGCCGTTTTCGCCGAGTTCAAAGATATCGCTACGGATTCGCTACGCCGCCGCGCGCGCGCATAACCGGCATATGGCGGAATTCTGCGCCCGCGACCGGCGGCTCTTGGGTGTCGCTGCCGCGCCGCTTGACGATGCGGACCTCGCGCTCGAAGAACTGGAGTTCGCGATCAAGAATGGACTGAAAGCCGTCTGGGTTCCGCATCGCGCATGCGGCGACAAGTCGCCGGGCCACGTCGTGTTCGATCGTTTTTGGGCGGCGCTCGCCGACGCAGGCATCCCGTTTGTGCTGCACGTCGGAGGCTCGCCCTTGCAGCTCGACAAGGCGTGGATGAACAACGGCAGGGCGCCGGTCAAAGACTGGATGGGCGGCGGCGAAAATCTCCGCACCAAAGACATGGCGGTGCTGCATCAGGGGCCCGAGACTTTCCTTTCGATGATGCTAATCGACGGCGTCTTCGAGCGCTTTCCGAAATTGCGCGGCGCATGCGTCGAGCTTGGCGCCGGATGGGTACCGTCGCTGCTGGCGCGGCTGGACTGGGTAGTCCAGATTTGGCGAAAAACCGACGCGAACCTTGCCAAGTTCACGCGCACTCCGTCGGAGCAGCTCACTCAGCAGATGGCGTTTACTCCGTTTGTGTTTGAGGCCGTGGGCGGGCTTATCGACGAATCGAATCCAGACTTGTATCTTTTCTCGAGTGACTATCCGCACACCGAGGGCGGCCGAAATCCTATTGCACGTTTCGAAACCGCGCTTGGAACCCGCTCCGAAGAGATTCGTAATCGATTTTATTCGGAAAATTTCCTGCGCATCTTCCCCGAGGCGCGGGGCTTATAGGATCGAGCTCGAGCAGGCGTTCTATCCCGTAGCGCATGTCACTGACCGCGCCCGCGTGAGGCCGGATCACGCCGGCTCGATATGCCAAATCTCTCGTGCGTACTCGGCCACCGCGCGGTCACTGGAGAATTTACCGATCCGTGCAAGGTTGAGAATCGCCTTGCGATTCCATGCTTCGCGATCCTGGTACTGGCGCGAAACCTCCGACTGAGTATCGATGTAGGAAGCGAAATCGGCCAGCAGAAAATACTCGTCGTGCTCCAGCAACGAGTCGCGCATCCATCTGAATAGCCCGGGCTCGCCTGGACAAAAACGATCGGACGCCAGTTCATCCAATACTCGTTTGAGGCGCGGATCGGATTCATAGTATTCGCGCGGCCGATACTCATTGTTTGCGTTCATCGATTCTATCTGCTCGGACGTGAGCCCGAAGATGAATATATTTTCGGTGCCGACCGCTTCGCGAATCTCGATATTCGCGCCGTCGAGGGTTCCGATCGTCAACGCGCCATTCATCGCGAATTTCATGTTGCCGGTGCCCGACGCTTCCCGGCCCGCGGTCGAGATCTGTTCCGAGACATCGGCGGCAGGGATGATTTTCTCCGCGAGCGAGACGCGGTAGTCAGGCAGAAAGGCAACCTTGATCATGCCGCGGGTTCTCGGATCGTTGTTAATCACGTCACCGAGGCCGTAGATCAGCTTGATGATCATTTTCGCGGCCCAGTATCCAGGCGCCGCCTTCCCGGCAAGCACGTATGCGCGCGGCACCGCCAGTTCTGCGCCGTCCTCAACGATCTGCAAATATTGATGCACGATCCCGAGCGCCATCAGCAGTTGGCGCTTGTACTCGTGAATTCGCTTGGCCTGGATGTCGAAGATCGCGGCGGGATCGAAGTCGACCGCGGCGATTCGATTCACCACTCTGGCCAGGCGTTCCTTATTGGAGCGCTTGATCGCGATAAAGCTGTCCTGGAACCCGCTGTCGGCGGCGAATTTCTCCGCCGCGCCCAGTTGCTCCAGGTCGGTGACCCAGGCCGGTCCGATCGCCGCGTCGAGCAGGCCGGCCAGACCCGGATTCGCCATCATCAGCCAGCGGCGCTGCGTGACCCCGTTGGTCTTGTTGCTGAAGCGCTCCGGCCACATCGAAAAAAAATCCGGGACCAGTCGGGTCCGCAACAGCTCTGAGTGAAGTTCCGAAACTCCGTTGACCGAATGGCTCCCGATGATCGCGAGGTGGGCCATGCGGACGTGGCTCTCAGAGCCGTCCTGCACTATGGAAACGCGCTTCAGACGCTCGGGGTCATCCGGCCAAACCTGCGCCGCGTCGGCAAGGAACCTGCGGTTGATCTCGTGGATGATTTGCAGATGGCGCGGAACCACGCGCTCGAGCAGCCCCACCGGCCATCGCTCGAGCGCCTCCGGCATCAGAGTGTGATTAGTATATCCGACCGAGGAGCGGGTAATCTCCCAGGCAATGGCCCAGGGAAGATCATATTCGTCGATGAACGTGCGCATCAATTCTGCAATAGTCAGTGAGGGATGCGTATCGTTGAGCTGAATAGCCACTCGCGCCGGAAAATCGGTCAAGTCCTCACCCCGGGCGAGGAAATTGTGGATAATGTCGCGCACCGCGCAGGCTACGAAGAAGTACTCCTGCAATAAACGCAGCTCCCGCCCGGCCGCGACCGCGTCGGAAGGATAAAGGACTTTCGAGATCGTCTCCGACAGCATCTTTTGCTCGACGGCTTTCAGGTAGTCGCCGGCGTTGAAAATTTGCATGTCGAATTCGTCGGAGGCGTGCGCCGAATACAATCGGACAAAGTTGACGGTGCGCCCGCCGAAGCCCGCGATCGGCAAATCCGACGGTACCCCGATGATCACGCGCTGATCGACCCACTCCGGCACGTACTCGCCCGTGCGATCATCGATGTGATGCTCGATCCGCCCGTAAACCGGGATCTGCAGGAATTCCTCCGGACGCGCCAGCAGCCACGGCGAGGTCTCGCGCTGCCACGCGTCGGGGCGCTCGACCTGGTAGCCGTCGCGAATCTCCTGCCGGAACAGGCCGTACTCGTAGTTAATTCCGTATGCGTAACCGGGCAGATCCAGAGTGGCGAGCGAATCCAGAAAGCACGCCGCCAGCCGGCCCAAGCCGCCATTGCCGAGCGCTGCATCCGGCTCCTCGTCGAAGAGAACCTGCAGGTCGCCACCGCTTTCGGCAAAGTAATGGCGGCAGGAATCGATGATGCCGAGGTTGAACAGGTTGTTCTCGAGCGAGCGCCCGATTAGAAACTCCAGCGATAAATAGTAGAGTTTTTTCGAGTTGCGCTGCTCGAAGCGGCGGCTGGTCGCGAGCATCTTTTCGGTCAGCATATCGCGCACCACCAGGGCGGTTGCGCGGTACCAATCATGCCTGGTCAAATCGATGCGCCGCTTCGCCAGAGTGAAGCGCAGGTGATGCTCGATCAACTGGTTGAACAGGTTGCTATTGGCTTCAGAAGCTGGAACAGCGGCCATGCCTGCGTTAGTCCTTATGAGCAAACTCGAGAAAACCGATCGAGGGATCATCGGCCAGCGCAAACCGACTACCGAATTCTTATCATGCCGGTTCGGGTGGAGAGTATCCAGCCGCTCGCCGAGAAATTTGCACCGCCGGTCCGGCTGTAGCCAAGCACCCCCGTATTCTTATATTTTCCGCTCGCAGTAGTGCTGCCATAATTGAGGAAAACGCTGGCGGTTCGTGGACGTGCCGCGTATCACTTAGGGTAAGGAGAAGCGGAGATTGGAAGACACAGATGATGCATCGCGCGGCCGCGCCGGTTCGCGGCCGCTTCGAATCGCGCAGATCGCGCCACTGTACGAGCGAGTTCCTCCCAAACTTTACGGCGGCACCGAGCGCGTCGTTTCTTATATCACCGAAGAGCTGGTGCGCCGCGGCCACGAGGTGACGCTGTTTGCCTCGGGCGATTCGATCACCAAGGCCACGCTTTCTCCCGGTTATCCGACCGCGCTGCGCTTGGCGGGCAAGCCCGAGCTGGGCACCTTTATTCAGCTTCCGATGATCAGCGACGCGTACGACGACGTCGAGAACCGCTTCGACATCATCCATTCGCATCTCGACTACTGGAGCTTTCCTTTCGCGCGGCTGGTGAAGGTGCCAACCGTCGCCACGATGCACGGGCGGCTCGATATCGACGATCTGCGCCCGATCTACTACCGCTACCGCGACACTCCCGTGGTCTCGATCAGCGACTTGCAGCGGGTGCCTCTGCAATTCATGAACTGGGTCGAGACGATCTACCACGGATTGCCGCGCGATCTGCTGCGCTTCAGTCCGGGACCGGGCAAGTACCTGGCTTTTCTGGGGCGGATTTCGCCGGAGAAACGCCCAGACCTGGCGATCGACGTCGCGCGCAAGGTGGGCATCCCGCTCAAGCTCGCGGCCAAGGTGGACGTCGTCGACAAGGCTTATTTCGAAGCCGTAATCGAGCCGCGCCTGTCGCCGCCCGATATCGAATATATCGGCGAGATCAACGAAGTCGAGAAGAGCGAGTTCCTGGGCAACGCGCTCGCGCTGATGTTCCCGATCGATTGGCCGGAGCCGTTCGGACTCACGATGATCGAATCGATGGCGTGCGGCACCCCGATCGTGGCGCGGCCGTACGGCTCGGTGCCGGAGATCATCAAGCCGGGTGTGACCGGCATGATCGCCAACACGACCGAGGAAATGGCGGCCGCGGTAAGGAAAATCGGCGGACTTTCGCGCCAAGGATGCCGCGCGGAATTTGAAGCGCGGTTCTCGGTGGAAGTACAGGTCGATAACTACGAGCGCCTGTTTCGGCGGCTGATCGCGAAGGCGCAAGCTTCAGACAAATAGCGAGAGTACAGCGTGAAAATCTCACCGCGTCCGATCCTCTCCTGCCGCGTCTTGTCCGACCCGGTGAGCGCCGCGCTATGAACGAGGGCCAGCCCGAGCGCAGATCAAAGCCGCGCCGCCGTATCGCCCGCGCCCCGCGCCGCGCGCCGATCACGCTCAAGGTCGGCTCCGAGTACTACGTGCTCGCCTCTTCGGGCGCCACCACGGTGGACGGCCGGGTGCTGGCCCACGCGCAGAGCTTCGCGGTTTTCGATACAACGGGAGACATAGCGGTGTCGCCGCTCGAGGCGCTCGGGCTGTTTCATCGCGACACCAGATTTCTCTCCCGCTTTGAAATTCTGATCGACAGCAAGGCGCCCTGCTTCCTCAACTCCTACCTGAGCGACGACAACGCCGAGCTGGTGATCAACCTGACCAATCCGTTTCTGCGCGCGCGCGACGGCGCGATCTCGGTGCCGCGCACCTCGATCCAGATCGAGCGTGGATGGGTGCTGGCCGACGCGGCACTGTTTCATCGCATCAACGCGCGCAACTACTCACGCGAGCGGGTGCGCTTCTCGCTCGAGCTGTCCTTCGGCGCCGATTTCGACGACTTGTTCGAAGTCCGCGGCGTCAAACGCGAGCGCAAGGGCAAACGCGTGCGGCCCAAGGTCAAGCGCGGCGCGGTCGTGCTTCGATACGAGGGACTGGACGGCGTGGCACGAATAACCGAGCTGTCTTTCGAGCCGCTCCCGATAAAACTCACGGGCGATTGCGCATCGTTCGTGGTCGAACTCGAACCCGAGCAGTCGGTAACGCTGCAGACGCGGATCACGTGCAGCCTCGATCCCGCGCCGGCGGTAGTTCCGAAGCAGAGCGACAGCTTCGCGGCGAATTTCGACCGCGCACTGGACCTGCGCCGCACCGAAATTGCCGCGCGCGATCGTCAATGCGCGAAGCTCAGCACCAGCGACGACCTCTTCAACCGCCTTATCGAGGCCTCGAGCGCCGATCTGACTTCGCTCATCGGGATCGACTCGGCCGGCTCTTTCATGATGGCCGGAATTCCGTGGTTCGCGACCCTGTTCGGCCGCGACAGTATTATCACCGCGCTCTCGGTGCTGGCATTCAACCCGGATATCGCGGGCCAGACCCTGCGCGCGCTGGCGGCGATGCAGGGGACGGAGATCGACGACTCGCGCGACGAAAGTCCCGGCAAAATTGTTCACGAAGTCCGTGCCGGAGAAATGGCTGCCACTGGCGAGGTTCCCTTCGGCCGTTACTACGGCTCGGTCGATTCCACGCCGCTGTTCCTGTGGCTGATGGGCGAGTATGCGGAAGTCACGGGCGATCTGACGATCGCGCGGGAGCTGTGGCCCAATATCGAACGCGCGCTCGAATGGATCGATCGCTCAGGCGATATCGATGGCGACGGTTTTGTCAAATACAGCCGCAAGACTCCGCGCGGGCTCTCCAACCAGGGCTGGAAGGATTCTTTCGATTCCATCTCGCACGCCGACGGCTCGCTCGCGACCGCTCCGATCGCTCTGGCCGAAGTCCAGGGCTACGTCTATGCGGCTTATACGCGAATCTCCGAAGTGGCAGTGCGCCTCGGGCGGATCGATGTCTCCGCCAAACTCACCGCGCGCGCCGCGGCGCTCAAGGCCGCCTTCTTACCCGCCTTTTGGGTCGAGTCGCGCGAGATGATCGCGCTCGCACTCGACGGCGACAGCCGTCCGTGCGAGGTGATGGCGTCCAACGGCGCGCATTGTCTGGCTACCGGCCTGGTCGACGGCGAGCACGCCACCGCGATGTGCACGAGGCTGCTCGCGCCCGATATGTTTTCCGGATGGGGCGTGCGCACGCTCAGCTCGAAAGAGCGCCGCTACAATCCGATGAGCTATCACAACGGCTCGATCTGGCCGCATGACAACGCGCTGGCGGCGATCGGCCTCGGGCGCGCCGGCGACCGCCAGGGCATCCTCCGGATCCTCGAGGGGCTGTTCAACGCCGGCGTGCGCTTGCAGATTGGAAGCCTGCCCGAGCTCATGTGCGGCTTCGAGCGCGTCGCCGAACTTGGTCCGGTCCCCTATCCCACGGCCTGCCACCCGCAAGCGTGGTCTGCGGCGAGTGTCTATGCGATCGTGCAGGCGATGCTTGGACTGAGCGTCAGCGGCGCTGACAAGCGAGTGACTATAGAATCACCCGCGATGCCGCCGTGGCTCCAATGGCTAAAGCTCGAAGACCTTCGCGTCGG
>JBARDN010000222.1:0-9884 GCA_049795175.1 Binataceae bacterium (SeqCode) | reverse complement strand
GGGGCCGCTCGGCGCGGACGCCAAGTTTCCGCCGTCCAGCGGATACCGACTGGGCGAGGGCGGCGGCCGCCGCTTCGATTCGCATCCTTCCAGCTCCGGCACCAACGTGATCATGCGCGCGCGCGGTGGCATCTCGGAGCGCGAGATGATCCGCGCGATCGGTGACGGCATCTACGTCGGACGGGTCTGGTACACCTATCCGATAAACGGACAGCGCGCGGGCGACTTCACCTGCACCGTCAGCGGCGATTCATATGTGATCAGAAACGGAAAACTCGCAGAGCCGCTCGCGCCCAACAGCCTCCGGGTCAATGCGAACATCGCGCAGGTATTCGACGCTCCGATCGCGCTCGGCGCGCGCCCGACCCCCGCGATAGTCTGGGGCGCATCCGAAGCCTTTTACGTCCCCGCACTCGCCGTCGAAGGAATTGCGCTCGCCGCGGTAGGCGAAGGCGACTAGCGACCACGCGGCGCAAACCTGCTGTCTTCGTAGGGGCGGCTCGCGAGCCGCCCGTCTTTCGCGCAGCCTGTCACTACACGCTGACTTCTATTCCGCGTGGTAGGGCGAACGATCTCAGCGAAGCAATCAGGCACTTTGCTCGTTTGATAACGGGCAGAAACTCGGCGTTTGTCGACGCGTCCGTTTGGGAAGGGTCAGGGATCAGATTGATCTTAAGAGGTCGCAAACCCCTTGGGACACAAGCGTTTCAGGCCGTTTGCACGCCTCGCCGCTTCCCTAACGATCGTTCGGGATTTTGCCAGATTTGTTCATGGCTGAACTGTTCAGCCTTATGCCCAATTCCGCTTCGTGTAAAACTGGTCGCGTGGAAGCATCGCGCAAACTATTGTGCTCCGCTTTGCCGGCCTCACTCGAGTCGGCTGCTTTCGCGACGGGCGAGATTCCTCGCGACCGGTACGGCGCCAGACCTTCTAAACGACGAGGGGCTGGCAGTCGATCCGCTCTCGGAATGACATCCGGTCCTGGTCGCGTGTCATTCCGAGCGCGTGCAGCCGCCGCTTATCGCGTCGTCCGCGTCACCCTTGAGTGGCAGGCATCGCGAGGAATCTCGCACTTGGCACTCGCACACTTTTTCGATGGAGTGCGCGAAACCCTCTTTCTCAGTGGCGGCGGACGGCCCGTCCGCGATTGGCGGGAGCCGACGTTGGCCGCGTCAGAAGACCCAAAAATCGATGACCAAAAAAGATGCTGAAAGAAACCCATCGCCGCGAATTCGGCAGCATCTTCAAGGAGTTTATTTTTTAAGCCTCTAGAAAAGATACCAAACGAACCCACCGCAAAACGCCCGATATCAAAAAATCCAAGGCACCACCTTGTCCAAAATCATCTGCACGCGAATCGAGCGGCATCCTTCAGGCGAGCGTCTTGTTCCAAAATTCCATCCGCGCGGTGCCGGCTAACGCTTCGGCGAATCCGGATTTCCGGTACAGTCCGCGCGCGACATGATTGTCTTCTCGCACTTCCAGAGTCAGACGGCAGCAATTGAGCGCACGCGCTTTGTCCTCGATCTGCGCGAGCATCGCCGCGCCGGCGCCTTTCCCGCGCATCGTTGCGAGCACCGAGATGTCGTGGATATTGAGCAGCGGTCGCGCATTGAAAGTCGAAAATCCCAGAAAGCAGATCGCGAAGCCTACCGGCTGGTCTGCGTGATACGCGAGGAACACGTAGCTCGAGGGATGCGCGAGCAGGCCGGGCACCAGATCGCGCCGGAGGTTCGGCGGCATCGCCGCGCCGCCCTCCATCGGGTCGCGCATGTAACGATCGAACAGTTCGACCAATGCCGCGGCCTGCTTCGAGTCAGCCAGGTCGGCTTCGATGATCGTAAAATCATGGGCCATGCGATCGCTCAGGAAATCCGGTTGCCGTCCTTGTACACTTCTTCCCAATTCTTGAAGCCCTGCGGATCCCAGCGCTTCCAGGTGCCTTCGCGTTTGCCGTCTTTGTAATTGCCTTGCGCGGAAATTTTGCCGTTGGTGTACCAGCCGATATGCTCCCCGTCCTCGACGCCGTCCTTGTAATGATCGATCGAGCCCTTCTGCCCGTTGTCGTACCACATCGTCCACTCCCCGTTCTGCTTGCCGTCGTGATACGAGCCGCGCAGCATCATGGAGCCGCCGCTTCGGTAGAGGACAAAGGGACCGTCCTTGACCGCTTGGCCGTCCACCGTTTTCTGGCACCAGGTTTCGTCGCCGGCCGGCGGCGGCGAGCCCATCGCAGTGGTTCCCGAAGGGCAGGAGATCGGCGTGCTTGCCGACTTGCACGCGATGAACAGCATCGCCGAAAAAATGAGAAGTAATGCTTTAAGTTTCATCGAGGCCTCGAGTCGATCCCAAATGCAGCATCACGTATAGATTATATGACTGCACAGGTGATCGCGATGAAGGGCTCGTGTGCGGGCCGTCCCGTCACGCAAAGAAAAGGCGGGATGCGCATGGTGCGCATCCCGCCTTGCAATCGCACAGGTGAATTTCGCTCAGCCCTTCGAGCCGGTCGAGCCGAGCAGGTTGCCGCCGAGCGTCGCGTTGCCGACGCTGGTGTCGCCGATCACGTTGATCATTGCGGGCTTGCCCGACTTGAACGCGCGCTCGAGCGCCGGAATGATCTGCTCCGCCGTCTCGACCTGCTCGCCGTGGCATCCCATCTCGGCGAAAATCTTGTCGTAGCGGATGTCCTTCAACATGTTGAACGGATCAGTCTTGCCCTTGAGCCCCGGCATCTGATCGAAGTTCGGACCCCACGAGCTGTTGTTCCACAGCACGGTGACGATCGGCAGCTTGTAGCGCGCCGCGGTTTCCATGTCGAAGCCGCCGATGCCGAGTCCGCCGTCACCCTCGATCACCACCACCTGCTGCCCCGGCCGCGCAAGCTGCGCGCCGATGCCCATCCCGACGCCATGGCCGACGGGCGCCAGCGGACCCGCGTCAACCACCTGGCCCATGAAGCGGCAGGTGAACGCCCGGCTCATCCATCCCGAGAGCGTGAAGCTGTCGATAATCGTGGTCGCATTCTTGTCGAGCACTTTGATCAAGTCCTCGCACAGGCGCGCCGGATGAATCGGCTTGTTCCCAAAGACTTTGCCGTTCTGCTCCTTGATCTGCGCCTCGAAGCGCGCGCGCGTTGAGCCGACTTCCTTGGTCCATTCAGAGCTCTTGTTCTTCGAGAAGTCGAGCTTGAGTTCCTTGATCCGATCGATCATCTGGCGCAGCACCAGCTTGCAATCGCCGACGATCGGAAGATCGGCGTTGACCTGCCATCCGATTCGCGTCGGAGTCGGATCGACCTGGATGTACTTGGCCTTGTCGGTCCAGGTCGGCGGCTGCCCGAAATGTTCGCCGCTCCAGAAGCGGAAGCCCACCGCCAAAACTACGTCGGCCTTTCCGGTAAAAGGCTTCTTCCATGCGCCGCGAATCGCCAGCGGATGCTCCTCGGAAACCGCGCCCTGGCCCGCGCGCCGCGTGTACACCGGAATTCCGGTCAGCTCGACGAACTCGCGCAGCTCCGCGCCGGCCTGCGACCAGAACAGTCCGTCGCCGCCCGCGATTACCGGACGCTCGGCCGCCTGCAGCATCTCGACCGCGCGATCGATTTTGGCCGGGTCGCCGGCGCCGCGCACGTCGTCCATCGTGAAGCCGCGCGCGCCCTTTCTCTGGCCGGCCTCTTCTTCATGGTGATAGAGGATGTTCTGCGGAATCTCGAACAGCGCGACGCCTTGCGGCGGCGAGATCGCCTCGCGAAAGGCCGAGCGCAGGTCGAACTCGATCGTGCTCCAGTCGGTCACCCGCTTGGTGAATTTCGAAAAGCTCTTCACGACTTCCGAGCCGTAAGCTTCCTGAAAAGATCCCAGGTGATCTTCGGTGTTGGGATGCTGTCCGGAGATGCAGACCACGGCGCTGTTGGTCAGTCCCGCGACGCACAAGCCGGTAACCGCGTTGGTGAGACCGCATCCTGCCGTGACCATGCACACGCCCACCTCGCCCGAGCTGCGCGCGTATGCGTCGGCGGCATATGCGGTCGCCTGCTCGTGGCGCATGTGGATGAGCTTGATATCGTTGTCGCGCAATTGCGCGAGGATCGGGAACAGATGCCCGCCGTTAATCGCAAAGCAATAGCGAACCCGATTTTCCCGCATCACGCGGGCGATCAGCTCGCCGCCGTCTCGCTTAGCCATCTAAGATTCCTCCGTGCGATTATTTCCCCCGCGCGGCGCCGCCTCGAAGACGGCGCCGGTATCGCGCTCGCGCCCTGCGAGTCGCGCCGATTTCGCGCTACGGGATTGGTTCGGTCCGAATCCTTGCACATTTCCCTTGGCAGCGAAAAGCCGAAGTTATCCGGCGCGCGAAGCACAGCTGGTGGAAGAACCTGGTGCAAGCTTATGCAAACTTATGAAAGATCGATCCGCGCAAACATTTTCGCGCCAGAGACGGTTGATCCCTCTCGCCAAGACTGCCACTTTTGTTCATCGCATCGCGCGGGGTGGCTTCGACAGACGCGCGGCGCGGCGTAAAGTTGCGGACGTTTTACAGTTGCGGACGTTTTCAGAGTTGCGAATGACCATCTGGATCGCGAAGGCCTGCAGGATCGCTTTTGCCGCGATGATCGCGCTGGTGCTCGGCGCGACCGCCGCGTCCGCCTTCGATCTGATGAATCCAACCTCGTGGCCCGTCATCCCGGTCCCCGAGGTCGCCACTGATCCCAATGCCGGAACCACGGTCGGTATCTTGCCGGTCTATCTCGACACGGATTCGAAGGATCAGATTCGCAACATCATCGCGCCCGACATCAACTGGAACACCACGCTTGGCGCCGGCGGCAACTTCCGCTACCTCGCCTATCCCTCGGAGGACACCAACTGGTACGCCGTCGCCGGCGGATCGTGGAATATCGCGCGCAAGGTTGACCTGGATTATCAGGGCGGACGCACTCACAAGGACTGGTGGTCGTACGAGGGACGCCTGTATTTCGAGCGCGATCCGACCGAGCGCTTTTTTGGCGTCGGCAATGATTCGTCAGAGGGCAATCAGTCGAACTACACGACTCAACAGCTCTACGCGGAAGGGATCGTCGGCCTGAATTTCACAGAAAAATTGCAGCTCTCGGTGATGTTCCGGCCACGATGGATTCGAATTCAGAAGGGCGCGTTCAACGACCTGCCCGACATCTCGAAGCAGTTCCCGAACCAGAAAGGCCTCGGCGGCGGCAGCGAGATTCTGACCCAGCCGATGCTCCAGTACGACACGCGCGATTCGGTGGATATCCCGCGCAAGGGCGGGCTCTACCGGGTTTTTTACGGGATCGCGGATCGGAGGTTTGGGAGCTCGGTTTCGTACAACCGCTTCGGCGCTGAGATCAGGCAGTATTATCCGATCGGCTCGCGGATCACCCTGGTGGGACATCTGTTCACGGAGTACGAGCCCGCAGGCGGCGAGATGCCGTTTTGGGCGATGGCGCGGCTGGGGGGCGACGACAGCGAGCTCGCCGATCAGCAGCCGCTGCGCGGCTATGGCACCGGCCGCTTCGTCGATAACAATCTCGCGGTCGGAAATTTCGAGGTGCGCACCCGGGTTTACGACGCGAATTTGTTCGGCACCCATGGCACGCTCGAAATTGCACCGTTCGCGGAGGCCGGACGCGTCGCCCGCTCGATGAGCTATGACCCGGTCGCGTGGTCGTCGCTGCATCCGGTAGGCGGAGTTGGCTTTCGCGGAATCGCGGAACCGTTCGTGGTCGGCTACGTCGATGTCGGATGGGGCGGAGAGGGCGCGGCGGTTTTTTCCGGAATCAACTACCCGTTCTAGCTCCGCGCTCTTGCGCCGGACGGCGCGCTGTCACACCGGTTTGCTCGCAACGAAAATCGGCACGTCGCTTATCTGGTAGCGCAGGCGCAGCTCCGGCGTCGCGTATTCGCTCGGCCGCACGATCGCGCATCGATGGCCGCAGGCGCCGATTCGGCCCGCCAGATCATTTCCGTACTGGCGCCAATGGCCCTGGAAATTTGCGCGGCCAAATTCCACCGTCGGCCTTCGCTCCCAGTCAGGCACCATCGGCACCATGATCACCGCGCGTCCTCCGGGCGCCAGCACCCGCGCGATCTCCTCGAGCGCCGCGCGCTCGTGCTCCACGTGTTCGAGCACATGACTCGACAGCACCAGATCGAACGTGTCGCGGCGAAACGCAATGGCGGTCATGTCGGCGCGCGCACTGATTGCGCGCGTTCCGATATCAACTCCCACGTAAAAGAATTTCCGCGACCCGAATGCACGAGCGAGCGCACGCTCGGGCGCGAAGTGCAAAATCGTGCCGTCCTCCGGCAGCGCGCGCAGCAGTTCTCCGAGATACACCACCAGCGCGCGATGACGCGCGTGGCTGCGGCATCGCGGACACACCGACGCCGTAACGATCACATTTTCGCGGATGAAGTCGAGAAAGCGCATCCCGCGCCATCCGCAGCATGGGCATTCATGACGCTTTGGTCCGACCAGGTTGGCGACTTTGAACATCCGGTTGCGCAGCCGCATCCCCCGGTACTGCGCGTAGGGCACCAGCCCCAGCCGCCGGGCGCGCGCTATCTCCTTGCCAATCGCCATCGCGCGAGTCTAAGACCCGTCGCAGCCGCGGGCAATCGCGCACGGTGCGCATCCGAAATTTTGCGCCTAGATTTTTTCGATCAGGTCGCGCGAGATGTCGTCCAGGCATTCGTCGAATCCGTCCATCGGCGGATTTAAGAAAATCTGGTTGAGCCCCGCCTGGTCGAGCGCACGAAGCTGCTCGAGCACTGCCTCGCGCGGACCGACGATCGTGGTGGCGCCGATCGTCTCGGCAGTCACGAATCGTTTTTCTTCCGGCGCGACGAAGCAGCAGTGCCCGATATGCACGTCGAGGTAGCGCTCGGCCGCTGACGTCTTGAGCGAAGCGACGTGCTCGGCGTATGCGTCATAGACCTTGCGCGCTGCGGGAGGCAGCGAATTCGGACTCGCGTATCCCGCCACGATCGCGTGCATCGAGGCCATCACCCAATGCCCCGTCATCGCCTTGACCCGCGGCGAGTCGGTCGCCTCGCCCGGTTTGAGCACGCAGACGTGGGTCAGCGACACTATCGGCAGCTTCGATGCGTCGCGCCCGGCCTTGGCCGCTCCCGCCTGCGCATGCCTGCGCACCGCATCGACGCGCTCGGGCGTCGCGACGCCGGTGGTGATAATCCCGTCGCCGAACTCGCCCGCGAGCGCGAGCGTCTTGGGTCCGTTGGCGGCGACGTAGAACGGAATCTTGTCATCCAGATTGATAAAGCGGCGGTCGCGATGCAGAAAGCGAATCTTGCGTTCGAGTCCCTCGGTCCGGTAGTCGGCCTCGCCGGTTTCGAGCAGATCGTGAATCACGCGGACCTGTTCGCGGAAATCTTCGTGACGCACCGGCGGCAGTCCCATCACGCGCCGTCCGGTATGCCCGGTCCCGAAGCCCAGGATCGTGCGGCCCGGCGCGAGCTGGTTGATCGTCGCGATCGAATGCACCGTCACCGGCGCGATCCGGTTCGACGCGACCGCGACTCCGGTGCCGAGCTTGATGCGTTTGGTGCAAGTCGCGGCGATCGCCATGCACGCGTACGTATCGCCCCAGATCATGTGCGAGTCGGGAATCCACGCGTGCGAGAATCCTCGCGCCTCCGCGTGCGGCACATCATGCGCAATCCGATCCGGCTTGGTGAAAATCAAAGTTCCGAATTCCATGCTGTGGTACTCCCGTGTCCAGCGACTATAGCGGCGCGCGCGCCGCCGCGGCTACGCCTGGATAAGAGCCGCGGCCGCCCCGCGTGTCATTCCGAGGCCCTAGGCCGAGGAATCCCTCGCCGCGCAACGCGTGGCGATTCTCCCGCGCCACGATCGCAGCTTAGTGCCAGCTCGTCGAAGGAGTTACGAACCGCCCTGCGCTCAAGCGATGGGAGATTTTTCACGGAATCTGGCACTTTGCGGCCTATCGCTACCTGAACGGGAGCGCGGGGAAGCATCGGCTGAAGCCTGCGCGACTTCAGTTTGCGGCTCCTTCGTTACTGGCGTCATTCGACCAAAAGACGCCACCGCGAGTTGAAATGACGCCGCTTGAGGTTTCAAGGTGGTGGGCCTATCGTTACGCGTCATGCCCGGCGAAATGTCGGTCTGAGATCAGATCACGCGAGTCGTCAGCCTCTTTTCGAGCCAAGAGGTGAAGACTCCGGACTCCCTTTTCGTTTGCATTTCGAGTACAGGTCTGAATGAAGCCCCGCCACGCTGCCGCGAAGTTGGGGAAGGTCGTGAAGGCAAAAGAACCAGCAAAATGTCGGAGCTAGCGCGTGTTGGATCACTTTGGCATTAAGTGCCACAGACCAGAAATAACCGTGCCCTTCTATGAGAAGTGTCTCGCGCCGCTTGGCATCGTGGTAGTCCAGCGTCAGCCGCAGTTCAAAGCAGTAGTCCTAAAGCGACCCGACATGCCCACCCGCCTCTGGATCGGCGAAGGCGATGTTGACTGGAAGGCCAAAGCCGGAGTGCTGCGGCTCCACTATGCCTTCCGCGCTGATACTCCAGCGGCGGTAGATGCGTTTTATGAAACTGGGATGAGGTTGGGAGCTAAGGACAACGGACCGCCCGGCTTTCGGCGGCCCACCAGTTATGAGGCATTCATGTTCGACCCAGAGGGAAATAACATTGAGGCGATCTGGCAGACCGAGAGGCCGTTCCAGCCCTAGTATTGGTCTGTCAAATGCAATATCGCCTTTCTGTTGCATCGCGACTGACGATCCTCGGATCAGTGCTGAAAGGCTGAAATGACGCCACCCCGCTTTCAAAATACGCCACTCCCCGTCAGCGGGGCTGAAATGACGCCAGTACCGCTCCGTCGTGCGAGCTGGCACTGAGCTGCGATTGCGGCGCGGGAGAATCGCCGCGCCTCGCGCGGCGAGGGATTTCTCGGCCTAGGGCCTCGGAATGACAGCTTGTGAGCGTTGCGCGGCCAAGCGAGCGCGGCGCAGGTAGCGATAGAATGGAGCGCGCAACTGCGCGCTGACCCGGCGCGCCAGGATGACAGATAGACACTAATGTGTTACAGGTAGTCATCGCGTGCTCTACGCACGCTCGCCCGTTTCCTGTTCCCCGCCCGACGCCCGAGGTTCGCAATACTTCAACGATGAGGTGACGAGATGGTGGCGTCCGGTCTGGAACGATACTTCCGATTTTCGCGAGCCTTAGAAAAAAACGAACTGGTATCGTCCAGCGCAATCCTCAACGAAATCAAGATGTTTTCCGATTTGACGATCAAAAATTCCCGGACCGAACCCACCGTCGAGACGATGTTTGATCGTCGCAAATGCCCGCGCTCGACGCGCCCGGGCGATCGCCGTATCGTTTGTCCACCTGAAAACGGGCCAATATCTATAGATGACGATCCCCAACTTGCTCTTCGATCTCGACGGAACTCTGACCGATTCCCGCTCGGGCATCATCCGGTCGATCCAGTATGCGATCCGCGCGCTCGGCGTCGAGCCGCCACCTGAGGATTCTCTCCAATGGTGCGTCGGACCGCCGATGCGGGAAAACTTTGCGCGGCTTTTGGGCACCAATGATTCGACGCTCATCGATCGCGCGTTCGCGCATTACCTCGAGCGCTACGAATCAATCGGATTCCGCGAAAACCTGGTGTACGACGGGGTGCCCGCGATGCTGGCGGCGTTCGCGTCGGGTCCCCGCCTGTTCGTCGCGACCGCGAAGCTTGCTTCCAGCGCCGAACGAATTCTCACCGAGTTCAAGCTGCGCCATTTCTTCGAGGGCGTTTACGGAAGCGAGCGCGACGGACGCTTCGCCGACAAGCGCGAGCTGGTGCCGCACGTGCTCGGCGCGGC
>JBARDN010000221.1:0-21460 GCA_049795175.1 Binataceae bacterium (SeqCode) | reverse complement strand
TCAATCGACGCACCGGCGCCAACTCCACTGCCCGAATCGCCGTCGAGGCAGCATACAATAAGCACCGGCGCCTCGTGGAAGTGTTCGGTGAGGTGATCTCTTGCCGCCAACATGCGCTGTTTTTCCGCCTCAGTTTTGCCAGGAGGAGGCGGTGCCGCATGAAAGCGTTGCTTGAGATCCTCGAACGCTCGCTGGTATCGGATTTGAATCTGCTTTTTAACCTCAGGATCCTTCACCACGATGAAGCGCCAATGCTGAGAATCGCCGCCGCTGGGCGCGCAGATAGCGGCCTCCAGAATTTCGCGGATGAGTTCATCTGGAACCGGGTCTGGCTTTAGCCGGCGCATCGAGCGTGTTGTCCTGATTGCGTCAAAGAGGCCAATTTTCCGATCCATGTACACATGCTCCTGTTTTGAGCTGCGGCGCCGAGCTTCGAATCTCTTCGCTCCGCGATTTTAATCCTTTAGGCTCGCTGCGCGCGGCCTGACGGCGTGCTGGAGCGGCGCTTTTCCCAGTCGTAGATCGGCGGCGCGCCGCGGGGGCGAGTGCGGAAGCGGCGATGCGTCCATAGGAATTGCTCGGGGTAGCGGCGCACGATCGTTTCTACCGCGGCGACGAATCGGCGCGTATTTTCGAGCACATCGGCGTCGAGGTCGCCGGTGCGCTGGACCGGAATCTCTTGCATTATCTCGATGAAGTGCGTGCGATGATTTGGATCGCGCACGATGAACGCCGGCACTATCGGAGCACCGGAGATCATCGCAAGCCGCGCAAGTCCGCTGGTGGTCGCCGCCATCTCGCCGAAGAACGGCACAAACACCGCCTCGCTGCGCTTGGCGTTTTGATCGAACGGAATCGCCACCAGGTCTCCGGTCTTGAGCGCGCGCAGCACCGCGCGCGCGGCCGAGTGTTTGCGGATTATCTCGACTCCCGCCCGTTCGCGCACAAGGGTCGTCACCGCATCACCCGCCAGAAAGCGCTGCGTATGATGCACCAGGCTTATCTGGTAGCCGTGCATCGCGTGTGCCGCGGCGACCAGCTCGAAATTGCCGAAGTGCGCGCTCATCACCAGCAGTCCCTTTCCCGGGTAACGATCGGCAACTTCGTTCCAATATTCAAGGTTGTGATAGCGGACTCTGCGCGCAAGGCGGGTATGAAAGAATCCGCCCAATCGGATGTACTCGGCGCCGGCGCGGCCTAAGTTGACGTACGATGCGCGCAGGATCCGGCGGCGCTCGGCTACGCTCTTTTCGGGAAACGCGATTTCGAGATTTTTCATCCCGATCCGCAGATGCCGGCGATCGAGCAGGTAGCCGATAAGGCCGCCCAGCGCGCCCAGCGGCAGCAGGATGAAATCGGGAATCAGGCTCAGCACATGCAGTGTCCCAACCATCAGCCAGTAAACGAGCCTCTGGCGCGCGGTCAGCTTTAGCGGAGCGTGGCGAATCGAGCGCCGCAGAGGCAAGCCGTGCGGGACGGCCTTTTCCTTCGAGACTCCTGCCGCGGCGCCCGGCGGGCCTGCGGTAACTCCCGCAGGGTGGGATGCTGAATCCATCGCGGTCAGATCACCGTGCGGTCGCGTTTGGGCGCCTTGGGAATCACGATCAAGCCGTCGTCGGTGACAAAGAAGCGCTGGCGGTCGCGTTCGAGGTCGTAGCCGATTTCCTCGCCCTCGGGCACGAACACATTTTTGTCGATAATCGCGCGGCGGATTTTCGCACCCCGGCCGATCTCGACGTAATCCATCAGCACCGAATCCTCGACCAGGCTGTACGAATGCACGAAAACGCTGCGCCCCAATACCGAATTGCGCACCGTGCCGCCCGACACGATACAGCCCTCCGAGACCACCGAATGGGTCGCCACGCCGCGGCGTCCGTCTTCGTCGAACACGAACTTCGCGGGCGGTTGATCGAAGTAGGAGCTGCGCAGCGGCCAGTACGGATTATAGAGGTTAAGCAGCGGCCGCGCGTCGCGCAAATCCATGTTGGCTTCGTAATAGGCCTCGAGCGTTCCCACGTCGCGCCAGTAACTGGGATTCGCCTCCGAATCACCGCGGATGCGGTTGGTCATGAAGTTGTACGCGTACACCGGGACCTTGTTGATCAGCGCCGGAATAAGATCGTGGCCGAAATCATGGCGGCTCGCGGGATGGGTCGAGTCCTCGATCAGCGCGTTGCGCAGGATCGTCGGGTCGAAGAGGTAATTGCCCATCGAGGCCAGGCACTTGCCCGGCGCCCCCGGCATCGCCGGCGGCGGCTCTTTTGGCTTCTCGTTAAAATCAAGCACCCGCAATCCCGAATCGACCGTGATGATGCCGAACTGGTCAGCCTCCTCAAGCGTGACCGGCAGCGTCGCGACCGAGACCGCGGCTTTGCGCTCGAGGTGGAACTCGATCATCTGCTGGATATCCATCCGGTAGATATGATCGGCGCCGAAGACCGCGATTAGGTCCGGCTTGACGTCGTCGATAAGGTTGAGATTCTGAAAAATCGCGTCCGCAGTGCCCTGGTACCATGACTCGCCCAGCCGCATCTGCGCGGGAACCGGAACCACGAAGTGGTTGGGCAGCATCCCGCCGAATTGCCATCCGTCCTTCAAATGCTCGATCAGCGACTGCGAGCGCCATTGAACCAGCACATAAATCGCGTAGATGCCGGAATTGACCAGGTTGGAGAGAACAAAATCGACGATCCGGTACTTGCCGCCAAAGGGCACCGCCGGCTTGGCGCGATCCCGGGTCAGCGGATGCAGCCGCGTGCCCTGCCCTCCAGCCATCACCAGCGCAAGTGTTCTCATCCCAGGCTCGCCTTATTCCCGCGCATTAAGGTATGGCTCGGCGCAAAATAGCAAGTCCCGAAACGGGTGGCGTCGGCGATGCCGCGAATAAAAGCGGCATGAACGTTTGGATATCTTTGTGTACCCGGTGTGGCGACGTACTGTCGCGGATGTAGCACGGTCTGTAGCAAAAGGAGCATATTTTTCATCCGCCGGCTTACCCTCATACGTAGTCCAAGCAGGCCCGATCGCCCGATTAGTTGGATTTTACAGGGTTTTCTGTCCAAGCGCGACTTATTACCGGCTAGGGCACGCCGATTGCTTGAAACGTTTGCGAGGTTGATACGTCTAAGAAGCCGAGAGGGTCATAAAGGCCCCACCAAACCTCCTCAGGAAGGGAGGACAAAACGATGCAAACAGCTACTACCAGGCATGAAACCAACACCGAAAACTCGCGCGGCATCGTCTATCGGACGACCTGCCAGAACCCAGGATGCGGCGCCACTTTCGATCTGCGGATCACGTCGGCGAACGCCAGTCTTCTGAGCGGATCGATGCCGTGCCCGAAATGCCGCCGTCACGGGGGATTTCTGAAATCGCAAGGCCGAATCGGCGACAAGCTTTTCGCCGCCAAGCTGATGTTCCGCGCAACCGGCATCGGCCCAAGCGTCCGCGAAGAGGAAGACTTGTTCGGCGACACCCGCTATTAATCTTCACCCTGGGATCGGATAGACTCTGGGGACCGTCACTAGATCCGGAAACTCCATTTTCACCGACCGAGCCGCATGGACCTCCATGCGGCTCGTTTGTTTCTGATCCTTGGCCCGAAAAGGGGACATCAGAAGAGCCAGGGATTAAACGTTGCCGCTCGGGTTTTCCGCGGCGAGCAGCTTGTGGATGGTTACCAGCCGCTTCACCAGGTAGGAGCGCTTGCCCTTGGGCGTTACTACTTCGATATCGTCGTCGGTGGCCTTGCCGATAAGCGCGCGGCCGAGCGGCGATGACAGCGAAATTTTGTTCTGCGCGCCGTCCACCTCTTCGGGCACCACGATTTCGTACTCGGCCGTTCCCCCTTCGTCGAGGTTTTCGAGTTTAACGCGGCTGCCGAGCCCGACGGTGTCGTGCGGGATGGAATTGAGATCGATCGTCATAAGTTCGGCGATGCGAGCCTCCATGTTGTTGACCCGCGCGCGCAGGAACTCCTGCCGCTGCTTGGCCATCGCCCATTCCGCGTTCTCGGACAAGTCGCCATGTGCGCGGGCGCGCTCGAGCTCTTTGGGCAAATCGACGGTGAGCTCGCGCTTCATCACATCGAGTTCTTTTCTGAGCCGCTTGATTACCGGTAATTCAGCCATCGACTGCTTCTTCCTGCCTTGATGCCCGCCGCACGCGCCGCTCACAGCGCGGGTGCGTAGGCGAACTCGAATTTGATCCCGTCGGGATCGGTGAAATAGACCGCGTAGTATTCCGGGAAATATGCGTACTCAGCCGGCGGATCGAGCACCGTCGCTCCCATCTCCTTAAGCTTCGAGTACATCGCATCCACGTCCTCGCGCGAGGCGGCGTTGAACGCGAAATGGTTGAGCCCGGCAGAGCCGCGATGAAACTTCATCGCTTCGAACTCGGGCGTTGCCGGCCGAATCGTGATCGCGCCGTGCGGACTCGCATACGCGATGAGCGCCGTCTTCATCAGCGTCTGCGTGGCCTCGGGCACCGGCACGCGAGAGTAGCCCATAAACGCCAGAATCGGGTCGTAGAACGCGGTTGCCGCGGCCAGATCGGTCACCACCAGCGCCAGATGATTCATCGCTCCGCGCGCCATCGCGATATCTCCCTGAGTCGCTCTCCGCGTCCGCGCGCGTCTAGTCCGCTACGATCGAGGTCAGGCTGCGGTTCACACCGGCCACGCTTTGGATTCTCTGCACTACCAGCTCGCCGAGGGCGGTGACGTCGTGAGCCTCTGCGATCGCGATAATGTCATGCGGTCCTGTCACCGCATGCGCTACCGATACGCCTTCGACTTGCCGCAGCTTGCCCGCGACCTCGCGGGCTTTGCCGGGGGAAGTATCAATCAGGATGAAAGCCTTGACCGACATAGACTCACCTCCAGAGGCCGGGGCGGCGGTTGCGCGCAGCCGGCGAGCGTTCGCCTTGAACCTTCATCAACTTTGCGGCGCGACGGGATTTCCCTGCCCGTCGTATTTGTAAAAGCCACGCCCTGCCTTGCGTCCCAGGTAACCCGCATCAACGTACTTCTTGAGCAAAGGACAGGGGCGGTATTTGTCGTCGCCCAAGACCCGATGCATCACTTCCATAATCGCGAGGCAGGTGTCGAGCCCGATAAGGTCGGCGAGCTCGAGCGGCCCCATCGGCTGGTTGGTGCCGAGCTTCATCGCGGTGTCGATATCGGTGACGCCGCCGACGCCCTCGTAGAGCGTGTAGATCGCTTCGTTGATCATCGGCAGCAGAACGCGGTTGACGATGAAGCCGGGGAAATCCTGCGCGGTCATCGTCATCTTGCCGACCCGGCCGGCCAGCGTGCGCGTCGCCTCGAAGGTTTCATCGGAGGTTGCAAGGCCGCGGATAATCTCGACCAGCTTCATCGCCGGAACTGGATTCATGAAATGCATCCCAATCACGCGGTCGGCGCGGCTGGTGCGCGCGCCCATCCGGGTGATCGAGATCGAGGAAGTATTCGAGGCGAAAATCACCTCGGGCGGGCAAATCTTGTCCAAGCGCTGAAACAGCGCGATCTTGGCGTCTTCGTTTTCGATTACCGCCTCGATCACGAAATCGACCGCCGCCAGATCTTCGAGGCGCGGAGAAGTCGAGACGCGCGCCATCAGGCGGTCGCGTTCTTCGGGCTTGAAGCGGCCGCGCTGGATCATCCGATCGAGGTTGCGCGAGATCGATTCGACCCCGCGCTGAGTCAACTCCGGCGTCACATCATGCATGACCACGTTGATTCCAGCCTGCGCCGTCACCTGCGCGATACCGGCTCCCATCTGCCCCGCGCCAATCACTCCCACCGTGCTTATCGCCATCGTATGCTCCCGGATTCCAGCTAGAGGTATGAAATATAGTTCTTGAGCGAAGTGAGCAGCGCGGCGACGTCGGCCTCCGCGCCGAGATCGCGGCACAGAATGCCGTAGTAAGCTTTGATCCGCCCGCGCTCCTGCGACTCTGGCGGCTCGGCCAGCAGCGCCTGGAAGTCCTTCAGAATCGCCTGCGTCTCGAGCTTCTTCTTGACCGGGATCGCTTCGTCATCGACCGCGATCAGGAGCCGGATATGATCGATCATCCGGTTCATTACCGCGAAGTCGCTGCGATCCTTTTGCGCCGCCATGATCCTTGGCGATTCCCGCGGTTACCCGTGCGAAATTCCAGGCGGCGTCTGGCCGCTCGACCATCTGTCCGTGCCGCCCGGCTTCATCGCCTCGCGCACGCGCCTTACATCCTCGGGAGTTTGCCGCCCCGGCATCCCGAGCCCCTGCATCAGGGCGTTGGTGAGATTCGAGGTCAGACGGTCGCGGATGGTGGGCTGGTCGCCGATTTTCGCGTCGAGCACGGCGTCCACCTGCGCGCGCTCGAGACCTTCGGCGACAAATAGATCCACCAGCCCGGCGATCCCGATTTCACCGCCGGAGCGCTCGACCACCGCGATCACCTTCGCGCAGGGCGTGCATACTCTGCGGATGAGTCCGGCTCGGTTTCGGCAGTAATTACAGCGCATCGGGGACCCGATAGATTGCTTGCGCCCCAAAAAACACATGAAGCGGGCGTTCGCCACAAGGGCGGCCTGCTTCAATAGAAACGTTACACTCGGATCGATAAGGCCGCAAGGCAACGGAACCGGATTGGGAACCGGGGCGGCAATTGACAAGGTGGGGGAGCAGCCGATAAGTTGGGATTGAGAGTCATTATCATAACCTCACCCTAATGTTCACCTTGACCGGCACCCCTGTCCCCTATTTTCTGTACGCGTTCGGAATCATCCTGCGCGAGGGCCTTGAAGCAATCCTCGTCATCATCGCGCTGGCCGCCGGCACCCGCAGCGTCGGGGGACATGATCGCTCGCGCGATGTGTACGGTGGCGCGATGCTTGCCGTTATCGCCAGCGTCGCGCTCGCATGGGCAGTCAATCACGTGATCGGCGATGACGCCAGCGACACGCTCGAGGGCGTATTCCAATTCCTCGCGGCCGCGACGCTGTTCTATGTCAGCTCGTGGCTGACCTCGAAAGCGCAGGCCGACCAGTGGAATAAATTCATTCGAAGCAAGGTCGAAAGCGCGCGCCACAGCGCCGTACCTTCGATCGCTCTGGGTCTGACCGCCTTCCTTGCCGTGATTCGCGAGGGCGGCGAGACCATAGTTTTTTTTCAGGGATTGACCGCAGGCGCGACACTTGCCTCTGAACGGCATGCCGTGATGCTCGGAATCGTCGCCGGCTCGATCGGCCTTGCGATAATCTTCTGGGTGCTGACCCGCGCCGCGTACAAAATTCCGCTTCGGGCATTGTTCTCAGTTACCTCGGTGATGCTCTATGCGCTCGCGGTGGTGTTCGTCGGACAGGGCGTCGCGAGTTGGCAGGAATCGGGGATGCTTAGCGCGACGTTTATCAATCATGTCCCGCAGATCACCGCGCTCGGGATTTTTCCGACCGTGCAATCGATCGGCGCGCAGCTCATCCTGATCGCGGTCGCGACGCTCGCCTACCTCATGCCGCGAGGAAGAGCCCAAACCAGGATCACGCGCACATCGATCAAGGTGGAAGCGCGGGCGCCGTCTGCATCGCGTCCGACTTGATCTGCGCGCCCGCGTCGTTTCCGTATAAGACTTCTTCCACCGTAGTCGTCAGCCGCTCCGCTTCGGCCAATGCGTGAAAGCCCATCTTCATGCATTCCTCGACGCGCGGATCGCCCGCCGCCGTACGCGCGCGCACGCTGCTCAAGGTCTCGCGCAGGTCGCTGCTGGATTCGAGCAGCTTGGCCAGCCGGGTAGCGACAATCGGAGTTGATCCGCCCTCGCCTGCCGACAAGTCCAGTGCGAAGGCCTGCTCGTGCTCGGCGCGCGCAAGCTGGTGGAGTGAGAGACGAATAGTATCGCAGGATTGCTCCGCGCTGAGCGTCGCCCGAGCGGGCGTTGGCGCGGAATCAGGTTCGGCGCGGGCGATGGAAGCAGACCAGATGAGGATCGAAATCAGGATCGCGCACGAATGCGCTGCTATACGGCGTCCTCGCCCGCAGCCGAATAGCCGAGCTGGCTCAAGAAGGCTTCCTTCTCGCCGGACGGCATGATGTAAATCCCGTCCCATCCGCATACCTCTTCACACAACAGACAGCCGACGCAGGTCTTCTCGTTGACCTGGACCAGGCCGAGATAATTGGCGGTGTTTGCCGGCGACGGCGAGATGCATTCAAACGGACACACGTCGACACATACGCCGCATCCGTTGCAGTTGTCGGGATGGACCACGGCGACGGGACGCTCGGCGCGTTTGAGCACGTGGGTCATCGCGCCCTTGTTGTTCATGATCGCGTCGTCTGGGCAAATGACTCCGCACGCGGCGCAATCGATGCACAGCGCGGGCTCGATAAAATAGACTCGCTTGGATTCGCCCGAGATCGCGCCGGTCGGGCAGCGTTTCTCGCACGCGCTGCATCCAGTGCAATTCTCGGCGACAATCGTAAACGGCATGATGAATTCCCTTGAGCGCGGATGCCTTCTACTTGCGCATCTCGTCGATAATCCGGTCGCGATGACCGTGCTCGATAAGCTGATCGTTGCGCCGCGCCTGCTTCAGCGCCATCCAGGTGAAGAACAGCACCAACACCATCATTCCCATAATCGGGATGTTGTCGGGCTCAGTCAGGATTATGAGAAACTGCTGCAGACCGGTCAGTTGTTCCATCGCGTCTCCCTGGAATCGCCCGCGGGCCGTATTGGGGCAACTGATTTTGGTGTAGCAACCAGATTAGAAAAAGTCAATGTGAAGCATTTGGCATCGCGCTCGAATTGCCAATGAATGCGCAGGTTTAGGCACCTTCGATCGCGGCCGGCTGTCGCCACCCGTGATGGCTCTAACCGCGGCGGTTATGGTTATAATGCCTGCGATGGCGAACGACGCACAGGCATCCTCCTTCGCGCCCGTGGCAGCACGCGGTCCGCTCAAGATCGTCTGGGGCACTTTCGCTACGATGATGGGCGTGGTCTATACCGCGATTTTCGCGCCGATAGCCGCGGTATGCGCGCTGTTCGGCTGCCCTGCACCAGTGACGCAAATCGCGCGGCTCTGGGGATGGCTGATCATCAAGACCAGCGGCATCCGCGTCGAGATCGAGGGCCTGGAAAACCTCGCAGAGCTGAAATCCTACATCCTGGTCAGCAACCATCAGAGCTTCTTCGATATTTTCGCTGTGGCGGCTTACATGCCCGGCGCGGTCCGCTTCGTCGCAAAGAAAGAGCTGCTGAAGATTCCGATCCTCGGATACGCGCTCAACAATTCCTGCCACATCGTTATCGATCGACAGGGCGGCGGAAAAGCAATTCGCCACGCGGTCGACGTGACGCGCAAGGGCTACAGCATCTGCGTCTTCGCCGAGGGCCATCGCTTCAACGACAATCGCGTACACGAATTCGAAGACGGCGCGGCGTGGCTGGCGATCCTGGCCAAGTTGCCTGCGGTGCCGATGGCGGTCAGCGGCTCGGGATTATTCTTTCCGCGCCGCGCGATGATCGTCGTACCGGGCGGCACGATGCGCATGCGGATAGGCGAGCCAGTCGCGACCGCGGGAATGCGCAGCGCGGATCGAGTAGAGCTAACGCGCAAGCTAGAAGAATCAGTGAAATCAATGTTCACCGAAGAAGTCTACTGACCCAGCCCAATGAGTCGGGTGGACCATAACTTGGGGGCAGGTGACCGAGATTCCTCGCGCGCGGCCAGCCACGCGCTGAGGGAATGACAGATCAGTCCGATTTCGGCCGCGTCTGTTATTCATCTCTTATCTTCGGTGTTGCGGTTTTTGATCGCGTGTTGATAAATTTCGCGGCGGCTTTGGCCGGTTAGCTTTGCGATTATCGCGCTCGCCTGCTTGAGGCTCACGCCCTCGGCTTGCAGCATCTCGATTGTCACGGCGGATGCGGAGCTCTCCGCGCTATCGCGGCCCTCGCGTGCACCTGCGACGACGATCGTGATCTCGCCGAGCGCGGGGGCCTCGGCAAAGCGGCGCGCGAGTTCGCCGATGGTGCCGCGCAGAGTCTCTTCGTAGGTCTTGGTGATCTCGCGGACGACGGCGGCCTCTCGATGCTCGCCGAGCGCCGCCGCCATCGCGGCGAGAGTATCGGCGAGGCGGCGGCCGGCCTCGTAGAAGACGAGGGTGCGAGGTTCGCGGGCGAGCGATTCGAGGTGCTTTTGGCGCGCGGCGGCACGCGATGGAAGGAAGCCCTCGAACGCAAAGCGATTGGTTGCGATTCCCGCGATCGACAGCGCCGCGATGGCGGCCGACGGTCCTGGCACCGCGCGCACGACGATCCCGGCGTCGAGCGCGGCGCGCACCAGCCGGAATCCGGGGTCGGAGATCGCGGGAGTGCCGGCGTCGGTCACGAGCGCGATTTTCTCGCCATCGCGCAGATGGGCCACGAGCTCAGGCGTGCGCTGCGCCTCGTTATGCTCGAAGTACGAGAGCATCGGGCGGCGAATCTGATGCGCCGCGAGCATCGCGCCGGTGCGGCGCGTGTCCTCGCAGGCGACGCGATCGGCTTCGGCAAGAACGCGGATCGCGCGCGGCGAAAGATCCTCGGGATTTCCGATCGGCGTGGCGACGACGAACAGGACTCCGGAAGTTGGCGGATTCGAATTCATCGGGTTAGCGACCGGATTGTGCGCCGGCGTATCGCGACATTACAATTGCTGGCGATACCGGACCCGAGGATCACGATGGCCGCCGCCAAAGCTACTTTGCTCATCGCATGCATCGACCGCCCGGGGATTATCGCGCGCGTAGCCGGGCATCTGTTCGAGCTCGATTGCAACATCATCACCTCGGACCAATACAGCGACGACGAGGACGGCCACTTCTTCTGGCGGATCCATTTCGAGAGCCTCAAACGTCCGATCGGAGAGCTCGCGAATGATCTGAAAGCATCGCTTCCCAGGTTGCTCTCGTGGGAGCAACTGCGATGGCATCTGCATGACGCGGCGCGGCGGGACCGGATGGTGATCATGGTCTCGCGGCTCGGGCACTGCATGATCGATCTGCTGAGCCGGCATCATGCGGGCGAACTGGATGCGGAGATTGTCGGCGTGATCAGCAATCATCCGGAGCTCGAACCGATGGCGCGTCCGTTCAATGTGCCGTTCGAGGTGATTCCGGTTGCGAAGGGCGCGAAGGCGGCGGCCGAGGCGCGGCTGCTCGCGCGGCTTTCGGAACTGCGCGCCGACACGGTGGTGCTCGCGCGATACATGCAGGTGCTGTCGGGCGATTTTCTGCGCGGATGGCAAAAGCCGATCGTGAATATCCATCACAGCTTCCTGCCGGCGTTCGCGGGGTCGCGTCCGTATCAGCAGGCGCGCGAGCGAGGGGTGAAGCTCATCGGGGCGACGGCGCATTACGTGACCGAGGAACTCGACGAGGGGCCAATCATCGCGCAGGCGACGACGGCGATCACGCATCGCGATACGGTCGCGGACCTGGCGCGCAAGGGCAAGGACCTGGAGGTGATGGTGCTGGCCAAGGCGGTGCGAGCGCATCTGAGGAAGCAGGTGTTGACGCATCGAAACCGGACGATCGTATTTGAGTAGTAATGTGCGAATCTTAACGTCGTTATAAGTTTGGCTTCGTCCCGTCACTTTTGATTTTTAGAAAAAATAAAATGCTGGAGGATATTGAGCAATCTTGTCGAGCGAGTGACTTCGTAACGATTTTTAGCAGAATGCAAAAACGCAGAGGCGTGGCCATTGATTGAGCAGGGATCGTCGCTATTGCGAATTGAAGGGAATTGAGGTTTTGGCGCTTCGGTTCCACTACTGACAGGATTACACAAAACAGAATCGAGAATAAAGCTGAACAGTTGAGCCACGAACAAATCTGGCAAAAAACCTAACGGGCGTTAGAGAGGCAAACGTCTCAAGAGAATACTGCTCTATGCGCGCAAACGACACTGCGCGTATGCCGACGGGCCGTCGGCCGCCACTGGCTGAAGAGAGCGATCGAGCAAGGGCGCCCTCACCCGCGCGTCACGGCAATTGCTGAAAGGAGCAATCGCCGCGCCGCTTGCCGTCTCCCGGCGGGAGAGGGAATCTTGCAGAAGGTTCGGCGGCGGGAATCAGATGGGGCCGGTGAAGAAGTGCAGGGAGCGGGTGGCGAAGGACATTACTGGGGCCCAGTAGATTCCTAGCGCGATTGTCGCGCAGGCGAGAACGCCCATCAGGCCGTAGTTCCAGAAATCAAACGCGACAGTGCCTTCGTCCCCGTTGGGCGTATCCAGGAACATCGTCTTGATCGGGCCCATGTAGTAGTAGAGCGACACGACCGCGTTCAGCACACCGACCAGCGCGAGCCAGTAGAATTTTCCCTTGATTACGGCGGCGAAGAGATAGAATTTGCCGATGAATCCGATCGTCAGGGGAATCCCCGTCAGGGAGAATAGAAAAATCGTCAGTGCCACTGCCGGAACTATACCGCCGCGCCAGGCGAGGCCGCGGTAGGCGCCGATATCTTCGCGACCGGTCGAGTTGGCGACGATCATCACGACCAGGAATGCGCCCGCGTCCATCAGGTAGTAGGCGAAGAGATAAAACAGCATCGCGCGGATTCCGTCGTTGGAGAGGACGACGAAACCCATCAGCGCGTAGCCGGCCTGCGCGATCGAGGAATAGGCGAGCAGGCGCTTCATGTTGGTCTGCTGGAGCGCGGCCAGGTTGCCGAGCGTCATCGTGATCATGCAGATGAAGAGCAGCAGCTCGGGCCAATCGACGCCCTTGAGCGCATGCCAGTTGCCTGCCGCGGTCATCGACGAGAGCGCGGGATAGAAAAAGCGGGTCAGCAGCGCGAAGCCGGCAGCCTTCGAGCCGATCGCGAGGAAGGTCGTTATCGGAATCGGCGCGCCCTGGTAAACGTCGGGCGCCCACATGTGGAACGGGACCGAGGCGACCTTGTAGCCCATCCCGGCCAGGATCAGCACGAGCGAGATGAACACCGCCAGCACCGGAATATGTGCGGGAGAGGTGAGCGCATGATTGATCACCGTGAAATCGAGCGAGCCGGTGATTCCGAAGATCCAGCTCATCCCGTAGATCATGGTGCCCGAGGCGACGCCGCCGTAGATCAGATATTTAAGCGCGGCTTCGAGCGAGCGGCGGTTGTGCTTCAGGAATCCGGTCAGGATGTATGAAGTCAGGGAGACGAATTCGAGCGCGAGATAGGCCATCAGCAGGTTGGCCGATTCCGCCATCAGGAACATCGCGAAGGTGCTGGCGAGCAGAATCGCGTAGTACTCGCCCTGATCGCATCCGTGGACTTCTTCCGATCCGATCGACATCCAGACCGCGACGATTGCGGCCAGCGCGATCAGCGCGCGGAAGAAGAACGCAAACGAATCGAACACCAGCATCCGATGGAACAGCCACGCGCCCGGCGCGATCGGCTCGAGCGCGATCAGCAGCAGCGCGACCACGGTGATGAGCAGCGCTATATCGCCCAAGCGCCGCTTATCGGCCATCAGCAGGTCCAGGATCACCAGCAGCAGAATTCCACCGGCGAGCACCAGCTCGGGCGCAAAGTGAATCAGGCTCGCGTAATTGCCGAGGTCCATCAGCGCATCACCCCATCAGTCCCATCAGTTGCCATCAATGCCAGAGCGTGAGCGCCGAAACCGGCGTTGACAGCACCACGTGGTTGAGATGCGTGAGCGAGGTGTTGAGCAGGCCCAGTATCGCGTGCGGATAGACGCCGAGGATCAGCACGATAATCGCCAGCGGCACGAGCGTGAACGCCTCGCGGAAAGACAGGTCGGCAAAGCCCTTGTACTTTTCGTTGAACGGTCCGAGATAGATTCGCTGATAGGTCCAGAGCAGATAGCCGGCGGTCAGAATCGCGGTGGCGGCGGCGAACACCGTCATCAGCGGATAGGTCTGCCATGCGCCGATCAGGACCAGGACTTCGGAGATGAACGCCGACATTCCGGGCAGGCCCATTCCGGCGAAGAAGGCGAAACCGGTCATCCCGGCGTACAGCGGCATCTGCTGCGCGAGTCCGCCGAAGCCATTGATCTCGCGATGATGCGCGCGATCGTAAATCACGCCGACCAGGATGAAGAGCATCGCGGTGATAGTGCCGTGATTGAACATCTGGAGGACGGCGCCGTCGATTCCCGCGGCGGTAAACGACGCGATTCCGAGCATCACGTAACCCATGTGGCTGATCGAGGAATAGGCGATGAGTTTTTTGTAGTCGGTCTGCGCCATCGCGCACATCGCGCCGTAAACGATATTGATCGTACCGATGACGCCGAGGAACAGCCACGCGAGCTCGTGGGTTGCGGCGGGCAGAATCGCAAAGTTGACGCGCAGAATTCCGTAAGTGCCCATCTTGAGCAGCACGCCGGCCAGGATGACGGAAATCGCGGTGGGGGCCTCGACGTGCGCGTCTGGCAGCCAGGTATGAAACGGGAAGGCGGGAATTTTGATCGCGAAGCCGATGAACAGCGCGATCCATGCGACGCGCTGGAAACCGATCGAGTAGTGCGAGGCGTTGGCCGCCAGCACGGTCATGTCGAAGGTGTTCTGCGCGCCGTAAAAATACAGCCCCAGCATCGCCAGCAGGATCAGCACCGAGCCGAGCAGGGTGTAGAGGAAGAACTTGATCGCGGCGTACTCGCGCCGCGGACCGCCCCACACGCCGATCAGGAAGTACATCGGCAGCAGCATCACTTCCCAGAAAATGTAGAACAGGAAAAAATCCAGCGACACGAACACGCCCATCATCCCGGTGTCGAGCAGCAGCAGGAGCGCGTAGTAGCCTTTCTCCGCGCGATTGATGCCGAAGCTGGCGAACACCGAGATGAAACAAATGATCGCGGTCAGCAGCACCATCGAGATGCTGATTCCGTCAACCCCCATGAAGTAGGTGATGTGATACGAGGGCATCCAGTTGAACTTGTCGATGAATTGAGCGGCGGTGGTGGTGGTGTCGAAAGCGCGATAGAGCCAAATCGCGATTGCGAGCTGCACGCCGGCGGCGACCGCGGCAATCCACTTGAAGGAATTGTTCATCGCCTGCGGCAGGGCCAGTATAATGACCGCTCCGATTAAGGGAACGAACGTGATCAGTGTAAGGGGGTGGCTCATTTTGGATAATGCTCTTCCCAGTAACGCTCTTGCCGGTAACGCTGGTCCCTGCGCGGGCTGCTCACACGCGCAGCATCGCGCGCGCCAGCAGAATTACCATCACCGCGGCCAAAATTCCGTATAGGTAACCGTTGATCGAACCGGTCTGAAGCCTGCGCAGGCGGCTGCCGACATCCAGCGTGACGAGCGAAGCGGCGTTCACCAGTCCATCGACGACGTAGCTATCGAACAGGCCCGACATCCACGCGCCTAAAACGGTGAGCGTGGCAACCAGGTTTACGATTCCATCGATAATATTTAAATCGAACCATCCGAGTGCGCGGGTGAGCGCCATGTAGGGCCGCACGACCGTGAGATCGTAAAACTCATCGACGTAGTATTTATTCTCGATCCACTTGTACGGCTCGCCGCCGAGCGCGGTGCTGAAGCGCGCCGGATCGAGCCGCTTCTGCCGATACATCAGGTCTGCGAGCAACCATCCGATCACGACCGCCAAGAAGGTAACGAGGCCGAGCGCGGCCTCGGTTGAGTGGCTGTGGATACCAGCGTGCGTCATCTGCAGGGTCATCGGCGAGCTGAAAACGGGATCGAGAAAATCCTCGAACGGTTTGAAGGTCGCGATGAAATCGGGAATCTTCACCAGTCCGCCGAAGACGGAAAGCAGGCCCAGCACGATCAGCACGTACGCCATCGACGGCGGCGATTCGTGCAGGTGATGCTGCTGCTCGTGGGTGCCGCGGAACTCTCCGAAGAAGGTCATATAGACCTGGCGGAACATGTAGAAGACGGTGATCCCCGCGCCGAGCAGCAGGAGGATCCAGACGGCGATATGGCCGCGGGCGAAAGCCTGCCAGATGATCTCGTCCTTGGACATGAAGCCGGCGAACGGCGGCACGCCGGAGATCGCGAGCGTGGCGGCGAGGAAAGTCCAGAACGTGATCGGCATGTGATGACGCAGGCCACCCATCATGCGCATGTCCTGCTCACCGCCCATCGAGTGAATGACCGAGCCGGCGCCAAGGAACAGGCACGCCTTGAAAAACGCGTGCGTCATCAGATGGAACACGCCGGCGGCGAACGCACCGACCCCGACCGCGGCGAACATGTAGCCGAGCTGCGAGATGGTCGAGTAGGCGAGAACTTTTTTGATGTCGTTTTGGGTGATGCCGACGGTCGCGGCGAAAAATGCGGTCAGGCCGCCGATCACCGCGATCACCGCCATCGTCGCCGGCGCCATCGCGAACAGGAAATTCATCCGCGCGACCATGTAGATGCCGGCGGTGACCATCGTCGCGGCGTGAATCAGGGCGCTGACGGGAGTCGGACCGGCCATCGCGTCGGGCAGCCAGATGTAGAGCGGGATCTGCGCGGATTTTCCGGTCGCGCCCGCGAACATCATCAGCGTGACGAAGGTGACCATCGTCATGCCGAGATAACCCGGCATCCCGGCCAGGAGAGGCGCGTACTTGGCGACCTCGCGCGTGACGAGGGTCGGATGGCCGACCGCGCCAAGCGAGGCGAACAGCGCGTAGAGTGCGATTACGAAGGCGAGGTCGCCGATGCGATTGACGATGAAGGCTTTGTTGCCGGCGGTGGTGTTCGCATAGACCTTGTACCAGAAGCCGATGAGCGCGAAGGAACACAGCCCGACCCCTTCCCATCCGACGAACATCAGCCACAGGTTGTCGCCGAGAACCAGCACCAGCATCGCGAAAGTGAACAGGTTGAGCCATCCGAAGAAGCGCCAGTAGGCGTCGTCGTCGTGCATGTAACCGGTGGAATAAATATGGATGAGGCCGCCGACGCCGGTGATGATGAGCGTCATGATCATCGAGAGCGGATCGAGCCAGAAGGCGATATCGAGATCGAGGCCGCCGTAATGGATCCACGGCCACAAGCTATCGAGCATGAAGCGCGATTCGGGCGCGAGCGAGAGCATCGCGAAGAAAGTGCGCAGGGTGAGGATGAAGGCGAGGATGATAACGCCGCATCCGACGGCGGTGATGGCGCGTTTGCCGAAAGTTTTTTGCAGCCACGCGCCGGCCAGAAAATTTATCGCCGCGCCGATGAGCGGGAGCAGGACAATGTAGCGCGCAACCGTTATGCTTACCGGGTGATCCATCAATCGAGGTCCGCTTTCACGCAGGGTCCGTTTTACGCAAGGTCCGCGTTCACAGGCCGGCAGGAAGAAGGTCCACCCACGCCGCCATCGCCGCAATCCCCACCGCGTTCGGGCATGCGGCTGATATAAGCAGAAAACCGATCCGGCGCAAAGGAAAATCGATACACCGCGAGAGGCGGCGCGGCGATTTTTTCACCTCGCGCAAAGGTGTTAGCCGCTGAGGTTTTCGGTCGCACCGACGTCGATGGTCCTGAAGTTCTGGTAGATCGCCAAAACTACGGCGAGACCGATTACCGCCTCTGCGGCGGCGAGCATGATCACGAAGATCGCGAAAATCTGGCCGTCGTACTTGCCGCCGCCATAGAACGCGAATGCGAGATAATTGATATTGGCGGAGTTCAAGATCAACTCGACGCCCATCAGGATGCCGATCGCGTTGCGCCGGGTCAGCACGCAGAACATCCCGAGTGCGAATATGATGAGGCTCAAGATCAAAAAGTGATCGAGCCCGATTCCCCCGCCCATTTGCGTCCCCCGGCCTCCGTTACTCCCGCGCTTCGTGGCGCGAGATGACGATCGCGCCGATCAAAGCGGCTAACAGCACCAACGATGCGACCTCGAACGGCAGCACGTACTCTCCCAAAAACGCGTTACCGATTCCGTAAGTCGTGGGCGCGGTGATGTGGACGGCGGCCTGATGCCATCCGGTGTGCGCGATCGCATAGAGCATCACGGCGGCGGCGATGACCGTGGTCACGAGGGCCGGGACGGTGCCGACCGCGCGATTCGAGATGGTGACGTCGGCAATTCCCTGCGTGAGCATCACCGCGAAGATCGTCAGCACCAGAATTCCGCCGACGTAAACCAGTAGCTGCACCATCGCGACAAAATCCGCCGCGAGCAGAATGTAAATTCCGACCACGCCCATGAACGCGCCGAGCAGCGCGAAAGTCGAATAGACGATATTGTGCGAAAACGCGACGATCGCGGCGGAGCCCACCGTCAGCGCGGCAAGTGCGTAGAAGATTACGGTCTCGAGCATGGGCGCCCCTCGCTCCCTGGCGGCGCGGACGTGATCGTCCGCGGGCTAGGACTCTTCGGTCTCCTGTTCGGGCTTGGCACCGCCGGGCTGCGCCCATTGGTCGAGGTAATGCATCCCGCGAGAGAGAATCGGCGCGAGACGCGGATCGGTCTCGGGACCCTTTTTGGCCTTGTAGGCGTGAATCGGCTCCTTGATGAAGCGGCGCATCAGGCTTTCGAGCGAGAAATCCGCGCCCTCGAATTCCGTGGTGTGATGAATCGAGCCGGTCGGACACGGCTCGCTGCACAGTCCGCAGAACATGCACTTGGCGATATCGATATCGAACTGAGAGATGATCATGCCGCGGGTGGCGGGATCTTTCTCGACCGCGATCACGATGCAATCAATCGGGCAGGCGCGCTCGCACGCGAGGCATCCGGTGCAGATTTCGAGATCGACCTCGAGGATTCCGCGATAGCGAAACGGCAGCGTGTCCTGCACTCGGATATCGGTGCGGTCGGGATACTGCACGGTGTACGGCTTGCGCACGAAATGCGAGGCAGTGACCGCCATCCCTTCGAAGATCGAGGTGACGGCGTCCTTTATATTGTCAACGTAAGAGCCTAACGCACCCATGGTTTTTTACTCAGGCGATCCGAATTGCGAATTCCGGCACTAAATCGTCGGATTGTAGTACAGCTCCATCCGTGAATGTTTCGCGTAGTAGATGACGCGCTGGATGAACACGACTGCGAGCACAATTCCGGCGGCGAGCATGATATATCCGACCCACGAATTTCCGTTGGGCCAGATCGCGACCCAGACCGCGGTGCCGATCATGTCAACGAACGCGATCGGCACGAAGTACTTCCAGCACATCATCATCAGTTGATCGATCCGCACGCGCGGCAGCGTTCCGCGCACCCACATCGAGACGAACACCACGAACAAAACTTTGATGTTGAAGGTGATGAGCTGAAGGATGTTCATCACCACTATATTTTTGCTGACGTGCGGAAACTGCCATCCGCCGAGGAACAGGGTCGCGATCAGCGCGCCGATCAGGAAGAGATTGCCCCACTCCGCCATGAAGAAAAACGTGTAGCGCATGCCGCTGTACTCGGTCGCGAAGCCGGCCACGAGCTCGGATTCCGCCTCGGGCAGATCAAACGGCGTGCGGTTGCCTTCTGCGAGCGCGGAGATGAACAGGATCCAGGCGGCGATAAACGTGAACGGATTGGCGAACAGGAACCAATGCTGCGGCGCCCAGCCCTGCGCCTTGATGATCCCCTGCATCGAGAGCGTGCCGGTCATCAGGACAATCGGAAATATCGAGAGGCCGGCGGGGATCTCGTAGCTGACGATCTGCGCCGCTGAGCGGATTCCGCCGATCAGCGACCATTTGTCGTTCGAGGCCCATCCGGCCATCAGCACGCCGACCACGGTCAGCGCGGTGACGGAAGTGAAGAACAGCACCCCGACGTTCAGGTCGGCAAGAATCAGCGACGACGAAAACGGCATCACCGCCCACGGCACCACGAACGCGATCATCACCAGGTACGGCGCCATCTTGAACAGATGCGGGTCGGCGTCGGTCGGCACGATATCTTCCTTGCAGATGTGCTTGACGCCGTCGGCGAGCCACTGGAGAAAGCCCTGCGGCCCGACGCGATTGGGTCCAACGCGCGACTGGATACGGGCCCATACGCGGCGCTCGAGCCAGGTGACGATTCCGGCGAACGGAAACGCGACGCCCAAAAACACGATCGCGCTCATCACGAACACCGCGATCGCGGCGACCAGATCGTAGGGCGCATTCTTGCCGAAGGTGCCCGAGGCGATCAGATATTGAACCAGAGTCTGCATGGCGGCTTAGCGCGGTTAGCGATCGATCTCCGGCGCGATAACGTCGAGGCTCGCGATGAGGGTCACCAGGTCGGCGATCATCAGGCCGCGGCTCAACTTCTGCGTGATCCCCATCGCGGCGAATGAACCAGTGCGTACATGCACCCGCCACGGATAGCCGGTGCCGTCGCTGACGACGTACCATCCCATGTCACCGCGGGCGGACTCGACGCGAATCTGGCATTCTCCCGCGGGCGGCTTGAAGTTGCGCGCCACCTTGGCGAGGACCGAACCGCCGGGCAACTGCTTAAGGGCCTGGCGCAGGATCTTCGAGGACTCGGCCATCTCGCGAATGCGGACCATGTAGCGATCCATCGCGTCGCCGAGCTTGCCCCAGTGTCCGTCGCCTACAGGGATGTCGAACTCGAAATCGGGATAGACCGAGTAGGGAATGTCCTTGCGGACATCCCACTTGAAACCGCAGGCGCGCAGATTCGGGCCGACCAGGTTGTAGTTGATCGCCTCTTCGAGCGTGATCACGCCGACATTGGCAAGACGCTCGATATAAATTTTGTTGTAGGAGATGAGGGCGTTGTATTCGTCGAGAATCGGATCGAAGTGATCGAGGTAGGCAAGCGCCTTCTCGCGCCATCCGGGCGGCAGATCGAACGCGACCCCGCCGATTCGCATGTAGTTGAAGGTCAGGCGCGCGCCGCATAGCTCTTCGATCAGGTCGTTGATCATTTCACGTTCGCGAATCGCGTGCGTGAACGGCGTCATCGCGCCGATATCCATCGCCATCGTTCCGACCGAGAGCAGATGCGAGGCGATACGGTTGAACTCGGCGGCAATTACGCGGCAATACTCGCCGCGCTTGGGAACCTCGATATTGGCGAGCCTTTCGCACGCCATGCCCCAGCCTTGATTGGTGAACATCGCGCAGACGTAATCGACGCGATCGGTGTAGGGCATGAAGCCGTGGTAGCCGACCTTCTCTGCGATCTTTTCGATCGAGCGATGCAGGTAGCCGACATCGGGCACCGCCTCGCGCATCACCTCGCCGTCGGCGCGAACCACGAAGCGCAGAACCCCGTGGGTCGAAGGATGCTGCGGGCCCATGTTGAGGGTCATTTCTTCTGTGCGCAGGGTGCTCATTTGGCCTTTGGGTCGAGCCGGATAATCGGGCTTTCGCGGACGGTTGAGATGCCGTGATATTCGAGTGGCTCGACGAAATCCTTGCGCAGCGGAAAGCCTTCCCAATCCTCGGGCAGCAGGATGCGGCGCATATCGCTATGGCCCTCGAAGGTGACGCCGAGGAGATCGAAGATCTCGCGCTCCATCCAGTTGG
>JBARDN010000220.1:0-5702 GCA_049795175.1 Binataceae bacterium (SeqCode) | reverse complement strand
GCCCCATACGCCGCGGCGCTTCATTACCGACACGGCGTCGGCAAACGTGGTCGGGTCGGGAGCAGTCAGGCCGGAGCCGATCGTCGCGAGATCATTGCCGGGAACGTCGGAGAGAACCAGCCCGAACAGCCGCGCGGGAGCCGCGGCGGCGGCGAGGCGGCCGCCCTTGACGGCCGACAGATGCTTTCGCACCAGGTTGAATTCGCGAATCGGCGCGCCGGAGCGGAGCAGTGCCTGCGTGACCGCGATCTTGTCGTCGAGGGTCAGGCCGGGTGCGGGCGCCGAGAGCATCGCGGAGGCGCCGCCGCTAAGCGCGACGATCACCAGGTCGTCGGCGCGCAGGCCGCGCATCAGGTCGAGCGCCGCGTGCGCGCTATGCTCGGACGCGCGGCCGGGAACGGGATGCTCTCCGCGCAGGACGTCGAAGCGCACGAGCTCGGGAGGGTCGTCGAGTGCAGAGACAACTGCGATGCCGTCGGCGATACGATCGCCGAGACGGGCTTCCAGAGCCGACGCCATCGCGGTGGCGGCTTTTCCGATCGCGAGCGCGATCACGCGGTGAGCGGCCGCGAGCGCGTCGGGCAGCGCGGCGGCATCCGCGATCGCACCGTCGAGTGCGCGATAGATCAAACGCGCGGGATCGACCGCGGCGATCGCCGCGCGATAAAAGCGGGTCAAGCTGGCGCGGGCAGCGGCGTCGTGATCAGCGGAAGACATCACAAGAGCATTGTGCACGCGCGACGCCGCGCATGCATCCGTAGCGTCGGCGCGAGAGGACAAACCGGTAGCGTAAGGAAATGACGGAGGGGAAATTTTCGGTGGGTTCGTTTGGTATCTTTTCATGGTGGCCGGAAAAAAATTTCCTTGGGGATGCTGACGAATATCGTTCCGAGGGTTCGATTTAGTAGCATTTTTGGTAGGGCGTTTTTTGGGGGTTCCGGAGCGAGCAGGATGCCTGCGCAACGGCGCTTGTCGTCGATTTTATAGCGCGAGCCAGACGAGTATCCGGCAAACCTTTTCGCGCTAATCGCTTCGTAGGTGGTCATCGCGAAGGCTCCTCTCCTTCGACGGGCTGGCATTGAGCGCGGCGGTCTCGGCGCGGGAGAATCGCCGCGCGGCGCGGCGAGGGATTTCTCGCCCTAGGGGCTCGGAATGACAGCGCTCCCGCACGGGCAGGGCTTTGTCGAGCGGATTTGTGGCGCGCGACTTCGCGGGATGCTTCGCCTGCGGCTCAGGATGACGAACCAGGAAGCCGCCAATCTGTGACGCGGAATAGAGTGGTGGCGTCTTCATGCGCTCTATTTTAACGATAACGGTGCAGAGCATAAGGCTGAACAGTTCAGCCATGAACAAATCTGGCAAAAACCCGAACGATCGTTAGGCTGGCAAAATAACGATTCGCCCTGCGGCACAGCGGTATTTCACGCGTGGGTGTTCCGTCACCCTTCCAGAGAGACGTTCAATTTCACGCGCCAGTACCGAGGGGGTTTGACCCCGGTAAGGCGCGAGAGTCAGCGGGGGCGCAGAGTTTTGATTTCGCCGGATTTCATTGCTACCAGGACCGTGGTCGCGATCGCGGCGAAAATTCCGGTGCCGACTACTCCGGGAATCACCAGAAGGTCTTTGTCGAGCTTCGCGGGGTTGTGGATCTCTTTTACCCCGCAGTCGAGGATCAGGTTGCCGTTGTCGGTCACGAAATCCACGCCTTCTTTTTGGCGGACCGCCGGTTTGAGCCCCAGTGCGGCTATTTTGCGCGTTACCAGTGGGACGGAGAAAGGCACCACTTCGACCGGCAGGCTGCCGCGCGCGCCCAGCTTGCGCACCAGCTTTTCTTCGCCGACCAGGATCACGACCTTGCGCGAGGATGCGGCGACGATTTTTTCGCGGACCAGCGCGCCGCCGTAGCCCTTGATCAGGTTGAGGCGCGGATCGACTTCGTCGGCACCGTCGAAATCGATATCGATCTTCGAGGCATCGGCCAGCGCCACGATCTCGATTCCGAGCGAGCGCGCAAGCTCCTCGCTGGCGCGTGAGGTCGGTACTCCGCGCACCGCGATCAGGCTTTGCCCGAGCGCGTTGATAAACGCGGTTGCGGCACGGCCGGTTCCGAGCCCGATGGTGTGGTGTGGGCGGACGCTCCTCAGCGCGAATCTGCCGAGCGCCCGCATCTGTTCGAGCGCATCCAAACTGCAGTGCGCACCCTGGGTCGTCGATCCTGATAACGAAGTCCCCATCGCGAAGTCCCCTGTCGCGAATGCTCCGGGCGGCCGCGCTACTTGCCGTTGCGAAGCAGGTTCATGAACTCGTGGCGGGTTTCATGATTGGTCCGGAACACGCCCAGCATCGCGGAGGTCGTGACCCACGAGTTCTGTTTCTGCACCCCGCGCATCCGCATGCACATATGCTCGGCCTCGAGCACGACCGCAACGCCGAGCGGCTCGATCTCTTCCATGATGGTCGATGCGATCTGCGTCGTCAGGCGTTCCTGCACCTGGAGCCGGCGGCAAAAGATTTCCACCATCCGCGCGAGCTTCGAGATTCCGACGATCCGCTTGTTGGGCAGATAGGCGACGTGAGCCTTGCCCATGAAGGGGAGCAGGTGATGCTCGCAGAGCGCGTAGAAGTCGAGGTCCTTGCACAGGATGATCTCCTGGTAGTCCTCTTCGACGAACAGCGCGCCGTTGATCGCGACCTTGGGATCCTGCCTGTAGCCGGCGGTCAGGAATTCGTACGCCTTGACCACGCGAAACGGAGTGCGCAAGAGCCCCTCGCGGTCGGGGTCCTCGCCGACGTAGCGGAGCAGCGTGCGCACGGCTTCTTCGGCGGCAAGGCGCTCGCGCTCGGTGCGCGCGGCGGAGTTATCCGGGAGATTTCGGATTACAGATTTTCGGCTTTGCGCCATTTGCTGAACTCCAATGCAAGCTCGATCGCCAGCGACGGTCCGCCGCCGCTCATTATCGCAAAGCCCGCGGCCTCATGGCTGAGCGAGATCATCAGTTCGAGATTTTGTTTGATCGAGAAAGCGCGCGCCTCGGCCTCGTTCATCCCGGCGTAACGCTCGAGGTGGCGGCTGGCTTCTTTCAGATCCTTGACCTTGTCTTGCATGTACTTGGCCATGCTCGGGCGCTTGATCGGCAGAATACCGAACATCACGGCGACTCCGAGGCGGTTTGCCTGCGCGAGGAAGCGGCGTGCGGTATCGGTATCGAAAATCGGCTGGGTGAGGACGAACTTTGCGCCGGCTCGCGCGCGCCGCTCGAGCATCTCGATCTCGCGCTCGAAATTCTTGCGATAGGGATTGGCAACCGAGCCGGCGAAGATCGAGGGCAGCGTCTTGAGCCGCTCCTTGCCCTCGCCGGTGTCGCCGCAATTGAGCATCGTGATTATCGCGAGCAGCCCAAAGGCGTCGAGGTCGTGCACGGCGGTGGGGCCGCCGGGCTCGGACGCAAGCTTGTCGCCGGTCAGCGCGACGATGGCGTCGATACCGAGCGCGCTCGCGCCGAGCAGATCGGACTTGAGCGCCAAGCGGTTACGGTCGCGGCAGGAGACGTTCAGCACCACCGGAATTTCCAGCCGGGTTTTGATGATCGAGGCAAACACGAGCCCCGACATCTTGACCTGTCCCAGAGAGTTGTCGGTCAGGTTGATCGCGTCCACGCGGCCGCGCAGCTCAGCCAGATGGCGCAGGAGCATTTCGGGGTTCACGCCGCGCGGCGGCGAGACTTCAACCCACAGGGCGGGGCGGCGCGAGGCAAGGCTTTCAGCGACTTTACCTGACACTCAGCTTCCCTTGCCCTGCGGCGCCGATATTAAGCCTGGCGCCGCTCGGTCGCCTTTACCTTCTGATACTTGCGGTAGTCGTATCCGGTCGCCATCGCCATCAACAGCGGCTCCATCCCGCCTTCGCGTTCGCGGCGCAGCACGCGCAGGCGATCGAAGAACTCGTTGAAGTCCTTATCGACGCGCTGGCGTCCGCCATCTGTGGCGAGAAAGAAATCGTGCAGACGGGTGACGGTGAAGCGCAGCGAGGAAAAGCGCAGCTCGTTGGGGAACGCGTCCCATTCTGCGAGCGAGAGCGTGCGCACCGATTCGTAACCGCCCAGCAGCGCGCGAAAGCGATCAAGCGAGTAGGCGCCGCCGACGAAGCATAGCGCGTTGACGGCGGTCGCGATGTCGAAAATAAATTTGCCGCGGCAGGCGGCCTCGAAATCGAGCACCGCGGTCAGCTTCTCGCCGCGAAACAGGATATTGTCGGGAAACAGATCGCCGTGGATTATACCCTTGGGCAGCTTGCCTTCGAGGTAGCGCGTCAGGTACTCGATCTCGTCGTCGAGGGTGCGGCAGATTTTGCGGAAGTAGTTCGGAAGGCGGCTGCGCACGCCGAGGTAAAGGTCGGCGATTCGCTCGAAGCTGAAGCGGTTGTCGATGCCTTTCTTGTAGGCTTTGCCGATTACGTGCAGGTCGCCGAGTGCATGGCCGATGGTTTCGAGATGCGAGAGCTTGAGCTTCTCCGCCGGCAGCATCCGGCCTTCCTGGTAGCGGAACAGCGAGACGCATTTGTTGTTGAACGCGCGATAGAAGCGGCCCATCCGATCCTGCATCGGATGCGGGCAGGGGAAGCCATGCTTGCGCACGAACGAGAGCAGATCGATTTCGCGCTTGAGCTCGTTCTCGCTCTTGACCTCATCGATACGGAGCAGGAACTTCCCCTTGGCGGTCTCGAGAATGTAGTTGCTATTGACCGAGCCTTCGGCGACGCCGGTGGCGGAGCTTACGCGGCCGAGCGCGTAATCGTCGGATAGTTCCTTGAGGAACGGTTTGCTTAACTCGGTATAAACTGCCATGCGGGAATGATCGATCCGGTATATCGCCGGAATAGTAGAGCCATAGCCAAGGTGGGTCAACTAGGGTCCGGAAAAAGAGCCTTTTTGAACCTCTGTTCGAGAATTGCCGGCAGTGCAACAAATCTGTCGGGTTAGAAACCAGACCAACCTGAATGGGAGAATAGCATGCCTGTCAAGAAAAAAATGGTGAAATCGCCTGCCTCGGCGGCCAAACCCGCTTCCTCGGCGCCACAGGCTCCCGCATCGCTTGCGCTGGAGGGGCGCAAAGCGCCGGCGTTCGAGCTGCCTTCCGGAGAAGGCGGGAAGGTCAAGCTTGCCGATCTGGTCCGCAAGGGCAATGTGGTGCTTTATTTCTATCCGAAAGACATGACCACGGGATGCACCGCCGAGGCGTGCAGCTTCCGCGACAACCTGGCCGACGTGCGCAAACTCGGCGCACAGATCGTGGGAGTGAGCGCCGACGCACCCGCCTCGCACGCGAAGTTCACCGGCAAGTATGAGCTCAATTTTCCGCTCTTGAGCGATATCGACAACAAGGTCGGCAAACTCTACGGCGTGTACAAGATGAAGTCGATGTACGGGCGGCAGTACATGGGTATCGAGCGGACGACGTTCGTGATCGATCGCGCGGGAATCGTGCGAAAGGTCTTCCCCAAGGTGAAGGTGACGGGGCACACCGACGAGGTGGTCGCGGCGCTCAAAGCGCTCGGGTGAAGAGGAAAGGTTTGCAATTTCTGCCAGTGGCCGCCGACGGCCTCGTCGGCTGAGGCGAAGCGTCATATTTTTGCATGGAGAACCGTAGAGCAGCACCCTCACCCGAGCGTCACGATGCTTGCGAAAGAAACGCAAGCATCGCGC
>JBARDN010000219.1:0-1580 GCA_049795175.1 Binataceae bacterium (SeqCode) | reverse complement strand
GTTCGAGCGCGCGCGCGGCGACGCGATCGGATTTTCAGGACCGTTCGGCGCGTTCGCGATCGAACGAGCGCCTGCTGCCGAGACGATCTTTATCGCGATCGCGACGGGAATCGCACCGATTCGCCCGATGATTCATCGCGCCGCCGCCGGAGCGCATCTGGCGATGACCCTGCTCTACGCCGCGCCCTCGCCCGAGCACGTCCTCTACCGCGCGGAGTTCGAGGAGCTCGCCTCGCGCGATGCGGGTTTTCACTTCGAGACGACAATCGCGCCCGAGGACGAGATCTATCCGCGCCTTCTCGACCAGGGTAATCGCCGATGGGTCAGCGGCGACGCGAATCGCACACGGCAGTTCTATATCTGCGGTGTCGGCAAGGGCGTAATCGCGCTGCGCGATCTGTTTCGCGGCGCAGGTTACCAGCGCCGCGCCGTCCACTACGAGCAGTGGTGATTCGCGCCGGTTACCTACCGAGCGAATGCCGCGCGCAGCGCTGCCGAGGCTTCCGCAACCGCCTGCTTCCCGGGCGGCAGCATTTCGCCCATCGTGAAGAAGCCGTGGATCATCCCGGGGTAGCGTGTGAACTTGGCGGGAACGCCGGCGGCCTTTAGCTTGGCGCTGTACGCCTCGCCCTCGTCGCGCAGCGGATCGAACTCGGCCGTGATGATGAGTGCGGGCGGCAGTCCCTTGTGATTCGCCGCGAGCGCGGGCGACGCCTGCGGATCTTTCTTGTCGGCTGCGTCGCGCAGGTAATGGCCCAGGAAGTAGCGAATCGAGCGGTCGGTCAGAAAATAATCGGTGAAGGTCTTGTGCGAGTAGGTGTCGCACGCCATGTCGGTCGCGGGATAGACCAGCAACTGAAAGGCGATCGCCGGCGCGTTGCGATCGCGCGCGAGGATCGAAATCACCGCCGAAAGATTTCCGCCCGCGCTGTCGCCGCCGACCGCGAGCCGTTTCGGATCGATGTTGAACTCGCCGGCATGCTCCGACACGTATTTCGTGGCGGCAAAGCAATCCTCGACCGCGGCGGGATACTTGTGCTCGGGCGCGAGGCGGTAATCGACCGCGACGACGACGCATCCCGCCTGATTCGCGAGCGTGCGGCATACGCCGTCGTGGCTGTCGAGGTCGCCGATCACGAAGCCTCCTCCGTGATAGAACACCAGCACCGCAAACGGTCCGTTGCCCGCGGGCGTGTAAACGCGCACCGGAATCGAGCCGGCCGGTCCGGGAATTTTGCGATCCTCGATGTGGGAAATCGCCTCGGGCGTGCCGCGCTGCGCGGCGAACATCTCTGCGGTGACTTTGCGAAGCTGGACCGGAGGCAGCGAATCGAGTTCGGGAAATCCCGCGGCCTTCATATTTTCGAGCATTGCCTTGACGGCTGGATCGAGCGGCATTGTAAACCTCCGTGTTCGAACTGCGCGGCACGCGCCGGAGTTGTGTCTATAAAACGAATTTCGGGAACATCACAAGTCCGCCGACAGTGGGTCTGAGTGTGTCATTCCGGCGTGCGTGGCTGCCGCGCGCAAGGAATCCCGATCGAAAGGCCGCTGCATGTGATGCGTACTCGGAGCATGGA
>JBARDN010000218.1:0-1938 GCA_049795175.1 Binataceae bacterium (SeqCode) | reverse complement strand
ATACAAGGATGCTCCCCGCTGTTCGCCAAAGGCGCAATACGCGATCAGGGATTCCTCGCGCGGCAGCCACGCGCAGGAATGACAGGTGTAAAACGTGCCGCGATCAATCTACCGAGCGCAGGATTCTGTAGATCGGTTCTAACTCGCCGAACGCGTCGATTACCTCGGCGCGGTCGATGCGCAGCGCTTCGCGCGCCGGCCATCCGAAACCCAGGTCGATTCCGCCGGTCTTTTTTTTGAGCGCCTCGGCCATCGCGGCGAACAATTCTTCGCCGGCGGGATTTTCCTCGGGTATCGCGGCGAAGTCCCAGCGATCGTAGCGGGCAATCTTGGTGCCGCGCAGCGATTTTGCGAGCATCGAGGATTTCGCCGCGATCCGTTGCGCCATCTCGGTGCGGTTGTCCGCATCCGATTTGACGACTACGCGCGCATGAATCCCCAGCCGCGAAATGCATAGCGCCAGGTAGCCATAACGCTTGTAGCCTTTTGGCGAGGGACCCCACGCCGTCCAGGTTTCCGCCGGAGGATTCACCGTGCGCCGCATATGCTTGGCGACGTGCGGAAAAAACTCGAGGTGCAGCTTGCGTCCAAGCTCGGGCGCTAGCTCCGCGCCCAGGCGCGTCAGACGCGGCCGCACCCGCGCCGCGATCTGTTCCATTCGGGCGCTGAAGCCTTCGATCTCGAAGATCCGAAAATCGCTCTGCGTGAATCCAAGTGATGCCATCGCTATTTCCTCTCTGTTGGCGGCTTTACCGGGTCGACGCCGCGCTGATCGCGCAACGATGCTTCCCAGTTGCGTCCGTCGAAGCGTCTGATCGCGAGAGTGCTCAAATCAACTCCGTCGAGGCATCGCGCATTTACGTCGATCTTGTCTGGGTCAGAGCGTGGGATATAGAACGGCGCGACGCCGCATCGCGGACAGAAGTGATGCTGCGCAACGCCGGTGTTAAAGGAGTAAGTCGCAAGCTCTTTCTCCGGCGTGAGCAGGCGAAACGCCTCGCGCGGCACGATCCAGTGCAGGTAGGCCTTTTTCGCGCAGATCGAGCAGTTGCAGTCTTCGACCAGTTCGAGCGCGCCCGACACTTCGAACGCTACCGCGCCGCAGTGGCACCCGCCGCGAAATTTGCGATCATTTTTCATCGCTCGAGGTTCTCGCCCGGCCACGAGTTTAGCGTCTTTCACCCGCGCAAAGGTAATGACGATTGCCGTCTGCGGTGCCGCGACCAGAATCAGACTGTCCCATATAGCCCCCGCCGCCTGATCTCCGTATGCTGACGGGACATCGATCCCTTCAATTGTAGCGAAACCGCGGCTGCGCGCGTTCGTACAAGAATACCGAGGGACGGAGGATTCATTTCAAATGAAGATTGGAAAGAGCGCATTGACCGTATTGTCCGCGATGGTGTTTGCCGGTGCGATGGCGATACCCGCGTTCGCGGGACATCCCTATCGCAACACCGACGAATTCATGTCGAGAAATCCGGACATAGCCTCGGAGCTGCAGAGGGATCCGAAGCTGATCGACAACCAGAAGTACGTCCGAAGCCATCCGGAGCTGAAAAGCTACCTGCACAACCATCCGGAGGCGCGCCACGATTTCAAGCATCGCCCTAATCACTTCGTCAAAAAGGAAAATAAGTACCAGCGACGTCACAACTAGCTTGGGCGCCCGCCGCTCAATCTGATGCACACAAGAGGAGCCGCTAATCCGGCTCCTCTTCATTTCTGCACTGCCAGTTGACAGGGCTCAGCGGCGAAGCAGTGGCATCAGGCGCTGATCCTCAACTCCCGGGCGTGCACCGCGAAAAAGAGCGGCGATGCGCCCGCCAACGAGGATCCGCCCCATAGACTATTTCGATCATTTTAACAAGGCTGAACAGTTCAGCCTTACGCTCTTCGCCGCTCTGTGTAGAATAGAGCGCATGAAGATGCCGCCAA
>JBARDN010000217.1:0-31444 GCA_049795175.1 Binataceae bacterium (SeqCode) | reverse complement strand
CCGGCGGCCTCCGCGATCGGAGCTGCGGCCGCGGCGAGATCACTCGAGTAGGGACCGAGCAGAAGGTCGGCGCGATTTTCGGCGATCAGCGCGCGATAGATTTCGGCACATCGCGCCGGGTCGCTTTGATCGTCGATACAATCCAGCGCGACTTCCGCGTGTTCATCGCCGAGCCGCACACCGCCGCCCGCGTTGGTGTCGGCGACGAACAGACGCAGCGCGGCGTCGGCCTGCCGGCCCATCGGGGCATATTTTCCGCTGAGCGCGAGTGACAGGCCGAGAGTGATTTTCACGGTGATGGCCGTAGCGCGCGCGTCTCAGACTGCGACTTCGGCGATACCGCCCTTGATGACAGCCTGGTTGTTGGCATTGAAGGTCTCGAAGACGAACGTAGCGCGGCCATCATGCTCGCCCTCGTCATCGCGCCAGATTTTGGTTGTGATGGTTTCGCCCGGACGCACCGGCCGTGAGAACCGGACCGCAAGACGTTTGAGGCGTGCGGGATCGCCGCCACACAATTTGTCGATCGCGACCTTCGAGGTAAATGCCATCGTGCACAGGCCGTGCACGATAATTCCCGGCAGCCCCGCCATCCTGGCGATATTTTCGTCAACGTGAATCGGATTGTGATCGCCCGAGGCCGCGGCGTACCGGACGGTCTGGTCGGGGTCGATCTTTTGCGCCGCGCTGAACAGCGGCTCTCCGCGCTCGACTTCTACCGCGCGGGCCTGAGCGAGCGCGGCGCGCCGGCCACCGCCGCGAATGAAGACGCCGAACACGATTCTCTGCACTGGTGCGCCGGTCTGGTTTTTCGCGCTGAGTTCGACCGCCATCGTTTCGCCGCTGGGCCTGGTCTCGATCGAAATGATTTTCGCGCGCGAAGTGATTTTGTCGCCGGGTCGAATCGGCGCGAGAAACCGCATGTCCTGCTCGCCATGCACCAGGCGCAGCAGATCCGCGCCGACTTCAGAATCCGTCACCGCGCCCATCACCGAGTTCCAGGTGACGACGACGCCGAACATCGGCGGCGCGACGATTCCTCCTGGACGGCTCGCGTCGAAAAACGCGGGGTTGTCTTCATTGTAGGCGCGGGCGTATGCGCCGATCGCGTCTGCGGTGACGTCGCTCGCGATCGGCGGATACTGGCGGCCCACGCAGGCCTTGTTCAAAGGCATCTGATGCTCCCGTTCGTGACAGAGGATTGCCGCGCTTGCTTGCGGCGATACTTCAGCGGAGCTCGCGGCCCGCGATGAACACCGCCTTCAACTCTAGCGCCCGGCTGAGCACGATCAAATCGGCGCGGGTTCCGGGATCGAGACGGCCGCGCTCTTTGAAACCGCCGACCGCGGCAGGATTGGTCGCGGCCATCACCGCCGCCTCTGCGAGCGGCACGCCGGCCTCGCGCACCATCACCCGGACGCCGTCGAGCATGCTGATGATGCTTCCAGCCAGAGTGCCGTCGGCCAAACGCGCGGCGCCGCGATCGATCCTCGCGCGCTCACGGCCGACTTCGAGCGCCGCATCTGGTTCGGTGCCCGCCAGCGCAACCTTGTCGGACGTGATGATGAGTCCCTTCATGCCACGCGCGACGTAGGCCAGACGCAGCATCTCTGGATGCACATGCACAGCGTCGGGGATGATCGCAGGCCGCGCTTCCGATTTCGCCAGCGCCGCCGCGATTACGCCAGGGTCGCGATGACCGAGCGGGCGCATCGCATTGTAAAGATGCGTGAACATCCGCGCGCCCGCGTTAATTCCGGCGCGAGCTTCTTCGAGCGTCGCGTCGGTGTGCCCCATCGAGACCGCAACTCCGCGCGCGACCAGGCGGCGGATCGCGTCGAGCGCGCCCGGCAGCTCCGGTGCGAGCGTTACCAGCTTGAGCGCGCGCATCGCAACCGTGCGCTCGAATTCATCGCCATGCGGTTCGAGGTTCAGCGCAGGATGCGCGCCCAGTCGACGCGAAGAAATGAACGGCCCTTCTAGATGCATCCCTAGAATCGCGGCGCAGTCCTGCGCCGTTGCGAGATCCGCCTGCGCCGCCGCGATCGCATTAGCGATCGCCGCGTGCGCACGCTCGATTCGCTCGAAGGGCGCCGTCACAGCCGTCGGCAGCCACCCTGTCGTCCCCTCGCGAGCGAGCTTCTGGCCCAGAGTGCGCAGCGCGGGCGCGTCGGCGGACATCACGTCGATTCCGTGCGAGCCGTTGACCTGCAAGTCGATGAACCCGGGCAGGATGTAGTCGTTACCGGCGGCTGGGCCTTCGTGAACCTCGACGATCTTTTCCGCGAAGGTGATTTGTCCGCGGGTGAGCGAGCCGTCGGTCCGGGCGATCTCGCCGCTAAGCGTCTTCATCATTGCAGTGGCTGGAACGATCAGTTCGCGCGGAAGCGCTCTGCAAGCAGGCGCGAGAAGCGTGGAAGATAAATCAGGTCGAAGGTCTCTTCCTTGCCGGGAAACATCGCGACCGCCGCGCCCTTGAGCGCGATCACGTGCTGCCAGGCATCTTCGAGAGTCAGATCCTGATCCTGCACGAGCGTGGCGAAGGTCAGATCGACCAGGAAGCGCAGACGCCGAAGCATCTTGTCTTCGAGCTCGAGCGCGGCTTTGCGATTGTCATCGGGCATCGGAAGGCTCCGTAAAAATCGCCGCACCGGAGGTGTGCGATCTTCTTCAACCGTAGCCGGAACGCACCGCTTCGGGCAATCGTTTGTGTGCCAGTAGCAGCCCTGCAACTGCGCGATTCGAGGCGGACTTGTCTCGGCACCAACGCGATGACAAGTTCTTACGCACGATGGCGCAGCAGCGAATCAAGAGCGGCTTCATCTACCTGGCCAATGCGGTCAACGATCTGCGGGGCAATTGGCTGAATCTTGCCGTCGTACTCGCGCCGCTGATCGTGCTCGCGTCGCTCTGCCTGCTGCCCGAGGCGCTGAATCTGCAGCATCACTTCGCGAGTTCGCTCGGGGGCGGTGGGACCACGGTCGGCTACTTCCCCGCGCAGGAGCCGTATCATCCTGCGATCAATCTCACGCCCGCGCCGTATCCCGAGTGGCTGATTTACGCAATGCGCGGGATCGGCGCGCTGATCTCGCTGGTGGCCGGACTGGTGGTGCTGGTCGAGCTGAAGCGGATTCAAACCGGCCAACGTGCTTCAGGGATAATCGGAGAAACATTCGCGGTTTACGCGAGCGCCGGGCGCCTCGCGCCTGCCTACCTGTGGATCGCGATCCTCCAATTGCTCGCGCCGGGCGCCGCGATATTGGTGCTCGAACTCAACCTCGGGACCGACTACCCGATCTTGTCGGTGCTGATCTCGATTGTGCGGATGGCGCTGCTGGTCGGCGCGGGGATCGTTTACCTGTGGCTGTATTTCGCGGAGTACGCGCTGGTGTTCGACGGCGAGCATAGTCTTCACTCGCTGCTCTTCAGCCGCGACCTGATGCGCAAACGGTTTTTTACGGTCGCCTCGCGCATCGTGGTCTTTCTGGCGGTATGGTCAGGCTTTAATTCCTGGGCGGTCGTCGCATTCTATGAAGTTAGCGTGCTGCTCGGACCGGTCGCGCAATTAACCGGCGTGGTTTCGACCATCGTGATTCTGCTGAACCTGATGTGGTTGAGCATTAGTCTCGCGACCTTGACATTTTTCATCGCGGCGGGAGTGCGGCTGTATCAGGACCTAATCGCGATCGCGCGCGCGGGCAGCGGCGCTCAGGCAAATTCGAGTGCCGCACTTCAGGCGACAGTGCCGCTGAGCGGCGCTTCGGCCTGAGCAGTTTTTCAATTCTTTTCTGCAACCCGGAAAATTGCGCGCGCGGCGACGTGAACCGCCGGCAGCGAAATCGTCTGCATGGTTGCGATTTCGGCGAGCAGCCGCTCCAAGTCCACAAATTCGCGGGGGCGGCTGCTGCGCAGCCGCTCGATCGCGCCTGCGGCGCTTCCCGCCTGGAGCGCAAGGCTCGTTAGTTGCAAACGGCCCTCGCGCAACTCGACCGCCAATTCCTGCGCGGCGCGGCGGCGCCAGCGATCTTCAGCATCGAAATTGACCACGCCGGCTTCCAGGCGCGAGAAATCCAGATGCGCGCTGATACCGAAATATGCCTCGGCAACTCGCTCGGCCGGCAATTTGCGCGCGAGCGCGACGCTCAGCACGTTCAGCAAATGATCGGCGAAGGCCAGGCGCGCCAAGCCGTGCGCCAGTTCACCGTCGGCGACCGTAGCGCGCAGATCGCGATAGATTTGCTCGAAACGCTCACGCTCGCCGGCCTGGAGAAATTCCTCGAAGCTCGAACTCAGGTTCACGAACGCCGGACCGAAGCGCCGGGCCGCGGCGTCGAGCGGCGCGTCCGGCGCAAAATTTCTGAGCGCCCACGCCGAAGCTGCGCCAGCCGCTTTTTCGAGCGCGAAAAATGCGCCGGTCTCCGCCTCGGCGGTCGCCGCGGCGGTTATCGTGCGAATCTGATCCGCACGCGCCGAAACCCCGAGCACCTCGGATGCGATCAGCCAGGCGTGGACCGCGGCCTCCGCGCTGACGCCATGATCGCGCACGATTCCGAACACAAAAGTCGAGCCCATCAAGTCCACCATCTCGTTGACCAGGCGGGTGGCGATAAGCTCGCGGCGCAGTCGATGGTTCGGAATTGATTTGTCGAAACGCTGCGCGATCGACGCGGGAAAATAGGGTACCAGGAAGCGATCGACCAGGTGCGGATCCGCAGTCAGTGTCGCGTCTTCGAGCCGCATCACCAGATCGATCTTGGTAAACGCGGTGATCAGCGCCAGCTCGGGACGGACCAGGCCGGCGAAGCGCGCGCGCCGCTCGCGCAGCGCCTCGCGCGTGGGCAGAGCTTCCTCATGACGGCGCAACAGGCCGCGTTCCTCGATCGCCTGCATGTGCTCGCGGAATGCATCGACGCGGGTGCGGCTGCGAATTTGTTCGAGCGACAGCAGCAACGCCTGATCGCGATTATTGCGCAGAACACTTTGCGCAACGTCATCGGCAAGGCCGGCCAGGGTCCGGTTGCGCTCATCGAAAGTTAGAGCGCCACGCGCGACCTCGGGGTCGAGAAGAATCTTGATATTCACTTCATGGTCGGAGGTGTCGACGCCCGCGGAATTGTCGATTGCGTCGGTGTTGATGCGGCCGCCGGCGAGCGCGAACTCGATGCGCGCCTTTTGCGTGAAGCCCAGGTTGCCGCCCTCGACCGCGATCTTGGCGCGCAGCTCCGCCCCCGTGATTCGGCATTCGTCGTTGGCGTGGTCGCCGACTTGTTCATCGGTCTCGTCGGATGCGCGCACGTAGGTGCCGATGCCGCCGTTGTAGAGCAGGTCCGCGGGAACGCGCAGAATCGCACGGACAAGGCTCTCGCCGTCGAGCGCGTCGTCTTCGACCCCGAGCGCGCTACGCGCCTGCGGGCTCAGTTCGATCCGCTTCTGTCCGCGGCGCCAGACACCTCCGCCCTTGCTGATCAGCGCAGGATTGTAATCCGTCCACGCCGAGTGCGGCAGCTCGTACAGCCGACGGCGTTCGTCGAAGCTCACCGCGGGATCGGGCGTCGGATCTATAAAGATGTGACGATGATCAAACGCTGCGATGAGTGCGAGGTTGCGCGAGCGCAGGAGTCCGTTGCCGAACACATCGCCCGACATATCGCCGATTCCGATCATCGTGATCGGCTGGCCGCGGTCGGGGTCACGCCCGATCTCGCGCAGATGCCGCCGCGCGGATTCCCATGCGCCGCGCGCGGTGATTCCCATCGCCTTATGATCGAAGCCGTGCTCGCCGCCCGAGGCGAAAGCGTCGCCCAGCCAGAAACCGCGCTCGAGGGCGATACTGTTCGCGATATCCGAAAACGCCGCCGTGCCCTTGTCGGCCGCGACCACCAGGTAGGGGCCGTCGGTGTCGAGCACCTTTACCCGCGGCGGATGCGCGATGCCGTGCTCGATGCGATTGTCGGTCAAGTCGAGCATCGCGCACATCAACGTCTTGTACGCCTCGACTCCCGGCGCGGTACTTTCAGCGGCGCGTTTGACGACGAATCCGCCCTTGGAACCGATCGGCACGATAATCGCGTTTTTGACCGTTTGGGTTTTCATCAACCCAAGAATTTCGGTGCGGAAGTCGTCGGGACGGTCGCTGAAGCGGATTCCGCCGCGCGCAACCTTGCCCGCGCGCAGATGGCATCCTTCCATCCGCGGGCTGTTGACGTGAATCTCGTACAGCGGGGGAGTGTTGGGCAGGCCGGCGATTTTGCCGCTCTCGAATTTGAGCGAGATATACGGATCGGGCGCGGGCGTCGGGCAGAAGAAGTTCGTGCGCACCGTTGCCTCGAGCATCGTAAGGAGCATGCGCGCCGCGCGATCGTCGGCGATATTCTCGATCGAGCCGAGTTGGCTCAGATATGCGGCGCGCAGCTCGGCGATCTTTGCGGGATCGTCCTCACAATCGGGATCGAGTCGTGCTGCGAACAGCTCGAACATCGCGCGCGACAGTGCCGGATAGTTGAGCAGCAGACGCCGCAGGGCAGGCCGCGCCGGCGTGAGCCCCATCTGGAACGCAGCCTCCAGGTACGCTCGCAGCAGCGCGGCATCGCGCCACTTGAGCCCCGCCGACACCACGAGCGCATTTAGCGGATCGTCTTCCGCCAGACCGGCACGCACTGCGGCGATCGCGTTGGCAATCGTTCGTGCGCCGGGAGATTTCAGAAGCGGCTGGCCGTCGGGACCTTCGACTGAGAACGCCTGCACGAATGCGCCCGCGACTCGGCCGCCGATCTTGGGTTTGAATGTGTGGAATTCTTCGGCGAGCACCTTTACGCCAAAGTTCTGCAGCATCGGCATCAGATCCGACAGCATCGGTGGTTCTCCGACACCGAGCATCCGCAGTTCGTCCGCGTTTTCGCTGGCCTCCGAGTTGTGGCCAAGTTCCACGTGAAACGTCGCGCCGGTCTGGAGCAGCTCTTCGACCCGCTCGATATCCACGATCGCGCGCTGCGCCGGAACCGCGGCGCGGTACTCGTCGGTGAACGCACCGGTCCAGCGCGCACCCAGCGCGCGTCCGCGTGAAGCGCCCAGTTTCTCGACCAGCCGCTCGGTCAGCCTCTCTTCCCATCGATGGGCCAAACGGGCGACTTCAATTTCGAGCTCCTTGATCTTCTGCGCCCTGGGCGGCTCCGCCGCGAAGCAGAAATGCAGACGCGCGGTGTAGCCCTCGCCCATCGCGAGATAGTAGTAGATAAGCGTGCCGCCAAATCCCGCGGCGAGAGCGGCCTGGATGTTCATCCGCACGCGCGCCGAGAATGCCTCGCGCGGCATCACGACCATCGCGATCACGTTTCCGCGGTACGGATCGCTCAGCACGCACAAGCGCACCGTGGCTTCGTTTTTGACGTCGAGGATTAGGTGCAGTTGAGCGCTCAGCTCGGACACCGGCGCGCGAAAAAGTTCATCTTTGGGAAAACTGTTGAACGCGGTCACCAACTCCTTGTAGTCATGCGAGCCCGCAACCGCTCCTGCCGCCTCGAGCACCGCGCGCAGCTTGGCGCGCAGCGTCGGGATGTGCTGCGCCTCTTCGGCGTAGGCCTTTGAGGTGAGCAAACCGACGAAGTGATCGAAGCCCGTCACCTTGCCGGCGGCGCCCTTGCGGCGAATCGTCACGCTGTCCATCGGGGCGCGGCGATGCACCAGCGACTCGGCGGGAGTCTTTCCGATCACCAGCGGCGGACCGTCGAAAAATAATTTGCGCCGCGCCGGAGCGATCTCGTCAAGCGCGCCCGCGCTGCGGAAGCGCGATTCGTCGTGATCGCGCATGATGCCGAGTTCGCTGCCGGACTGGACCGAAAACTTGGCGGCGTGGCCGTCACCGGAAATGTCATAATGGCGGTAGCCGAGAAAAACGAAGCCACCCTGCACCAGCCAACGCAGAAAATCGCGCACGTCGACCAGCTCGCGGTTTGCGGCGGTCTCCTCGCAAATCTGCAGCGCTCGCGCAACCATCGGCTCGAAGTCGCCAGTTGCCTGCTGCACCTCGACCAGCACGGCGCGCACCTCGCGCGCGATCCGCTCGGCGTCCGCAGCCGAAGCCGCGAGTTCCAGCTCGGTATAGGTCAGCGATTCGCCCTGCTCGGCCGCTGATGCCTGCTCGAACGAGACGACGGTTCCTTCAGCGTCGCGCGTGAGCTTGTAAACTGGATGCAGCATCGCCAGCACGGGAGCGCCGAGTTGATGAAAGTAGGCGAGCAGGCTATCGACGATGAACGGACGATCCGGCATCGCGGTTTCAACGATCGTGACACCGCCGGGATCCGATGCGGGGACCACCGACACCGCGATTGGCTCCTTGCGCGTCAGGAAGAAGGCGTAGGCCGACTTCAGCGCCGCCAGGTAGTGGTCGGGCGCGGAATGATCGAGCCGGTCATGCGGCTCGCGCGCGAACAGCCGCTGCGCGAATAGCTTGAGGCGTGCCGCCTCGTCGCCGGAAAAGTTACGCTCGATAATTTCGGACAGGGCACCCGCTCTCGCCACGACGATCACCTTTCGATAACAACGAGGAAACTCAACGCGGCGACTGAACCCGCTCGATCGATTATATTGTTTCTCGGCCCGGCACTCATAACGAAATATCCGGCCAAAACGAACCGAAGACACTCAAGGATGCCAGAGATCGAAATCACGGCGATGACGCTTGGGCCGTATGGCGTTGGGCATCACGACGGCAAGACGGTGATGGTTCCCGATGTTGCGCCGGGAGATCGCCTCGAGGTTGCGATCCGGTCCGAGCGCCGCGACTACAGCGTCGGTGCGATCGAACGGATTGTCGCCGGCGGTGCCGAGCGCCGGGCCGCGCCATGCCCGTATCTGCCGCGCTGCGGAGGATGCGACTGGCAGCAGATCGGGTATCCGGCGCAGGTGGGGCTCAAGGCTCAGCTGATCGCGCGCGAACTTGGCCGCGCGCTTGGGGTTGAGATCGATCCGGCGGGTCTGGTCGAGCCTGCTCCGGCCGAGTTCGGATATCGGGCGCGGATCCGGCTGAAGGTTGGCCGCGGCGGCGTGCTCGGGTTCCACGAGCTCGGCAGCAATGAATTGATCGCGATCGAGCATTGCCTGGTCGCTGAAGACAACCTCGCGATGCCTTCGGTGCTGGCGCGTGCGCTCGCACGCGATCTGAGCGAGATCGAGGTGGTTGCGGCCGGCGGCAATCGCACGGTGCTGGTCGGCTATCTGAAGAAACCAGCGGGCGCGGAGCAGATCGAACGCGCGCGCCGCGCGCTCGAGGCTGATTCGCGTATCGCGGGAGTCGTGCTGCGCGCGGGCGAGTCTCGCGCGATCCTGGGCGAGGTCGAGATCGAAGTGGAGATCGAGCCGGGCGTCGTGCTGCGCGCTGGCGCGGATTTGTTCAGCCAGGTGAATCGTGCGCAGAACCTGCGGCTGGTCGCGGAGGTGATGGCGATGGCGGCGCTGACGCCGGGCGCGAAGCTGCTCGATCTGTTTTGCGGCTCCGGAAATTTCAGCCTTCCGGCCGCGCGCCGCGGCGCCCGCGTGACCGGGGTGGATTCGGATCCGGCCGCGGTCGCGGCTGCCGCGCGCAACGCCGAGCGGATGAGGCTGCGCGAGGCGCAATTTGCCGCGATGCAGGCGCACGAACTCGCAGCGTTCCTGCAGCGCGCGAGATTTCGCCCCGACGTCGTGATTTTGGATCCTCCGCGCACCGGAGCGGCCGCGCTGGTAGAGCCGATCGCTAAGCTTGGACCCGCGCGCGTGGTCTACGTATCGTGCGATGCTGCGACTCTGGCGCGAGATCTGCGCGCACTCGCGGCGCGTGGTTACAAACTATCGCGGGTGCGCGCATTTGATTTTTTCCCCAACACGCATCACGCCGAGATCGCGGCGAACACGGTATTGACTTAAATCACGGGGCATCCTTAATGTAGGTCAGTCGGTTCGCACCTTCCCGCCAGAGGGTCATTCAGAACGATGCCCAAGCAGGAAAAGGAAAAGATCGCCCGCCCAAAGATCACCATCATCCCCGGGCGGGGCGTGGCCCAGACCATCAATTATTTGCTCGAAGATCGTGATGATCTTGAGTGGATAATCGCCGTGGGGCGCACGAAGAACGGAGAACTGTTCTTCTATGACACGGGCGGAGACATCGTCGAAGACCTCGGTACGCTCGAGTACTTGAAGGCGCGTATCGTGCGCGCCCATTTTGGCGACGAATACGAATAAGCGCGGTTTCTCTCAGTCGTCGAATTCCTGCTCAGGCGCGCGCGCGTAAATCATTCCGTTCTCGATCTCGAGCGGCACTCGATACAGAAATTTTCCGCACGCGGACTCCGGACCGGCGATACATTCGCCCGAACCGGGTTCGTAATACGCATTGTGCGTCTGGCACATCAGGTAGCGCCCTTCTTCGGCGAAGAATTGGTTGTCCACCCAGTCCATCGCCATCGGCACGTGGCGGCATCGATTGACGTACGCGTGAAACTCACCTGAGAAATTGATCACGAAGCACTCCTCGTCGGCGCCGCGAATCGGCAGCATGAATTTCTGCGATTCGCCCGGCGCCAAATCCTGCGCGCGTCCCACCCGATAGCGCCGATGCGCCGGCGCGGGAGTTGCGCGCGCGCGGGTGCGCGTCAGCGGGGCGCGGCGACGATGCTCCGAAGACATCCGATCTTCTCGATCTCGACTTCAACCGTGTCGCCCGGCTTCATCTCGCCCACGCCTGACGGCGTTCCGGTCGAGATCACGTCGCCTGGCAGCAGTGTCATGATGTGGGAAATGTAGCTGACCAGAAAATCGCACTTGAAAATGAGATTCGAGGTGCGGCTATTCTGCCGCTCCTCGCCGTTCAGGCGCGTGGCCAGCGCAAGATCGTCGGGGTCGGCGATTGCGGTTTCGATAACCGGGCCAAGCGGAGCAAAGGAATCGAAACCTTTGCCGCGCGTGAACTGCACGTCCTTGCGCTGCAGGTCGCGGGCGGTCACGTCGTTCATGCAGGTGTATCCGAGCACGTAGTCGCGCGCGTGTGCGGCCGCGACTTTCGTCGCCGTGCGCGAAATCACGATCGCGAGCTCGCCCTCGTAATGCATCAGCTTCGATTGCGGCGGATATATGATCGCCTCGCCCGGTGCGATCACGCAGGTCGAGGGTTTGATGAACAGCAGGGGCTCTTCCGGGAGCTGGCGGCCCATCTCCTGCGCGTGGTCGCGATAGTTGACGCCCACCGCGACGATCTTGCCCGGCGCGATCGGCGCGAGCATCGCAACTGACGCCGCCGCAATTGGCGCAACGCCAGCAGCCGGTTGCAGTGCGTCGAGTGCGCCCGCAAGCGGTGTGATCGACCCACCTTCGAGCGCGCCGAAACTGACTTTGCCATTTGAACTGTAACGAACGATTTTCATATTTGTACTTTCACCAAATTGTCACGTACCGGGCTGCGCGGGTAAACCAGCGCTTGCCGGGTTGTGCCAAAGGCCATAGCATCTTTCACGCGCTTGCGGCACTGGATGCGGGATGGGCCTGCGGTAGCGCGCGAAGCCGAAGAATTCTTTCGAGAACATTTTTCCAAATGGATAAGCCGATCATTCGCGGAGTCGAAGCCTTTCCGGTCGATCAGAACGGCCAGACCTATATTTGTCTGCGCGATCCGACTGGCCTTGCGCCCGAGTCGATCGTGCTCGGAATGGGCGCGTATTTTATCGTCTCGCTGTTCGACGGACACAACGATCTGCGCGAGGTCCAGGCCGCGTTCACCAAGCGCTTTGGCGAAATTCTGGAACTTGAAAGGATTAGCGAACTGGTCAGCACGCTCGACCAGGCGCACTTCCTCGATTCGCCCGGGTTTCATGAGCATGAGCGCCGGGCGCGCGAGGAATTTCGCGTGCAAACCGACCGCCCTGCCGCTCTCGCCGGCCTATGCTACCCGCCCGAGCCAGCGCAACTGCGAAATGAACTCGCGGGGTTTTTCGATCCTCCCGAGGGCCCGGGGCGCAAGCCCGTGCGCAAAAACGACGCAAAGCTAGGCGGCCTTATCGCGCCGCATATTGATCCGCGCCGCGGGGCGGCGGCCTATGCACACGCGTACGCCGAGCTGATGGCGCATGAGCCGCCCGAGCTGGTGATCATCCTCGGCACTTCGCACTACGGCGCGGGGCCGTCGTTGTTCAGCGCGACGCGCAAGAATTATCTGACGCCGCTTGGACCGGTCGAGACCGATCGCGAGTTTGTCGACCAGCTTGCCGCGCGTTACTCGGGCGGCGATTTGTTTGCCGACGAATTTTTGCATCGCAGCGAACACTCGATCGAGTTTCAGGCGCTGTTCCTGGCCTATGCGATGGGCGTGCGCGGCTACCAGGTGGTTCCGATTCTCGTTAGCTCGTTCCACGAAATGATCCTGTCCGGGCGGATGCCCGCGGAGGATCCGCGGGTGGGTTCGTTTATCGAAGCGCTGGGCGCGATGATCGCTGCTGACAAACGCAACGTGCTGGTGCTCGCGGGCGTCGACTTTGCGCACGTCGGCAGGAAATTCGGCGACGCCTTTGCGGCCGATGCTTCGGTGGCCGAGCGGGTTGAACGCGAAGACCTTGCGTTGATCGAAAACCTCAAGCGCGGCGATCCGGCCGGGTTCTTTGCCGCGATCGCGGCGGACCACGATGCGCGGAAAATCTGCGGCGTAGCGCCGATGTACATCCAACTCGAACTTTTGCGCGGCCGCACCGCACGGCTGCTCAAGTATGGGATTGCGATGGAGCCGCAGACCGAGTCGTGCGTTTCGTTCGCGAGTCTCGCGATCGATTAATCGGCGCGGCTTGTCGGCGTGAGCGACCGCCTGCTAAAAACGCGGCGACGGGAGGACTGCTACGGATGAAGCGCGCAATTCGATTCGCAGTGATCGCGGCGAGTTTGATCATCGCGGTGGCCGCCGGGGTTAGAGCCGACCAGAAGGCGGACGAAGCCGCCGCGCAAACCGTCGCGCTGGGATGGCTGCACGAAATCGACGCGGGGCAATACACGCAGGCCTGGCAGCAGGCCGCGGCGCCGGTCAAGGCAGCGTTCAACGCGGACGCATTTACGAAGAAGATGGACGAAACGCGCAAGCTGCTTGGAGCAGTGACCTCGCGCAAGTTCGAATCCGCTACCTACGAAAACTCGCTTCCGGGCGCGCCGCCGGGAAAATACGTGGTCCTAATCTACGCGACAGATTTCGCCGGACGGCGCGCCGCGAAAGAGATCGTCACACCGATGCTTGAGAAGGACGGACACTGGCGTGTCTCGGGCTACTACATCCGTTAGCGCGCGGCACCAGCGCGATCATTCGATTCGGTAACGTTTGCGTTTGCGCCACAGCGTGGTGACGTTGATCCCGAGTGCGGCGGCGGCTTCGTCCAGGGTCGCGCTCTCGGCGAGCACGCGGCGAATATGCTCGCGCTCGAGATCTTCGAGACTCGGCGGATGGAGGCCCGAAGACGGCGCGGCGCCGGTTGGCGGTTCCATGACCTCGCGAAAAAGCGAATCCGGCAGATCCTCGCGCGTGATTTCATCGCTGCGCGAAAGCACCGCGGCGCGCTCGAGCGCGTTGCGCAGCTCACGCACGTTGCCCGGCCATCGATACTTCGAGATCGCAGCGGACGCTCCCGGCGTCAACCGCATCGCGGGCCGTTGATGACGGATCGCGGCGGCCTTGAGTATCCACTGCGCCAATGCCGGCACGTCCTCGCGCCGCTCACGCAGCGGAGGAACCCGAATCGTGATGACGTTGAGGCGGTAATAAAGATCCTCGCGGAAGCGGCGGCCCGCGACCTCGGCTTCGAGGTCGCGATTGGAGGCGGCGATGATCCGCGCGTTGACGCGAATCGTTTTGTCGCCGCCTACGCGCTCGAAGCTCTGCTCCTGCACAAAGCGCAGAAACTTGGTCTGCAGCGTGGGCGTAAGATCGGCGATCTCGTCGAGGAACACCGAACCGTTGTCAGCCGCTTCGAGCCGTCCCGGCTTGTCCTTCACCGCTCCGGTGAACGAGCCGCGCATGTGTCCGAATAGTTCGCTTTCCAGCAGCGCGTCGGACAAGGTGGTGCAGTTGACCACCACGAACGGCCCTTCCTTGCGTCGGCTCCATCGATGCATCTGACGCGCGAGCACGTTCTTGCCGGTCCCGCTTTCGCCGGTCAGCAGGATAGTCGCGTCGCTGGCAGCGGCTTGGCGCGCGAGTTCGAGCTGATGCGTCATCGCGGTGCTGTTCGATTCGAGCAGCGGCGCTTCATCGATCGTGTCGCGCAGCGCGCGATTTTCGGCCTGCAGGCCACGCAGCTCCAGCGCGCGCACGACGATGTGCTGAATCTGCTCGAGCGAGAACGGCTTGGTCACGTAGTCGTACGCCCCGGCCTTCATCGCGGTGACCGCGTTCTCGACCGTAGCGTACGCGGTCATCAGGATGATCAGGCAATCTGGCTGGCGGCGGCGAACCTCGCCGATCAGTTCGAGGCCGTTCATCTCGGCCATCCGGAAATCGGTCAACACGAGATCAAACGCGCGGCCCGCAAGCATCGCGGCAGCCTCGCGGCCGTTTTCAGCGGACGCGACCGAATAGCCGATCGACTCGAAGAATGAGGCGAGGCTGCGGCGGATATTTTTTTCGTCGTCGACGATCAGCAGCGATGCCATCACAAATTTCCTCCGGCCGGCAGCTCGACCACGAAGCGGCTGCCTGCGCCTGCGCTGCTATCGACGTAAATCCGGCCGCCATGGGCAGCGACGATATCTTTTGCAATCGCCAGGCCCAGGCCCGCCGAGCCTTTTTCGACCCCGCCGCGTCCGTACTGCGCGAAACGCTCGAAAATATGTTCGCGGATCTCGGGCGGGATTCCCGGGCCTGAATCCGAAACCTCGAGCCGCACTTTCGTATCGATCGGGCGCGCCGCCACCTCGATCTGGCCGCCCTCGGGAGTGTAGCGCAACGCGTTGCCGATCAGGTTCGATACCACCCACGAGAGTTTAACCGCATCGCCTGAAATCTCGGGAACCGATTCGAGATGCTCGGTCAGGCGCACATGTTTTTCCTCCGCCTGAAGTCCGAAGCGGCGGACCACCTCTTCGATAATCTGCCGAAGGTCGAGCCGCTCGCGCTGCACCGAGATTGACGCGAGCTCGCCGCGCGCGAGGTTGAGCAGATTATCGCTCAGCGCTTTCATGCGCGCGCACTCCTCGAGGATCGCTTCGAGCAACTCGCGCTGCTTGGAATCGAGGGCCGCTCCGTCGCGGCGGAGCAACTCGGCCGACAGCGCGAGCGAGGTCAGCGGAGTGCGCAATTCGTGCGACAGCGTAGCGATCAGGTTTGCGCGAGCGCGATCCTGATCGCGCAGATAGGTCACGTCCTGCAGGATCAGCAGCGTGCCGAGCGGCGCGCCTTCATCTTGATGCAGCGGCGCGGGCTTGAGAACGTAAGTGTGATCGCGGCCGCGCACATGGAGCTGCACCTCGATTCGCTGGCTTGCGAGGTCGGCTTTGCGCAGATTGCGCAGCGCGTCGCGCACGCGCAGGTAGTGCGGATGATTGCTGCTCAGATCTTCGAACGGACTGCCGAGCGCGTCTTGCGGTTCGACACCGATGATCAGCGCCGCAATCTCGTTGATATGCGCGACCATCCCTTCGGAATCGATCAACACCACGCCATCTTCAAGGCTTTCGATAATCGCCTCGGTCTTGCTCTTTTCGTACACCAGGCGATCGACGTTGAGCTTTTCGAATCGTTCCAGCCGCTCCGCCATCTGGTTGAATTCGTGTGCGACCGCGTCGAGCTCGGCGAACTTCTGCGGCCCGAGCCGGACCTGGCCGCGGCGCTGGCCGACGCCGCGCAGCCTCTCGGCAACTTCGATCAGCGGCTGCGAGAGCGACCATCCGAGTCCCCAGGAGATTGCGGCGCCGAAGATCAACACCAGCGCCAGGCTCGCGGCGAATTGATAGGTGAGGCGCCGCCCGAGCTCAGCGGAGCGGCTGTCGGCGCGAAACATCGCGGCCCGGTTCAGCGCGATCAAATTGTCCAGCCGGGCGTTCAGTGCGTTGAATTCCGCGTCGTGGCGTGCGCCGTCGGGAGCCACCGCGATCTGGCTGAACAATTCGCCGGCGCCCGCGCGAATCGTATGCGCCAGCTCCGCCTCGCCCGCCTCGGTGTAATCGTGATCTTCCGTATCCATCCAGCGGATGAACTCGGCGCGTTCTGGCGCAAGCGCCTCCTTAGCGCGGCCGTCGCGAGTGGCCAGCTCCAGGCGCGCAAGACCTGCCTGCATGTGCTGCGCGGCCTCGATACTGACGTAGTTGCGGTACAGCGTCTGGCGAATCGCACCGCCCAGGCGGTACACGCGCGGAAGAGTGAACGCGCCGAGCAGCACGACCAATACCAGCAGCAAGAGCGTGCCGTTTCGAACCCGCCGCCGAAGCGAGGGAGTGCTCATTGTTCCTCACCGGTGTCGTCGCCGAGAATTTCTATATCGAGGTCAGGGGCGCTCGCGATGATTTGCGCGGTGACGTCGCGATGCAGCACACGGCGCCATCGCGGCTGATGCGACCTTCCGACGATGATCTTCGAGATGCCATTGTCGCGCGCGTAATCGAGCATGCCCTTGACCGGGTCGGGCGCCTTGAGCCACACGGTTTCCGCGCCGAGGTCGCTTGCGAGGTTGATATTGTCGAGCAGCGCGACGAAATCTCCGGTGCGGATCTTTTTGACCGACTCGGCTGGCGTTTCGATATGCACCGCGTACCAGTCAGCGCTGAGCTGCGTGGCGACACGGCAAGCTTTGCGCAGGAGCTTGGCGCCCTCGCCCGGGTTCGAGGACAGCCCGACCATGATTTTCTCGACGACGCGCGCGCGGCCCTCGCGCTTGAACGTCTCCGCGTCATGGCGCTGGCGGGTAAGGCCGCGTGCGACCTCGCGTAGCGCCAATTCGCGCAGCGACGCGAGATTTGCGGGAGTGAAAAAATTGCGCAGCGCCTGCTCGATCTGCGGTGTTGGATAAATCTTGCCCTCGCGCAGGCGCTCTCGCAAAGCTTCGACCGTAACGTCGACGTTGACGACCTGATCGGCGCGGGTGAGGATCGAATCGGGCACGGTCTCGCGCACCTCGATTCCCGTGATCCGCCGGATGACGGGATTGAGGCTCTCGATGTGCTGGATATTGACCGCGGTGATCACGTTGATGCCGGCGCGGGTCAGCTCTTCGACATCCTGCCAACGCTTCTCGTGTTTTGCGCCGACCGCGTTAGTATGCGCCAGCTCGTCGACGATCGCGATCTCCGGATTGCGCATGAGGACCGCGTCGAGATCCATTTCTGAAAGCTCGACGCCTTTGTGCGGATAAATTTTGCGTGGGATAACTTCGAGTCCCGCGAGCATCTCTTCGGTCTCGGCGCGGCGATGAGTCTCCACCACCGCCACCACCACATCGACGTCTTTGGCGCGCAACTGCTGCGCCTCCTCGAGCATCTTCCAGGTCTTGCCGACGCCGGCCGCGGCGCCGAGGTAAATTTTCAGGCGCCCCTTCTGCGACCGCGCAACGAGGTCAAGGAAAGACTCGGGGTCGGGCCGTACCTCATCCTTCAGGTTGCGCGATCGGTCCATCGCTAATGCTCACCATCCATCTTTGATGACGCCGCGGAAGCACCCGACAAATCATCGAGAGCGAGATTCAGTTCCAGCACGTTGACCCCGGGCTCGCCCAGCATCCCCGCCCATCTCTGGCGAGTATTCTGACGCACGATCGCGCGAACCGCATCCTCTGAAATACCCCGCGCGCGAGCCACCCGCCCCACCTGCAGTGCTGCGGCGGCCGGGCTGATTTCAGGATCCAGTCCGCTGCCAGACGCGGTTACGAGGTCGGCGGGAACGCCGCCGCGTGCAATCGGCGCGTCCTCTTCCGATACTGCTGATACGCGCGCGCGCACCGCGTCGATGAGCGCCTTGTTGGTGGGACCGAGATTCGAGCCGCCGGAATTCGATGCATCGTAACCTTTGTCGCCGGCCGCCGACGGGCGAGGATGAAAATTTTTTTTCTGAGAAAAATTCTGCCCGATCAGCCTCGAACCGACCGGACGGCCATCGCGCATTACCAGGCTGCCATTCGCCTGCGCCGGGAACACGATTTGCGCGATTCCCCACACCACGACCGGATAGATGAACCCGGTCAGCACTGTCAGGACGATCGTCATGATTATCGCGGGTTTGATTTGATTGCGTATCACGGTTCACCTCACGCCAGATGCATCGCTGCGACGATCATGTCGATCGCCTTGATTCCGATGAACGGAATGATCACGCCGCCCAGGCCGTAGATCAGCAGATTGCGGGTCAGGATCGCGGCCGCGCCCACCGGACGATAGGCCACGCCGCGCAGCGCCAGAGGAATCAGCGCGATAATGATTAGTGCGTTGAAGATGACGGCCGACAGGATCGCACTTTGCGGCGTGGACAGATGCATCACGTTGAGCGCCTGAAGCTGTGGATAGCCGAGCACGAACATCGCGGGGATGATCGCGAAATATTTCGCGATGTCATTGGCGATCGAGAACGTGGTCAGCGCGCCGCGCGTGATTAGCAGTTGTTTGCCGATCTCGACCACCTCAATGATCTTGGTCGGATTCGAATCAAGGTCGATCATGTTGCCGGCTTCGCGCGCTGCTTGCGTGCCCGCATTCATGGCGACGCCGACATCGGCCTGCGCCAGGGCCGGCGCGTCGTTGGTGCCGTCACCAATCATCGCGACCAGTTTGCCCTGCGCTTGTTCTTCGCGAATCAGGCGCAGCTTCGTCTCGGGCGTCGCCTCTGCGCGAAAGTCGTCAACCCCGGCCTCGCGCGCGATCGCCGCGGCGGTCAGCGGGTTGTCGCCGGTGATCATCACGGTGCGCAGGCCCATCGCGCGCAGCCGCTCGAACCGTTCTCGGATTCCGTCCTTGACGACGTCCTTCAGATGAATGACGCCGAGCACACACCCGCGATCGGCGACCGCCAGCGGAGTTCCGCCCGCCTTGGCGATCGCCTCGACGATCGCGGCCAGCTCCGCAGGTGCGGCTCCGCCGTTTTGCCGCGCGAACTCGAGCACCTGCTCGCTGGCGCCCTTGCGGATCTTCCGGTCGTCGATATCGACGCCGCTCATCCGGGTTTGCGCCGAGAATGCGATGAAGGTCGTATTGCGCTCCGCCAGATCGTGTCCACGCAGATTGAATTCCCGCTTCGCGAGCACCGTGATCGAGCGGCCCTCGGGAGTTTCGTCGGCCAGCGAGGCGAGCTGTGCGGCCTCGGCCAGTTCTGCGACCGCGACGCCGGTGACCGGCAGGAACTCGGTAGCCATCCGGTTGCCGAGCGTAATGGTTCCGGTTTTGTCCAGCAGCAACGTGTCGACGTCGCCGGCCGCTTCGACCGCGCGTCCCGACATGGCGAGCACGTTGTGCTGCACCAGCCGATCCATCCCCGCAATTCCGATCGCGGACAGCAGTCCGCCAATCGTGGTCGGAATCAGGCACACCAGCAGCGCGACGATAACCGGCAGCGACAAAACCGTTCCGCCGTACAGCGCATATGGATACAGTGTTACGCAGACCAGCAGAAAAATTATGGTCAGGCCAGAGAGCAGGATGCTGAGCGCGATCTCGTTGGGCGTTTTCTGCCGCTGCGCACCCTCGACCAGCCCGATCATGCGGTCCATGAAAGTCTCGCCCGGGTTCGCAGTGATTTTGACCTTGATGAAATCCGAAATCACGGTGGTGCCGCCGGTGACCGCACTGCGATCGCCGCCGCTCTCGCGGATGACGGGCGCGGATTCCCCGGTGATCGCGGCTTCGTTGACCGCGGCGACGCCTTCGATAACCTCGCCGTCGCCGGGAATCACGTCGCCGGCTTCGACCATCACCACGTCGCCGCGCCGGAGGTTGGTTGCGGGAACACTCGAGATCGAACCGTCGGCGGCGACCAGCTTGGCGAAGGTCTCGGTGCGAGTTTTGCGCAGATTGTCGGCCTGTGCTTTGCCGCGTCCTTCCGCCATCGCCTCTGCGAAGTTTGCGAACACGACGGTGAACCACAACCACAGCGCGATTTGCAGCTCGAACTTCACCAGCGCTCCACGCGCGGCAAACGAGTCGCGCAGCAGGATGATGGTGACTGCGAGCGCGGTGACCTCGACCACGAACATCACCGGGTTGCGCAACTGAACGCGAGGATCGAGTTTGCGAAAAGAATCAATCAGTGCGCGCCCCACTATCTCGCGGTTCCAGAGTACCGGCGCTTTTCGGTCAGCCATCCGAGCATTCCTCCGTATTTAACCGGCGCGGATCAGTAGAGTTTGCCGGAGATCATCGACAGGTGTTCGACGATCGGCCCGAGGGCATCCGCCGGGAAAAAAGTCAGCGCGGCGACGATCAGGATCACGCCAATTAGCAGGATCACGAAGACCGCGCCGGTCGTCGGAAAAGTGCCGGCGCTTTGCGGCACCACGCGCTTACCGGCAAGCGAACCCGCCAGCGCCAGCGCGGGAATCTTCATCATGAAGCGCCCGAACAGCATCGAGAGCGCGATCGTGATGTTGAAAAACGCGGTGTTGGCGTTGAGCCCGGCAAACGCAGAACCGTTGTTCGCCGCACCCTCTGTGTATGCATAGAGGATCTGCGAGAATCCATGCGGCCCGGGATTCGAGATTCCTGCGAGCCCCGCTTTCGTGGCGATCGCGACGGCGGCGGGCAGCAGGATCGCCGCCGGAAAGATCAGCACGTAAAACATCGCGAGTTTCATCTCGCGCGATTCGATCTTCTTGCCCAGGTATTCGGGCGTCCGCCCGACCATCAGCCCCGCGAGAAATACCGACAGCACCGCCATCACCAGCATCCCGTACAGTCCCGAGCCGACGCCGCCGAAAATAATTTCGCCGATCTGCATATTCATCAGCGGCACTAATCCGCCCAGCGGCGTGAAACTGTCATGCATCGCGTTGACCGCGCCGCAGGAGGTGTCGGTAGTGACCGTTGCCCATAGCGCGGAGTTGACGATTCCGAAGCGGACTTCCTTGCCCTCCATGTTGCCGCCGGATTGATTGGCGCTCGCGCGCTGATTTACGCCAATTCGCGTCAGTTCCGGATTGCCGCGCTGCTCGGCGCGGATTGCGGAAGTTGCGCCGGCCAGGAACAGCAGCGCCATCGCGGCGAACAGCGCCCATCCCTGGCGCTTGTCGCCTGCCATCAAGCCGAAAGTGTGAGTCAGTGCGGCGGCGATCGCGAAAATCGCCAGCATCTCGAGCAGATTGGTCAGTGGCGTCGGATTTTCGTACGGATGCGCGGAGTTGGCGTTGAAAAATCCGCCGCCGTTGGTGCCGAGTTCCTTGATCGCCTCCTGCGACGCGACTGGGCCCTCGGCGATAATCTGCGCAGCGCCCTCGACGGTCTGCGCGTGAACATAGGGCTCGAAATTTTCCGGCACGCCCTGCCAGACCAGTGCGAGAGCGAGCACGATCGAGAGCGGCAGCAGGATCCACACAGTGGCTCGCGTCAGATCGAACCAGAAATTTCCGAGCGTGCGCGCGCTACGGCGGACGAAGCCGCGGATAATTGCGATCGCGACCGCGATTCCAGTGGCCGCCGACACGAAGTTGTGAAACGCCAGCCCCGCCATCTGGGTCAAGTAGCTCATGGTCGATTCGCCGCCATAAGCCTGCCAGTTGGTATTGGTGGTGAAGCTGGCCGCGGTGTTAAACGCGAGCGACGGTCCTACCGCTCCAAACCCTTGCGGATTTAGCGGCAGAAAACTCTGCAATCGCTCGATCGTATAGAGCAGCAGCATCCCGGCCGCGCTGAACATCAGCATCGCGATCGCGTACTCGGCCCAGTTCATCTCGGTGGCGGGATTGATCCGGCAAACGCGGAATATGATCCGCTCGACGGGCCGCAGAATGGGATCCAGAAATGTCCGCTCATCCGAGAAAACGTTCTTGATGAAGCGTCCCAGCGGAACCGTCAGCAGCAGGACGAGGAAGCAGAAAATACCCAGTTGCAATACTTCATTGGAAGGCATCGTCATTACTCAGGTCGAGTGAGGTTAGAAGTTTTCGGGATTGATCAGCGCGTAGATCAAATAGACGCAGAGAACGATAGCGATGGTCGTGCCGATGACGAGGTCGAGGGTGCTCATAGCTTTTGGCATCCCGCGACATATGCAACGCAGACCATGAAGAATGCGACGGTTCCAAGGACGGATAGTAGGTCGTACATGCGGCAATAAGGAGCACTCGCCGTGCCATCGGCGACTGCTCCGCAGATACTCAGACAACTGCCCGCAAACTCCTGCGGGATTGCACTGTGCATTGCTGGACGATGCGATATGCAAAGCGGCGCGCGACGCATGGATGCTCGAGCCGCAGGATGCGGCAGTGCATTGTGAGCGTAGGAACTATCTCAGAAGAGGAAAGCCGCGGCCGGTCAAACTGTCGAGACTGGTGCCGGCACCGCGCGCTGTTGCTGAAGCGACGCACGATAGCGGTTCATAAAAATCACTGCGCCAACCATCGGTATGAACTGTGAGATACCAGCGACTATGGCGCCGTTGGAACCGAGTCTGAGCGCGATCAACGCGACTACAAGATTGATCGCGAACGCGGCGGCCCAGGCCAACGTGATTACCATGTTGGCGTGCTGAAAAAGCGGAGTGTTCCAGAACTCGCGCGGCGTCTGCTCGCGCGCGAATTGGAGCGTGAACGGCTTCCCGATGAGGAGCGATATCGACGCCATCGCGGTGAAGAGAGCCCAGACCAGCACGAAATTGTATTGCGAAAACATCGCGGCGCTTGATGCACTCGCAAACGACGCGACCACGCCGATCGCGAAGAAAACCAGCGTCACCAAATCGATCAGTTTGATAGTGGTGCCGCGCATCGCCGACGACACGGCCGGATACAGCGACGCAATGAACGCGGCAATCACTGCGCCGACCGGCAGCCTCACGTGTGGCAGCGCGAAGTACAAAATCCATGGAAGAGCGGTGGAGAGAGACTGAACGCGCGCGGCTTTTGATTCTGGCATGACGAAACGCTCTCCGGTCGCGCTCAAGCGGCAGGGAGGCCGGTCACATAGTCGAATTCGATCGGCTGATGATTGATCCCGCGTACCGGCGGCGCGATCCATCCGGCAAATCTTCCCAGCTCGGTAACCGGCTTCATCAACGAGGCGACGAATTCGCGATCGGCACGCGTCGGCAGCCATTCGGCTTCGCGCTCGAGCCATGCCGCGCGAGTAACGACCTCGCCTGCCGGGGTCACGCAGGCCGCGCTGAAGTGTCCGATTGCGCGATTGAAGCCGCGATGCGGCAGCGTGAGCGCGTAGTCGACTCCCGAGTCGCGAATGATCTTGTTCCAGCGCGCGAGCGCCCGCTCGCAATCGGCGACGTACGAATCCCGCAGCGTCTCGTTGAGCGCGGTCAGAGCGGGCTGGTCGATTTCGACGATCGCGCCGTCTTGAGGTTTCAAGATCCTCCGCACACTTGCGGCAAGTTGATGATCGTCCGCAGCATCAGCCTCTCGGAAACGGCCTTTTAATCCAGCGCTGAAATAGTTCGCGGCGTTGGTCGAAAGCTCGGAGCCGAACAGATCCAGCGACACCGAGTAGTGGAAATTCAGATAGCGCTGGATGATCGCCAGATCGATTCCGCCGAACTCGGCAATCCGATCGGTGTCGTGCTGCCTCATGAGCTCGCAGGTCCGCGCAATCACGCGTCCGACTCCGGCTTCGCCGACGAACAGGTGATGCGCTTCTTCGGTCAGCATGAAGCGACAGGTCCGCGCGAGCGGATCGAAGCCGGATTCGGCCAGGCTGCCGAGTTGGAATTTTCCGTCGCGATCGGTGAAGTGCGCGAACATGAAGTACGCGAGCCAATCCGGCGTGCGCTCATTGAACGCGCCCAGGATGCGCGGATTGTCGGCGCTGCCCGAGCGCCGCCGGAGCAGCTCGTCGGCTTCCTCGCGCCCGTCGCGTCCAAAATGTGCGTGCAGCAAATAGACCATCGCCCACAGATGACGCCCTTCCTCGACATTCACCTGGAACAGATTGCGCAGATCGTAGAGCGACGGGCAGGTGCGTCCGAGATGACGCTGCTGCTCGACGGAGGCGGGCTCCGTGTCGCCCTGCGTGACGATCAGTCGGCGCAAGACCCCGCGATGCTCGCCCGGAACCTCGCGCCAGACCGGCTCGCCTTTATGTTCGCCGAAGCCGATACGTTCGTCGGAGGCGTGCTCCGCGAGGAATACTCCCCACCTGTATTCGGGCATCTTCACGTAGCCGAAGGTCGCCCATCCTTTCGCGTCGACTGAAGTCGCGGTGCGCAGGTAAACCTCGCAGGACTGAAAGCCCTCCGGCCCCATCTCGCTCCACCATTTCAGGAACTCCGGCTGCCATGCTTCGAGCGCACGCTGCAGGCGGCGATCGCCGTCCAGGTTGACGTTGTTTGGAATCCGCTCGGAATAATCGATCGCCATTACACTCGCCTCGGATCGAACTCGGGCCTGCGCCCGGTTCCGTAGAGTTTGAGCGCGCCTTTTTCGCCGATCGCGTTGGGCCGCTGAAAAATCCAGTTCTGCCACGCGGACAGGCGCGCAAATATTTTCGATTCGAGCGTCTCGGGTCCGGCGAAGCGCAGCGACGCTTCCAGTCCGCTGAGCGCGTCCGAGGAAAACGCGGCGCGCTCCTCGATCGCAATTCGGGTCTCGTGGTCCCAGTCGATATCGTCGGGCGTAAAGCCGACCAGTCCGAGCGCGTCGGCGTCCTCGGCAAGAAGCTCCGCACCGATACGCGCGCGCAGCGCCTCGACTTGTTCGGGAGCGGACAGAAAGCGCGTTTGCAGCCGCGCGAGTCCATTGCACATCGGCACCGCACCGAAGTTCATTTTCGAGAGCGCGACTCGCGCCGGACCAAGTTCGTCGCCGTCGCGCTTTCCGCGCATCATGTATGCGCGGTCGGCAGCGAGGGCGAGTTCCATCAGAAATCCGCCAAAACACGAACCCGGCTCGATAAACGCAAACATCGAGCGCGAGCTAACGTCGAGCCGTTTAAGGGTTCGCTTCAGATAGAGAACGATCTCGCGGATGAGCCAGTCGTCCGCGTGCACAGACAGGAAATCGTCGTGAGATTTCACCCGCGCGAGGTCGCCCTCGGTCCGGAAGATCCAGGTTCGGATAGTGTCTTCGTTAAAGCGCAGATGAAGGATCGCGTCCTCGAGCTCGCGCGCGAACGCCAGCGGCCAGAATTCGCATCCGAGCGCGATCGCCTGATCGACTTGCGCCGGTGCAGGCTCTGCCGGACCCTCGATACGGAAGACGGCAGCGGAGTGCGCGCGATCCAGCTCGACGGTAATATGCGGATAGGTAATTCGATCGCCGTCGATAGTTCGCACCAGCGGTCGCAGCGAGATTCCGCCGTGAGCCGCGGCGCTGCGATCCGAACGCGCGGCGAACTCGGCCGCCTTGCGTGCCGCGATTTCATTAAGCGCGGAGCGCGGCGCGACTTTATCGACCAGCCGCCAATCGACGGCGCGCGCGCCTTTGATGCCTTCCTCGGTGGTGCAGAAAAAATCCGCGTGGTCGCGCCGCACGTGGCGCTTGTCCACCAGTCGCGTCAACCCGCCCGTTCCCGGCAGCACCGCGAGCAGCGGCAGCTCGGGAAGCGAAACGCTGGTCGAGCCGTCGTCAGCCATGATGATGTAATCAGTCGCGAGCGCGAGTTCGTAGCCCCCTCCCGCGCACGGGCCGCCGATCACGGACATATAGAACTGCCGCGAATTGTGCGTCGCGTCCTCGATCGCGATGCGCGTCTCATTCGTGAACTTGCAGAAATTCACTTTGAACGGATGACTCGACTGCGCGAGCATCCTGATGTTCGCGCCGGCCGAGAACACGCGCTCCCGCGCCGACGTGATCATCACGCATCCGACCTCCGGATGCTCGAAGCGCAGGCGCTGGATCGCATCGTTGAGCTCGATATCGACGCCGAGGTCGTATGAGTTGAGCTTGAGCTCGTAGCCGGGAACCAGGCCGCCGGTTTCGTCAACGTTCATCGCGAGCGTGGCGACCGCATCCGCAAGCGAAAGTTTCCAGTGCCGGTACCGGGAGGGTTCAGTCCTAAAATCAATAATCGCCATGGGTTCGTTTCCAGGTTACCGGCGGCGCAGCGCGATGCGAACCTCACCCACTTGGCGAGCGGTGACGAGCAATCGCTGATGCTCGGCATCAACTCGCGCTTCGCCGCCCGAAATATCGAAATCGTATCCGCGCGGATATTGGAGCCGCGGCACGAAAATCTCGGTCTCGGTTTCAGCCGACGCGTTCGGATCGGCGTCGAAAACAAACTCGAATGCGCCCGAGACGCGATCGAACCTCATCGTTCGCGGCGTTCCCTGCGTTGCGCGGGCAAAAGGGCGAACGAACCCAGCCAGAGCGCGCCCGCCGCTGTCGAGGTCTTTGGGATCAGTCTGCTGATCGCGCGAGAAGATGCTCAAATCCTCCTGATTCCAGCCGTCGCCGATCGCAAGATCGTTGCGATTGGATGCGGTGTAGTTCCACTGTGTGCTGTTGATCAGCAGCGCGTCGAGCGCGTTGTACATCAGGTCGAGCGCGACGATATGCGGAGTCCACGGAGTTGAGCTGCGGTCGCCGCCGCGGAAGGCGCGATAAGCCTCAGCGCCGTTTAAGTCGAATGGGATTCCGAACTCGCCGACCATCGTCGGCACTCCGTCGCCGATTTTCTCCGAGGTCTTCGCGAGCCGCCCGAGCTGCTGCTCGTAGCGAGTCTGAATCTGCGCCGCGACGGCAGCCGTCTCGCCGGTCATCGCGTCCAGGCTCAAATCGGTGCGGAAAGTTTTGGTGCCCAGCGTCACGATATCGTACCAATGTCCCGCGTTGACGCTGTTTTTGGGAGTCTCGGCCGGAAAACCTGGTCCGAGGAAACCCGAAAGCGGATCGAGTTCCGCGAACAGGATCCAGTCCGGATTGATCTTGCGCATATTTTCGGCGACGCGGGTGAAAAACGGACCCATGTAGTCCTCGATGAAGCTGATCTTGCGATCGCCGACGCGCTGGAAAAAATCCTCGCGCAGAATCTCATAGCTGCCGTCGGCGCCGCGCCGCCACGCGCCCGCCTGCTCAAATGGATCGACGCGGCCTTCCTGCCAAACCGATACGCCGCGCTCATTGATCGTGCGTTCGCGCCGGACAACCGTGCGCTTGAGCGCCTTGTCGTATCCGAGCACTGGGATTTTTCGGCTTACTCCGTGCGCGACCAGCGCCGCGTCGATCGGCGACCATGCGAGGCCGGCGGACGCAGGAAACGGATTCTCTTCGCTCGGCCCGAGATGGCGATAGCTGAGCGAGTGCCCAATCCATCCTTCGTGCGGCTCGTTCAGCGTGTCGAACCCCATCACATTGGGAAGATCGCGCACGCGGCGCGCGATCTCGGCCTGCGCCGCAAGGTAGTGCTCCTGCATGTAGTCCTGGACGTTGAGCCCGTCGATGATGAGGCCGGGTGCGAAGTCGTTGCCCGCAAAAAACAGCGTCCACATGATCCCGTTGGCCGGCCAGTGTGCGTTCTGCGACCAGCTCATCGTCGGATAGTGATCCTCCTGACGCCCGCCGCGCACGTAGTCGTAGAGATTTTGCATCACATGCGCGGATTCCGACTCGCCAATTCGGCGGTAGTCGATTCCGACCTTCTCGAACATCCAGCACGGAGCGCCGTCGCCGCCGCTCATCCGGCTCCAGACGTCCTGATGAAAATCGACGAAGACATAGAGCCCGAACTCGCCCGCGCGGCGGCATAGCTCGGCGTAGTAGTCGAGGTAATCGGCGTCGAATTCTCCCGGTCCGCGATGCTCGACGGCTTCCCACGTGGTCAGCATCCGCACGCAATTGAAGCCCCAATGGTTAAGCCGCGCAAAATGTTCCTTGGCTTCGTTCAATAGAAACGGACGTCCGATGAACGAGACCTCGCGATGGTCCGAAAAGTCCGACGGGAAGTTGGTGCCGCCTTCCGGATAGGGGACCTTGCAGTCGCCGCCGAGGTTGACGCCGCGCAGAATCACGCGCCGTCCGGATTCGTCGACGAACCATCGCCCTTCGAGATGCAGCCGCGGCATTGTTGGCGCCATCATTTATTCGCTCTTTGCCCCGTGATGTTCTCTTGAATCTATACTAGAGAGAAGGGATACCGTGCCAAGCACGGCCCGGGGGATCAAAACCGATCTTCGCGGCGCGGCAAGCGTGCGCACGAGCATACGAGGTGAATCATGGGAGTGTTGTCAGGCTACAAGATAATAGAACTCGCCGGGATCGGTCCGGGGCCGATGTGCGCGATGCTGCTGTCGGACATGGGCGCCGACGTGCTGCGTATCGACCGCACCGCGGACGCGGCGCTCGGCATTGCGATGGAGACCAAGTACAGCCTGCTTAATCGCGGACGCCGCTCGGTCGCGCTCGACCTCAAACGTTCCGAGGCGATCGAGGCGGTGCTGAAACTGGTCGAGAAAGCCGACGCGCTGATCGAGGGCTTTCGTCCCGGCGTGACCGAACGGCTCGGCCTCGGCCCCGAGCATTGCCTTAAGCGCAATCCGCGCCTGATCTACGGGCGCATGACGGGATGGGGACAAGAGGGTCCGCTCGCGCACGCCGCTGGCCACGATATCAACTACATCGCGCTGTCGGGTGCGCTGCACAGTATTGGGCGCAAGGGCGACGCGCCGGTTCCTCCGCTCAACCTGGTTGGCGACTTTGGCGGAGGCGCGCTGTACCTGGCGCTCGGCGTCGTGGCGGGACTGCTCGAGGCGCAGAAGTCGGGCAAGGGCCAGGTGGTCGATGCGGCGATGGTCGATGGAGCGGCGTCGCTGATGACCGCGATCTACGGCCTGAGATTGTCGGGCGTGTGGAACGATAAGCGTGGCGAAAATATTCTCGACACGGGAGCGCACTACTACGAAGTTTACGAGACCAAGGACGCAAAGCACGTCGCGATCGGTTCAATCGAAGCCAAGTTCTATGACGAACTGCTGCGCCTGTCGGGCCTCAAGGGACAGGAGTTGCCGCGCCAGAACGATCGTGCGTCGTGGCCGAAAATGAAGCAGCGGCTGAAGGCGCTGTTTCTGACCAAGACGCGCGACGAATGGTGCGCGATCATGGAGGGCAGCGACATCTGCTTCGCGCCGGTTCTGAGCATGGACGAGGCTCCGCATCATCCGCACAACCGGCATCGCGGCACTTTCGTCGAAAGCGGCGGTGTCACCCAACCGGGCCCGGCACCGCGATTCAGCCGCACGCCGAGCAAGATCCAGCGTCCACCCGCGCGGCCGGGCGAGCATACGGAACAAGCACTCGGTGAGTGGGGTTTCAGCGCCGGAGATCTCGAGGGGCTGCGCAAATCCGGCGCGATCGCATCCAAGCCGCAGACCTAAATCGCACCTCCGAAGTGCGGGCGGCCGATCGCGGCCGCTCGCCTCGTTCGGCGGAGTCCTCGCGCACGAGATCGATTAACTTTTGCTCGCGCCTGCTGCGTTACCCACCAACAGATTTGTAGCGAAGCCGATTTGCGCTCGCCTGACGAGGTATCCCTGTGAACTCAATGGATAGGTTTGACCGAGTCTTCTGGCATCGGGTATGGCGGCTCGCGAAACCGTTCTGGGTTTCGGATCAGAAGCGCAAGGGCCGCAGCCTGCTGGCCGTCGTGCTCGTGATGATTCTGTTGTTCGTCGGGTTCTCCGCGGTCTTCAGCTATATCAGCCGCGACGTGATCGATGCGTTGCAGAAATACGATCAGAAGCGATTTCACTTCCTGCTTATGGTCACTTTCATCTGGATCTGTTTCGTCATCGTGGTTTACCCATTCCTGCCCTACCTGATTGGCAGGCTCCAGATTCTCTGGCGCGAATGGATGACCGAGTGGTTCGTCGGCGCGGGATTCGGCCATCATGCCTTTTACCAGATGAACCTCGACGGCAAGATCGACAATCCCGACCAGCGCATCCAACAGGATCTCAACTCGTTCACCAGCTCGACCCTCAGCTACATAAACAACGTGGTAGGTTCGGTCGTGATGGCGGGTGCGTTCTTCGGAATCCTGTGGACGATCTCGCACTGGCTGGCGCTCTCGCTGATCGCCTATTCGATTATCGGCACCTACGCCGCCGTCATCGTGGGACGCCGCCTGATCATGATCAATTTCAATCAGGAGCGCTACGAGGCGGACTTCCGCTTTGACCTGGTTCATGTGCGCGACAATGCGGAATCGATCGCGATGTACGGCGGCGAAACGCAGGAGCATCGCGAGCTGAGCCGCCGCTTCGGATGGGTGGTCTCGAATTTCAAGAACCTGCTTCAGTGGCAGCTATACTTGGGCTTCGTGCAGACCGCGTACGACAACTCGGTCAACGTGGTGCCGTGGATCGTGCTGGCGGGCGTGTATTTCTCGCATAAGATCCAGATGGGACAAATCATTCAGGCGGTGACTGCCTTTGGCGCGGTCAAGGGCACCCTCGCTCTTGTGATCAGCGATTTTCAGGGACTGACCAGCTACGCCACGGTGGTGAATCGACTCGCAACCTATCTCGAGGCGTGTGACGATGCGCGCGTGGCCGAAGCCAGCGCCGGAATCGAGATCGTCGAGGAGCAGCGTATCGTGCTCGAAGATGTCTCGCTCAAGACTCCGGACGGACAAACCCAACTGGTCGAGAATCTCTCGGTCGAGGTCAAAGATGGTGAGCGCCTGCTCATCTCGGGACCAAGCGGCGTCGGAAAGACTTCGCTGACCCGCGCGATCGCGGGAATTTGGCGCACAGGCAGCGGCCGAATCGTGCGTCCGCCACTCGACGACATGATGTTTCTGCCGCAGCGGCCCTACATGATTCTGGGTTCGTTGCGCGCGCAGCTATGCTATCCGCGCGCGGCGGGAGCCGGCGACGACGATCTGCATCGTGTGCTGGCCGAGGTGAATCTCGCCGATCTGCCCGCGCGCGTCGGCGGCCTCGATGCCGAGCGCAACTGGGCCGAGGTTCTATCGCAAGGCGAACAGCAGCGTCTCGCGTTCGCGCGCCTGATACTCAACCTGCCGCGCTTCGCGTTCCTTGACGAGGCGACCAGCGCACTCGACCCGGCCAACGAAACGATGCTCTATCAGCGCCTAATCGAGAGCCCGATCGTTCTGGTCAGCGTCGGCCATCGCACCAGCCTCGCGCAGTATCACAATAGAAACCTGGAACTAACCGGAAACGGCGGATGGAAGATTAGGGCGCCAGGCGATTCAAACCAATCAGGAAAGGCCGCCGCGATCAGCGAAGATTGACGGGACGGCCGGTCGGCGAGCGTTCCGGTCGCATCGTGGCAACTGGCGCACTTCGGCGTCATGTTGCCAGTTCTGTTTCTGGTAGCACAGATTGTTCATGAACGCGGTCAGGTGG